>NZ_JBEXOT010000069.1:0-24494 GCF_040611675.1 Streptomyces sp. NPDC006551
TCGGTCCGGGCCGCGATGTGCCCGAGGAGCGTCGTCGGGGAGGACGGCACGAACGGCGGGTTGTGGTGCTCACCGGTCGCGAAGACGTCGAGCCCTACCTCCTCCGCCTTGAGCGCGATGGCGACGGTGTTCTTGATCCGCTCGTGCTCGGTGGGGGTGCGGCCGGTGGTGGGGTCGGTCGTGACGTCGCCGACGGTGAAGATCCCGAACTGCATCGTGCTCACCTCTCGCGGGGCCTCGCGGGCCGGCCATTCGGCCGGTTCGGACGGAGCCTTGCTGGTCGATATTGATTGAAGCTTAAACTATCTGCCTCAACCACGCACCCCTTCGTCCTATTCCGGCCGTACGCTGGGGGCCGTGACCGACACCGAACGCTGGAAAGAGCGGGGCGTCATGCTCCGCGTCTTCGTCTACGTCTTCGCGACGCACGCGTTCGCCGGCTTCGTCTGGCTCCTCTTCTACGTCGGACAGAACGCCCAGAAGTAAGGCCTGCTCAGGGCTCCCGTAGAGTTCGCCGACGTGAGCACCGTTCCCCTGCCTGCGATATCGGTCGTCGGAATCGGCGCGGACGGCTGGGACGGACTCCCCGAGAACTCCCGCCGGACCCTGCGTACCGCCGACGTCCTGATCGGCGGCCCCCGCCAGCTGGACCTGCTGCCCCCGGCCGAGTGCCCCGGTGAGCGGATCACCTGGCCCTCCCCGCTGCGTCCCGCCGTCCCCGGACTGTTCGCCGCGTACGAGGGCCGGCGCATCGCGGTCCTCGCCAGCGGCGACCCGATGTTCTACGGGATCGGCCGCACCCTCGCCGAGACGATCGGCGCGGACCGGCTGCACGTGCTGCCCCACCCGTCCTCCGTCTCGTACGCCTGCGCCCGCCTCGGCTGGGCCCTGGAGGCCGTCGAGACGGTCACCCTGGTCGGCAGGCCGCTCGCCTCGCTCACCGCCGCCCTGCACGACGGGCGGCGGCTGCTGGTCCTCAGCTCCAGCCGTCACACTCCCGGGCAGGTCGCGGCCCTGCTGCGGGAGAAGGGGTACGGCGGCAGCCGGATGCGGGTGCTCGAACAGCTCGCCGGCCGCCACGAGCGGATCGTCGACGGCACGGCCGACGCCTGGCCCGACGAGGAGCGTCTCGACGCCCTGAACGTCATCGCCCTCGACTGCGTCCGCGCGCCCGACGCCCTGCGCCTCGGCGCCGTACCCGGCCTGCCGGACGAGGCGTACGAGCACGATGGTCAGCTCACCAAGCGCTACGTCCGCGCGGCCACTCTCGCCGCCCTCGCCCCCGCGCCCGGCGAACTCCTGTGGGACGTCGGCGGCGGCTCCGGCTCCATCGGCATCGAATGGCTGCGCACGCACCGCTCCTGTCAGGCGATCGCGGTCGAGAAGGACCCGGAGCGGGCCGCGCGGATCGGCCGCAACGCCGTAACCCTCGGCGTCGTCCCGCGGCTGCGGGTCGTCACGGGACCCGCGCCCGAGGCCCTGGCCGAGCTGCCGGCCCCGGACGCGATCTTCATCGGCGGCGGCCTGACCGCACCCGGCCTGCTCGACGCCTGCTGGGACGCGCTGCCGGTGGGCGGGCGGCTGGTCGCGAACACCGTGACGCTGGAGTCCGAGGCGCTGCTCGCGGACCGGTACCGCCGCCACGGCGGCGAGCTGGTCCGGCTCGCCGTCGCCCAGGCCGTCCCGGTGGGCGGCTTCACCGGCTGGCGCCAGGCGATGCCGGTCACGCAGTGGTCCGTAACGAAATCAGGAGTTGGAGCATGACCGTCTACTTCATCGGCGCGGGCCCCGGGGCCGCCGACCTGATCACCGTGCGCGGCGCGCGGACGCTCGCCGCGTGCGGGGTGTGCCTGTACGCGGGCTCCCTGGTCCCCCGCGAGCTGCTGGCCGAGTGCCCGCCGGACGCCCGGCTCGTCGACACCGCCGACCTCGACCTGGACCGGATCGTCGCCGAGATCGTCCGCGCCCACGAGGAGGGGCACGACGTGGCCCGGCTGCACTCGGGTGACCCGTCCGTGTTCAGCGCGGTCGCCGAGCAGATGCGCCGCCTGGACGCGGTGGGCATCCCGTACGAGGTCGTGCCGGGCGTCCCGGCGTTCGCGGCGGCCGCGGCGGCCCTGAAGCGGGAACTCACCGTCCCCACCGTCGGCCAGACGGTCATCCTCACCCGCATCGCCCAGCAGGCCACCCCGATGCCGGAGGGCGAGGACCTGGCGACCCTCGGCCGTAGCGGCGCGCTTCTGGTCCTGCACCTGGCCGCCCGTTACGTCGACCGGGTCGTCGACGAACTCCTCCCGCACTACGGCGCCGACTGTCCGGCCGCGGTCGTGGCGATGGCCAGTCGCCCCGACGAAGTGATCCTGCGGGGCACGCTGGACGACATCGCGTCCCAGGTGAAGGCCGCGGGGATCACGAAGACGGCCGTCATCCTGGTCGGCCGCACCCTGGCCGCCACCCAGTTCCGCGACAGCCACCTCTACGACCCGGCCCGCGACCGCCACGTCTGCTGAGCCGGGGCCTGTCGGCCGAGGGGGCTGTTCTCCGCACGGCTGCTGCACGGCGCCGCTCCGGGCGGACGCTGCGGACAGCCGTTCCGGACAGCCGTTCCGGGCAGCCGTTCCGGGCGGACCCCACGCAGCACCGCGGGGCCGGTGCGTCCTCGGCGGACGTACCGGCCCCGCGGCGGCGCCTCAGGTGTTGGGCCGCTTGCCGTGGTTCGCGCCCTTCTTCTTCCTGGCGCGTCGCTTGTTGCCTCGCTTCGACATGGGCACAAACCCTTTCGATCGGGACTCTCTGCCCTCGCGAGTCTAGGGTCGACCGACCCGGCCCGCATGTCGGTGGCGTGCGCCCGGACAGCACCCGGACAGCACACGGACCGGCTACCCGCGCGGCGGACCGCCCCCGGGCCCCCGCGGCGCGGCGCGGCCCACCACCGCGCCCGCGCGGTCGACGCAGACGACATCGACCGCGACCGGAGCCCCCCTCAGCACGGCCAGGGCCTCGTCACGGGCCGTCGCGGCCACCAGGTCCCCGAGAGGGACGCCCGCGGCCTCGCACAGCCGGAGGGCCTCCAGGCCCGTGTTGGCGCCGGCGACCCGCGCGGCCAGGTCCTCGGTCGCGCCGCCCGAGCGGGCCAGGCCGGCGAGGAAGCCCTTGTCGACCTGGGAACGGGCGGAGTGGAGGTCGAGATGTCCGGCCGCCAGCTTGGAGAGCTTGGCGAAGCCGCCGCAGATCGTCAGGCGGTCCACGGGGTGGCGGCGGATGTACTTCAGGACGGCGCCCGCGAAGTCGCCCATGTCGAGCAGGGCGATCTCGGGCAGGTCGTAGAGCGTCGTCACGGTCCTCTCGGAGGTGGAGCCCGTGCAGCCCGCCACATGCGTCAGGCCGGCCGCCCGCGCCACGTCCACACCCCGGCGGATGGAGTCGATCCAGGCGGAGCAGGAGTACGGGACGACGATCCCGGTCGTGCCGAGCACGGACAGGCCGCCGAGGATGCCGATGCGGGGGTTCCAGGTGGAGCGGGCGATCTCCTCGCCGTGGTCGATCGAGACCGTGATCTCCACGTCGCCGGGGGCGCCGTGCGCGGCGGCCACCTCGGCGACGTGCTCGCGCATCATCCGGCGCGGCACCGGGTTGATCGCCGGTTCGCCGACCTCCAGGGGCAGGCCGGGCAGGGTGACCGTGCCGACCCCGGGCCCGGCGCGGAAGACGACGCCGGAACCGGCAGGGAGGATCCGTACCGTCGAGCGGACCAGCGCGCCGTGCGTCACGTCCGGGTCGTCGCCCGCGTCCTTCACGATCCCCGCCATGGCGTGGTCGCCGGTCCGCTCCTCGGCCGCGAGCGCGAACGCCGGCCGGTCCCCCTTCGGGAGGGTGATCGTCACGGGGTCCGGGAACTCGCCCGTGAGCAGGGCCGTGTACGCCGCCGTCGTCGCGGCCGTCGCACAGGCGCCGGTCGTCCATCCGGGCCGCAGACCCGTGTGCTTGAGTTGGGCCTCGCGCCCGCCGTCGGAACTCATGAACGGACTCCCATGCACGTACTCATTCTCGGGGGCACGACCGAGGCCCGCGCCCTGGCCGAGGCGCTCCACCCCGAGGTGCGGGTCACCAGCTCCCTCGCCGGGCGGGTCGCACGGCCCCGGCTGCCGGTGGGCGAGGTCCGGATCGGCGGGTTCGGCGGCGCCGATGGCCTCGCCGACTGGCTGCGCGCGCACCACGTGGACGCGGTCATCGACGCCACCCATCCCTTCGCACGGACCATGAGCTTCAACGCGGCCCGGGCGGCCGCCACGGCCCATGTTCCCCTGCTGGCGCTGCGCCGCCCCGGCTGGGTCCCGGTCGAAGGCGACCGCTGGCACTCGGTCGCCTCCCTGGAGGAGGCCGCCGACGCCCTGTCCGGCCTGGGGGCCGAGCGCGTGTTCCTGACGACCGGCCGGATGGGGCTCGCCGCCTTCGCCGACTGCCCGCAATGGTTCCTCGTCCGCTCCGTGGACGCCCCCGCCCCGCCGATGCCGGCGCGCACCGAAGTCCTCCTGGACCGGGGCCCGTTCACCCTCGCCGGCGAACGCGCCCTGCTGAGCCGCCACCGCGTCGACACCCTGGTGACGAAGGACAGCGGCGGCGCCGCGACGGCCCCCAAACTCCACGCGGCCCGCGAGGCGGGCATCCCCGTCGTCATCGTCCGCCGCCCGCCCGTACCGGAGGGCGTCCCGGTGGCCGCGACCCCGGAGGAGGCCGCCGCCTGGGTCCGGGAACGGGACCGACCGGCCGCGCCCTCCGGACGACAAAGGCCACACCCGGGCGTTGAATGAGAGGCATGGGAACCGTCCGCGGCCTCCTGGGCGCGGGGCTCGTCGCGTTGCTCGGTGGAGCCGGACTCGTCGCGCCCAGCCCCTCACCGCCGCCTCCTCAGCCGCCCGCCCGGCTCGACCGGGCGGACGTCGACCGGGCCGTCGGCCGGCTGGACGAGATCGTACGGAAGGGCATGGAGCGGACCGGTGTCCCCGGGGTCTCCGTCGCCGTCGTGTACCAGGACGAGGTCGTCGGGCTGAAGGGGTACGGCGTACGGGAGGCGGGCAAGGCCGCCCGGGTCGACGCCGACACCGTCTTCCAGCTGGCGTCCGTCTCCAAGCCGATCGCCTCCACCGTCGTCGCCGGAGCGGTCGGGGTGGAAGGCTGGGAGAAGCCCGTCGCCCCGCACGTCCCCGACTTCCGGCTCAAGGACCCGTGGGTGACCTCGCACGTCACGGTCGCCGACCTCTTCGCCCACCGCAGCGGCCTTCCCGACCACGCCGGGGACCTGCTCGAAGACCTCGGCTACGACCGGTCGTACATCCTGTCCCACCTGCGCTACGAGCCCCTCACCCCGTTCCGCGCCAGCTACGCCTACACCAACTTCGGCCTCACGGCCGCCGCCCAGGCCGTCGCCGACGAGAAGGGCGTGGCCTGGGAGAAGCTCGCCGCCGACACCCTCTACAAGCCGGCCGGCATGAACTCCACCAGCTCCCGCTTCGAGGACTTCCAGAAGGCGTCCGACCGCGCCGTCGGCCACGTGAAGACCGCCGACGGCACCTGGAAGCCGAATTTCGTCCGGGATCCCGACGCCCAGTCACCGGCCGGCGGCGTCAGTTCCAGCGCCCGCGACATGAGCGCCTGGCTGCGCCTCCAGCTGGCGAACGGCAAGCTCGACGGCCGGCAGATCATCGACGCCGAGAGCCTGGTGCGCACCCACTGGCCGCAGACCGTCTCCAGTCCGCCCCCGGCACCGGCCGGCCGGACCGCCTTCTACGGCCTGGGGTGGAACGTGAGTTACGACGACGAGGGCCGGCTGCGCCTCTCGCACACCGGCGCGTTCGCGCTCGGCGCCCACACCAACGTCACGATGCTCCCCGGCGAGCGGCTAGGCATCGTCGTCCTCACCAACGGCGCCCCGGCCGGCCTGGCCGACGCCGTCGCCCTGGACTTCTTCGACGTGGCGCAGGACGGCGAACCCAGCCGGGACTGGCTGCCGTTGGTCGCCGGGATCTACCAGCGGCAGGAGGAGGCGGGCCGGTCCACGACCGACTTCGCCCACCCGCCGCCCGACGCGGCGCCGGCGAAGGCCGCCGACGCGTACACCGGCACGTACACCAACGCCTACTACGGCCCCCTGACCGTGGTGGCGGACCGGGCCGGGGCGCTGACCCTGCGGCTCGGGCCCGCGCCCCACAAGGAGTTCCGGCTCACCCACTACGCGGGTGACACCTTCAGCTTCCCGACCACCGGCGAGAACGCCGTCGGGCTCACCGGTGTCACCTTCGATCCGGACGGCACCTCCGTCCGGATCGAGTACCTCGACCAGAACGGCCTGGGGACGTTCAGCCGTAGCGGCGGGGCGTCCAGGTGATCGTGCGGCCGTCGGCGCGGTCCACCGCGCGGGTCTGGGACGAGCCGATCAGCAGCAGGGTGCGCATGTCGACCTCCGACGGCTCCAGCGTCTTCAGGGTCACCACGCGGACCGACTGCTGAGGGCCGCCGACGTCCCGCGCCACGACCACCGGGGTCTCCGGGGCGCGCAGTTCGAGCAGCAGGTCGCGGGCGGCGGCCACCTGGTGCGTGCGGGAGCGGGAGCCCGGGTTGTACAGGGCCAGGACCAGGTCCGCGCCGGCCGCCGCGCGAAGCCGTTCGGCGATCACGTCCCAGGGCTTGAGGCGGTCGGAGAGGGAGATCGTCGCGTAGTCGTGGCCCAGGGGCGCGCCCGCCGCCGCGGCGGCCGCGTTGGCCGCGGTGACCCCGGGCAGGACGCGCACGGGCACGTCCGCGTACGCCGGGTCGGAGGCCACCTCCAGTACCGCCGTCGCCATCGCGAACACCCCCGGGTCGCCGCCCGAGACGACCGCGACCCGCCGGCCGCGCCGCGCCAGGTCCAGGGCGAACTCGGCCCGCTCGGACTCCACCTTGTTGTCGGAGCCGTGCCGCCGCTGTCCGGGCCGCAGGGCCGGCACCCGGTCGAGGTAGGTGGTGTAGCCGACCAGATCGTCGGCGTTGACCAGGGCGCCGCGCGACTCCGGCGTCAGCCAGGGCGCGCCCGCCGGTCCGGTGCCGACGACGACGACCTCGCCCCGCTCCCGTACGGGGGGCTGCTGGTCGATACGGGAGGGCAGCACGGCCACCGAGAAGTACGGGACCGACGCCGGGTCGACCTCGGCCAGGGCCTCCGTCCGCTCGCCCGCCATGAACGCCCGCTCCACATAGCGCGCGTCCTCGAGACGGCCCGCCCGCTCCAGGGCGCGCCGCACGGCCGGGAACGTCCGGCCCAGCTTCATCACGACCGCCGAGTCCGTGCCCGCGAGCCGGGCCGTCAGCTCGTCCTCCGGCAGCGTGCCGGGGATGATCGTCAGAACCTCCTCGGCCTCGCACAGCGGCTCGCCGAGCCGCGCGGCGGCCGCGCTGACGGAGGTGACACCGGGGATGACGGTCGTGTCGTAGCGGTGTGCCAGACGCTTGTGCATGTGCTGGTACGAGCCGTAGAAGAGCGGGTCGCCCTCGGCGAGGACGGCGACCGTGCGGCCCGCGTCCAGGTGGGCGGCGAGCCGCGCCGACGCCTCCTCGTAGAAGTCGTCGAGCGCGCCGCGGTAGCCACCGGGGTGGTCGGTCGTCTCCACCGTGAGCGGGTACATCAGCCGCTCCTCGATGTGGTCCTCGCGAATGTGCTCCGCCGCGATGGACCGGGCGATGGACCGGCCGTGGCGGGCCGAGTGGTACGCGACGACGTCCGCCGACGCGATCGCCTTCACCGCCGCCACGGTCATCAGGTCGGGGTCGCCGGGGCCGAGCCCGACGCCGTACAGCTTTCCGCTCATGGCTCCGCTCGTGGTTCCGCTCATGCCTGGATCTCCGCCTCGTGGGCGATCGCGTTGATCGCGGCGGCCGTCATCGCGCTGCCGCCGCGCCGGCCCCGGACGACGAGGTAGTCGAGGCCCAGGTCCTGGGCGGCCAGCGCGTCCTTGGACTCCGCGGCGCCGATGAAGCCGACCGGTATGCCGAGGACGGCCGCCGGGCGCCCGGCGCCCTCCTCGATCATCTCCAGGAGGCGGAAGAGGGCGGTGGGCGCGTTGCCGATGGCGACGACCGATCCTTCGAGGCGGTCGCGCCACAGCTCCAGGGCCGCCGCGCTGCGGGTGGTGCCGAGCTCGGCCGCGAGGGCGGGCACGGAGGGGTCGGAGAGGGTGCAGACCACGTCGTTGTCGGCGGGCAGCCGCTTGCGGGTCACCCCGCTGGCGACCATCTGCGCGTCGCAGAGGATCGGCGCGCCGGCGCGCAGGGCGGCGCGGGCGCGGGAGACGACCTGGGGCGAGTAGGCGAGGTCACGGACGAGGTCGACCATGCCGCAGGCGTGGATCATCCGTACCGCGACCTGGCTGACGTCGGCGGGCAGACCCGCGAGATCCGCCTCGGCGCGGATCGTGGCAAAGGACTGGCGGTAGATCTCCGCCCCGTCCTTCTCGTAGTCGAACATCCTGTTGCTCTCGCTCATCTCGTCGTTGGGGTACGGGCTGTCGCCACGGCGGCCGCCAGTCGCGTTCTCGGGGTGGGGACGCCGTCGACCTCGTACGTCCCGTCGCGCGTCGCCACCACGTCCACCCAGGTCCCCTTGGGGTGACCACAGCGCCGTTCGCAGCCGGAGAAGTGGACCGGGCGCCCGCCGGCCCCGCCGTGTCCGGGGGTCGCGTCCGCCCGTACGTCGGCGAGCGACTTGGCGCACCCGGGCCGCCCGGTGCAGGCGCCGACGCCGAGCCAGGGGGAGTCGGTACGGGTGATCAGACCGGCCTCCGCGAGCGCGGCGAGCCGTTCCTCGGCGGCCGCGCGGTCGGTGAAGCCGGTCACGACGGCGCCGCGCCACGGGGTGAGCCGCAGCTCACCGCCGCCGGAGGGCGCGAGCGCCCGCAACTGGTCGGCGGTCAGCCGCCCGAGCCGCACGGAAACGGCGACGGCGTGCCGCCCGCTCCCGGGGTCCCGGAAGACACCGGGGAGGGGGCCGGGGGTGGGTGCGGTCGGCCTTGTGCGGTCCGGGGCTTCGGCTGCCGGGGGGCGGGGGGCGGTCGGCGTGGGTGGGGTGGTGTCGGTGGCCGTTGAGGCTTCGGCCGGGGTGGTGCCGGTGGCCGGGGCTTCGGCTGCCGGGGGGTGGGGGGCGGCCGGCGCGCTCGGGGTGTTCCCGCTGGCCGGCGCGGCTTCGGCCGGGGTGGCCCCGGCGGTCGCCGCGGCTTCGCTCGGGGTGGTCCCGGTCGGCGACAGTCGGGGCGTGGACCCGGCCGCCTCGGGCGGTGACCACGTCGGGATGTCCGCGCGACGCAGCGCGGCCGCGAGGTCCGGTTCGAAGCCTTCGGGGAGTTCACGTACCCGCCAGGCCCCCGTGCCCGCCTCGCGGGCGGCGGTCAGGAAGGCGTCCGCGGCGGCGAGTGCGGCCCGCGCCGCGTCAGCGGGCGCGACTCGGCGAACCTGCCGCCCGACGCGCACGAGGACGCCGCCGGCCGGCCCGCTCGACGGCAAGCTCGCGGCGGGTGCGGCGGTCTCCGGAGCGGTCGGCCCGACCCCGTCGTCCACGGCGAGTGCGGGGGCCTCCGCGCCGGGTGACCCGACCCCGTCGCCCGTCGTCCGCTCCGTTGAGAACAACGTCACATCCGCGCCCAGTCCGGCCACGTCCCCCCGCCCGTCGTCGAAGGCGAAGAGGAAACGGCCGGAAAGCGCCGCCGTCCAGTCCCGCGCGCACAGCAGCGCGTCCAGCTCGCGGGCCCACAACTGCACGTCGCCGCAGCCGATTCCGTCCACTCCGGCCAGGGGCGAGGCGACGATGTTCCGGACCCGTTCGTGGGTCGCGGAGGGCAGCAGACCGGCCTGTGCGAGCCGCTCCGCGAGGTCCGTTCCGCAGCCCTCGCCGAGGCCGCGCAGCTCGACGTTCCCCCGTGAGGTGACGCTGATCGACCCGTCGCCCAGCTCCTCGGCCGCGGCGGCGAGCACCGCCACCTGACGAGACGTCAACAAGCCTGCGGGCAAGCGGAGTCGGGCCAGGCGGCCGTCGTCGGCGGGGTGCAGGCGCAGCGCCCCGGGGCAGGCATCGCCACGGTCCCGTATGAGAGGTTCGCCCCGGTTGGGCGTTGTGGGTGGGGTGGGCGGCATGGCGGCGAGCATACCCACGTGGATCCGGGTGACCCTCCGGGCCGCTGTGCGCAGGATCTACTATGCAGACGGCATGGGGTCCCAGGACCCCGGGGAGGAAGCCCGGTGAGATTCCGGCGCGGTCCCGCCACTGTGAGCCCGTCCCGGAAACGGAACGCCGGTACCGGAACGCCGGACCGGAACACCGAGACCGAACGGGTGAGTCAGGAACTCCCGCCGTCCACACGACCACCCGGGGCGCGGACAACCCCGAGGAAGGCCTGCGCTCGCATGCGAATTCTGTTGCTGTCGCACTCCGACACCGACCTGCTCAGCGCCCGCGCGGCCGGCGGCCCGGTCGCGTACCGGTTCGCCAACCCCTCCCGCCTCGCCGTCGACGACCTCCCCGGTCTCCTGGACGGCTCCGACCTCGTCGTCGTACGCCTCCTCGGCGGCCTGCGGGCCTGGGAGGACGGACTCCGGACGCTGCGCGCCGCCGGGAAGCCGCTGGTGGTGCTCTCCGGCGAACAGGCCCCCGACGCCCAGCTCATGGAGACCTCCACGGTCCCGATCGGCGTCGCCACCGAGGCCCACGCCTACCTCGCGCACGGCGGCCCCGGCAATCTGGAGCAGCTCGCCCGGTTCCTCGCCGACACCGTGCTGCTCACCGGCCACGGCTTCGAGGCCCCGGCCGCGGCCCCCACCTGGGGACCGCTGGAGCGCACCCCCCGGACGGCCGACGGTCCGACCGTCGCGGTGCTCTACTACCGCGCCCACCACATGAGCGGGAACACCGCCTTCGTCGGTACCCTCTGCGACGCCATCGAGGACGCCGGAGCCCAGGCCCTGCCGCTCTACGTGGCCTCCCTGCGCGCCCCCGAACCCGAACTGCTGGCGCGGCTGCGCGGCGTCGACGCGATCGTCACCACCGTCCTCGCCGCCGGCGGCACCAAGCCCGCCGAGGCCCAGGCCGGCGGTGACGAAGAGGCCTGGGACGCGGGCGCGCTCGCCGCCCTCGACGTACCGATCCTGCAGGCGCTCTGCCTCACCGGTTCGCGTACGGCCTGGGAGGAGAACGACGAGGGTCTCTCCCCGCTCGACGCCGCCAGCCAGGTCGCCGTCCCCGAGTTCGACGGCCGGCTCATCACCGTCCCGTTCTCCTTCAAGGAGATCGACGAGGACGGGCTCCCGGCCTACGTCGCCGACCCCGAGCGCGCGGCCCGCGTCGCAGGGATCGCGGTCCGCCACGCCCGCCTGCGGCACATCCCGAACGCCGAGAAGCGCCTGGCCCTGGTCCTCTCCGCGTACCCGACGAAGCACTCCCGGATCGGCAACGCCGTCGGCCTCGACACCCCCGCCTCCGCCGTGGCGCTCCTGCGCCGGCTGCGGGAGGAGGGTTACGACTTCGGGCCCGAGGACGAGATCCCCGGCCTGGTCTCCGGCGACGGCGACGAGCTGATCTACGCGCTCATCGAGGCCGGCGGCCACGACCAGGACTGGCTCACCGAGGAGCAGCTGGCCCGCAACCCCGTCCGTATCCCGGCCGCCGACTACAAGCGCTGGTACGCGACGCTGCCGGAGGAGCTCCGCGAGCAGGTGGAGGAGCACTGGGGGCCGCCGCCCGGCGAGATGTTCCTGGACCGCTCCCGCAACCCCGAGGGCGACATCGTGCTCGCGGCGCTGCGCCGCGGGAACCTGCTGATCCTCATCCAGCCGCCGCGCGGCTTCGGCGAGAACCCGATCGCGATCTACCACGACCCCGATCTGCCGCCGTCCCACCACTACTTGGCCGCCTACCGCTGGATCGCGGCCTCCCGGGCCGACGGCGGTTTCGGGGCGGACGCCATGGTCCACCTCGGCAAGCACGGCAACCTGGAGTGGCTGCCCGGCAAGAACGCCGGCCTGTCCGCCGCCTGCGGCCCGGACGCGGCGCTCGGTGACCTGCCGCTCGTGTACCCGTTCCTGGTCAACGACCCGGGCGAGGGCACCCAGGCCAAGCGGCGTGTGCACGCGACGCTCGTCGACCACCTGGTGCCGCCGATGGCCCGCGCCGACTCCTACGGCGACATCGCGCGCCTGGAGCAGCTCCTCGACGAGTACGCGCAGATCTCGTCCATGGACCCGTCGAAGCTGCCGGCGATCCGCGCCCAGATCTGGACGCTGATCCAGGCCGCCAAGCTCGACCACGACCTGGGGTTGGAGGACCGGCCCGACGACGACGGCTTCGACGACTTCCTGCTGCACGTCGACGGCTGGCTCTGCGAGGTCAAGGACGCGCAGATCAGGGACGGTCTGCATGTGCTCGGCGGGGCGCCGGAGGGCGAGGCGCGGGTCAACCTCGTGCTGTCGATCCTGCGCGCCCGGCAGATCTGGGGCGGTACGCAGGCGCTGCCGGGCCTCCGTGAGGCGCTGGGCCTGGACGAGTCGGCCGCGACGCTGCGGACCGCCGACGAGGCGGAGGCGAAGGCGCGCGAGCTGGTCGAGGCGATGGAGGCTGCGGGCTGGTCCGTGGACGCGGTCCCGGCGGTCGCCGGCGCGTACGGTCCCGATGTAGCGGCCGTTCTGCGCTTCGCGTGCGAGCAGGTGGTGCCGCGGCTCGCCGGGACGACCGACGAACTCTCCCACGCCGTCCACGCGTTGAACGGTGGCTTCGTGCCGGCGGGCCCCTCGGGTTCGCCGCTGCGCGGACTGGTCAACGTGCTGCCGACCGGCCGCAACTTCTACTCCGTCGACCCCAAGGCCGTGCCCTCCCGCCTCGCCTGGGAGACCGGCCAGGCGCTCGCCGACTCCCTCCTGGAGCGCTACCGCGCCGACAACGGCGAGTGGCCGACCTCCGTCGGGCTCTCCCTGTGGGGGACGAGCGCGATGCGCACGGCGGGCGACGACGTGGCGGAGGCGCTGGCCCTCCTCGGTGTCCGCCCGCTGTGGGACGACGCCTCGCGCCGGGTCAACGGCCTGGAGCCGGTGCCGTTGGAGGAGCTGGGCCGCCCGCGCATCGATGTCACCCTGCGCATCTCGGGCTTCTTCCGGGACGCGTTCCCGCACGTCATCGGGCTTCTGGACGACGCGGTACGGCTCGCGGCCTCGCTCGACGAGCCGGCCGACGCCAACTTCGTACGGGCGCACGCGCAGGCCGATCTGGCCGAGCACGGCGACGAGCGGCGCGCCACGACCCGGATCTTCGGCTCGCGGCCGGGCACGTACGGCGCCGGCATCCTCCAGCTGATCGACTCGCGCGACTGGCGCACGGACGCGGACCTGGCCGAGGTCTACACCGTGTGGGGCGGGTACGCCTACGGCCGCGGCCTCGAAGGCCGGCCGGCCCGGGCGGAGATGGAGACGGCGTACAAGCGGATCGCCGTGGCGGCGAAGAACACGGACACGCGCGAGCACGACATCGCCGACTCCGACGACTACTTCCAGTACCACGGCGGCATGGTGGCGACCGTCCGCGCGCTGAAGGGCACGGCCCCCGAGGCGTACATCGGTGACTCGACCCGTCCGGAGACGGTCCGCACGCGCACCCTGGTCGAGGAGACCTCCCGCGTCTTCCGGGCCCGCGTGGTCAACCCGAAGTGGATCGAGGCGATGCGCCGCCACGGCTACAAGGGCGCCTTCGAACTGGCGGCGACGGTCGACTACCTCTTCGGCTACGACGCCACGACCGGCGTGGTCGCCGACTGGATGTACGACAAGCTGACGGAGACCTACGTCCTGGACCCGGAGAACCGCGCCTTCCTCCAGGAGGCCAACCCCTGGGCGCTGCACGGCATCGCGGAGCGCCTCCTGGAGGCCGAGTCCCGCGGCATGTGGGAGAAGCCGGACCCGCAGACCCTGGCGGCCCTGCGGGAGGTCTTCCTCCAGACGGAGGGTGACCTGGAGGGCGGCGCGGACGACGACGGCGAGGGCGGCGAGGGCTGAGCCGCCGGCCACGGGGGCCGCTGGTTATGATCCCGGTCCGCCGCACGTGTGTGCGGATCGGGATGTGACCTGGGGCGGGGTGGTGGGCATGCGAGCCCGCGACAAGATGATGGCGGGTTCGGCGGCCGTACTGCTGGGCCTGGTGCTGACGGCGTGCGCGGGTGAGGGCGGGCCTGTGGCGGAGAAGCCCACGGCCACGCCGTCCCCGAGCGGGAGCGTGAAGACCCCGACCGCGTCGCCGACGGGCTCCCCCTCGGCCACGCGCACCACCGCTCCTCCCGAGTACACCGCCACCGCGAAGCCGCGCCCGAAGTCGACCGGCACGCGCCGGAGCGCCACCGCCACGAGGGAGCCGCAGAACCCCAACGCCGGGCCCAACCCCCGCCCGGCGCCGCCCCGGCCGTCTCCCACGCCGGAGGTTCCCCCGCCGTACACGCCGGGGGACGACGTCGTCGTGGTCCCGATGCCCACCTTCGAGCAGCCGCCGTTCACGCCGGACACCGTGCGGTAGCCCACGGGGCCAGTTCCAGGCGGCGGCCCCGGAAGCCGTTCCGGACGCGGCGGTCGTGGGTGACGATCACCAGGGTGCCGGGGTAGCCGGCCAGTGCTGCCTCCACCTCCTCCACCAGCGCGGGGGCCAGGTGATTCGTCGGTTCGTCGAGGAGGAGCAGGTCCGCCGGGCGGGTGACCAGACGGGCCAGTTCCAGTTTGCGGCGCTGTCCCGTCGAGAGGGACCGTACCGGCGTCGTCAGGTCCCGCTCGGCGAACAGGCCCAGCGACAGGAGTTCGTCCTCCCGCCCCGGCCCGAAGGCCTCCGCCACCGAGCGCGGGTCGTCCGGCAGGGCCGTGTCCTGCCGCAGCGTCCCGACCCGCGGCGGCGCCGTCACCGTCCCCGCGTCCGGCGCCAGTTCGCCGGCGAGGAGCTTGAGCAGCGTGGTCTTCCCGGCACCGTTCGGGCCGGTGACCAGGAGCCGTTCACCGGCGTCCAGCCGCAGGGAGTCCAGGCGCAGCCGCCCTTCCACCCGTACGTCGGTCAGGACGACCGGCCCTGCCGTGCCCTCCACGCGTGCCGTGAAGCGCAGCGGGTCCGGGGGCGCGGCGACCGGGTGCTCGGTGAGCCGCTGGAGCCGCTCCCGCGCCGCCCGGATACGGCTCATCGCGCCGTGCGCCCGTGACCGGGCGCGGAACGCCCCGGCCCCGCTGAAGGAGGCCGGTGCCTTGCGCGGGATCGCGGAGAAGCGGTCGATGTTCGTGTCCGCGAGCGCCGAGTACCGGGCGAACTCGGCCCGCCACTCCTCGTACTCCCGCTGCCACCGGGCCCGTTCGGCGGCCCGCCCGGTCAGATAGCCCGCGTAGCCGTTGCCGTACCGGCGTATGGTCCGCCGTTCATGGTCCACCTCCAGGACCGTCGTGGTGACCCGGTCGAGGAAGACCCGGTCGTGGGTGACGGCGACGACCGTCCCCCGGTGGGTGCGCAGCCGCTCCTCCAGCCAGGCGACGGCCTCGTCGTCGAGGTCGTTGGTGGGCTCGTCGAGCAGCAGCAGTTCGGGGTCGGCGGCGAGCGTCGCGGCGAGCGCGAGCCGCGAGCGCTGTCCGCCGGAGAGCGTGCGGAGCAGGCGGTCGCGGTCGAGCGGGGCGCGCTCGCCGAGCTGCCGCAGCGTGGTCTCGACCCGCCGGTCGGCGTCCTGCCCGCCGCGCGCTTCGAACGCGGCGAGCAGTTCGGCGTACCCGGCGAGGTCCCGCGTCTCCTGCAGGGTCGCCTCGGCGGCCCGGATGCGCCGCTCCAGCTCTCGTACGTCGGCGAGCGCGAGGTCGATCGCGTCGCCGACGCGTGCGGTCCCGGGCAGGTCCAGGGCCTGGACGAGGTACCCGAGACCGCCGGGGGAGTCGACGGAGACGGTGCCGTTGTCGGGCGGCTCCAGGCCGGCGAGGAGCCGCAGGAGCGTGGTCTTTCCGGAGCCGTTGTCGCCGACGACGCCGACGCGTTCGCCGGGACGGACGCTGAGGGACACCCGGTCGAGCACGAGCCGGTCGTCGTATCGCTTGGTGACGTCGGTGAGTTGGGCACGGAACAAGGGCGACGTCCTTCGTGTCGGTGGTCGGATCGGCGAGACGAGACGAAGCAAGACGAGACGTCTCGTGCCGCTTCATTGACCATAGGCCCACTGTGCCCCTCCCTGCAAGACGTCGCGTCTCGTTATCTTCAGGTGGAGGCTATGCGCAGCACCAGGGCGGCTAGCGCGAGCAGGGTCAGCACCACCGCCGGAGCCATGGCGTAGTCCTTCGCCCGTATGTGGGTGATCACGGCGCCCACGAAGTAGAGCGCCACGCCGCTCGCCGCCGCGACGCCGAGGGGTGCCACCGCGAGCCCGGCGAGCAGGCCGAGGGCGCCCGCCGCCTTTGCCGTACCGAGCCACGGCAGCCATGAATCCGGGACGCCCACCTTGGTCATGCTCTCGACGACCTGCGGGTTGCGCGTGAAGGACATGAAGGCGGAGGCGGAGATCGTGAGGGCGAGGAGCGCGGCGACGACGGCATGGGCGATGAACATGGAGGGACTCCGATAGTAGATCTCGCGAAACCATTGAACTGTATCAACGATTGACCTCGTTCCACAATGGAGTCGCTGTTACGGTGAGTGGTATGGCAGCTTCACCGTCCGACAGCCTCGGCTTCCTCCTCTCCTTCCGCGGTGAGCTCACCGGTGCGCGCATCCGGGCCGCCCTCGGCGTCGCCGGGCTGCACCCCCGTCACGCGATGACGCTGATGCAGCTCGCGCCGGGCGCGATGAGCCAGCGTGAGCTGGCCGCGGCGATGGAGATCGATCCGAGTCAGCTCGTCGCGGTTCTCAATGAGTTGGAGGGAGAGGGGCTGGCCGAGCGCCGCCGCGACCCGGCCGACCGCCGCCGGCACATCGTGAAGATCACGGACGCGGGCGCGACGGCACTCGAGCGGGTCGAGGCGGCGGTGAGCGAGGCGGAACGGGAGTTGTTCGCGGATCTCTCCGAGGCCGAGAAGGTCCTGCTGCGCGGCCTGTTGGACCGGGTCAGCGTGGAGAAGGGCGACCACGACTGCTCGGCGGGGTGAGGAGCAGCCGGTAGCCGGAGCGGATCGAGCGGCTGGGAGCGGGGAGCCGGGACAGACCCCGAGCGGACGCGCGGCTGCCAGGAGCCGGGAGCTGATCGAGCGGACGAGCGGCTAGGAGGCGGAGGGCGTCCGCTCCGGACGAGCGGCTAGGAGGCGGAGGGCGTCCGCTCCGGACGAGCGCCCAGCACCCGCACCGCCTCGACGATCAGGTCCCAGAACGCCGGGACGTCGACCTCCATCCCCACCTCCGCGTTGGCCGGGCGGCCCGTCACCCCGTCGAGGTCCACGACCGTCGCGCCCCGCGTGTACGTCCCCGCCAGTTCGACCGTCACCGCCGCCCGCACGAGGCTGATCAGCGACGGGTCGATCAGGTGCGCCACGGTCAGCGGATCGTGCAGGGGCGGGGCGTCGAAGCCGTACACCTCTCGGTAGGTCGTCGCGAAGTACGTCAGCAGCTGGACGCAGAGCCGGGAGAGCGGCGTACCGAGCGCCGCGATACGGGAGACGACGTCGGGCGTCGCGCGGACCTGGTGGGTGGCGTTCAGCCCGAACATCGTCACCGGCCGCCCACTGCTGAAGACGATGTCCGCCGCCTCCGGGTCGCAGAGGATGTTGAACTCCGCGGCGGGGGTGGTGTTCCCGCGCCCGGTCGAGCCACCCATCAGCACGATCCGTTCGATGCGGTGGCTCAGTTCCGGATGGGCGAGGAGGAACGTCGCGACGTTCGTCAGCGGCCCCGTCGGCACGAGGGTCACCGGAGCGGGATGGGCGAGCAGGGTGTCCCGGATGAGGGTGAGGGCGTCACGCGGATCCTGCGGCACGTCGGGTTCCCCCTCGCCGAAGCCGGGCCCGTCGAGCCCGGAACCGCCGTGGATGTTCTCGGCGACCAGGGGCGCGCCGTGCAGCGGGCGGCTCCGGCCGGCCGCGATCGGCACGCCCTCGATCCCGGCGACGGCGCAGACGCGGCGGGCGTTGAGGGTGGTCTTCTCGACCGTCTGATTGCCCGCCACGGTGGTGATGGCCAGCAGCTCGACGGCCGGATGGGCGGCGGCCAGCAGGATGTTGAAGGCGTCATCGTGACCGGGATCGCAGTCGAGGATCACGGGTACGGCCATGTCTCCACCGTCCCACACCGCCGCCCGGCCGTCACTTGCCCCGGCCGTGCGGTCACCCGGCCGCGCGACGACTCCGGCACCGGCCCCGGTTCAGCCCAGCAGGCGGATCGGGCTCCCCGCCAGATACGCCTCGATGTCCTCGACCGCGCCGCCGTAGAACCGCGCGTAGTTGGCCTCCGTGACGTACCCGAGGTGCGGCAGCGCGAGCACGTTCGGCAGGGAGCGCAACGGGTCGTCGTACGGGAGGGGCTCCGTGTCGAAGACATCGAGACCGGCCCCCGCGATCCAGCCCTCGCGCAGGGCCCGCACCAGCGCTTCGCCGTCGACGAGACCGGCGCGGGAAGTGTTGACGAGGTACGCGGAGGGGCGCATCGCGCGCAGGTCGCGCTCCCCGATCAGGCCGCGGGTGCGCTCGGAGAGGACCATGTGGAGGGAGACGATGTCGGCCCGCTCCAGCAGCTCGTCCTTCGTCCGCGCCAGTCGGACGCCGTGCTCGGCGGCCCGCTCCTCGGTCAGGTTCGGGCTCCAGGCGAGGACGTCCATGCCGAAGGCGAGAGCGACGCGCGCGACCCGGCCGCCGATCCTGCCCAGGCCGACCAGGCCGAGCGTGCGCCCGGCGAGGTCCATGCCGACGGTCGACTGCCACGGGCCGCCGTCGCGCAGCGCCTGCGCCTCGGCTCGTACGTGCCGGGCCAGGCCGAGGATCAGCGCCCAGGTGAGTTCGACGGGTGGCTCGGCGTTGCTGGTGGTGCCGCAGACGGTGACCCCGTGCCGGGCCGCGGCGGCCAGGTCGATGGAGGCGTTGCGCATCCCGGAGGTGACGAGCAGCCGCAGCCGGGGCAGCCGGGCGAGCAGCCCGGCGTCCATCGGCGTCCGCTCCCGCATGACGACCACGATCTCGCAGTCCTCCAGGGCGGCCACGAGGGCGTCCCGGTCGGTCAGATGCTCGCGCAGGACGCGTACGTCGACGCGTCCGTCGAGCGGACCCCAGTCGGCGGAGGTGAGCGCGACGCCCTGGTAGTCGTCGAGTACGGCGCAGCGCAGGTTCACGATGCCTACTTCCCGGTGGCTGCCCGGGTGGCTGCTCCCGGGTGTCTACTGAGCCGACGGCTGCGTGCGGCGGCTACTTCCAGTTGATCCGGGCGCGCACCGCCCGGGCGGCCTTCCAACCGAAGCTGAGAGCGTAGGCCGATACCGCCGACGGGGCGGCCTTGAGCCGCAGGACGAGCTGACCGTCACGCGGTCCGACGCGTCCGGTGCGCAGGCGCTTGCCCGCACCCGGCAGCGACAGGGCGTGCTCGTCGGCCCGGCGCGACACCTTTCCGCCGAGCGCCGTCCCCAGTGCGCCGTGCGCGCTCAGACCCCGGGCGGTGCAGCGCAGGGAGATGTGCCAGTCGCCGTTCGGGAGCGCGGCGCCGTCGGCGACCGTGGCGAGGTCGATCGCGGCCCGGAAGCAGGCGCGTCCGTAGTCGTACGTCTCCTTGCCGCGGCTGACCGTCAGATGGGGCGAGGCAATCTGCTCGGCGGGTACGACGATCTCCGGGCCGGCGCCGTCACGGCGCAGCACGATCTCGGTGGCGAGGTCGTCGGTGTCGACCTGATCGACGTAGGCGTACCCGGACAGTTCGAGGACCGTGCCCTTCCAGGCGATGCGTTCGACCCGTCGGCGGGGGCTGGCGCCGAGCGCGGAGGACGTGATGTCACACAGTTCCTCGTACGCGGGGGAGTCAGGGGCCGGGAACGGCGGGGCGGCGTACAGCCTGCCCTCGCGGACGAGCGCCTTGCCGGGCCGGCCGGCGAGGTCCCAGTCGATCACGGCGGCGAGTTCGGCGGCGCGTCCCTCGCGCAGGAAGTGGAGGCGCAGCTTCTCGCCGACGTTCATCTCGGCGAGCACACCGGGGGTGGCCCACTGCTCCGCGTACGCCCGGCCGAGGTCGACGAGCCGCTCGCGCTCGGCGTCGTCCGCGTCGGGGAAGCGATGGTCGAGGCCGCGCAGCAGCTCGACACGGACGTGGCGACCGATCAGGTGGTCGCGCAGCGGGCCCGGTTCGGTCAGGCCCGTGACGAGCTCGACCATTTCGGCCGCCTGCTCCAGCATCAGTTTGAAGTCGATGCCGCCGGCGGTGATGTTCCCCTCGTCGCCGCGCTTGACGACGTAGTAGCAGTCGTAGTCGCCGAGGATGGAGATGACCTTGCTGTGCAGATAGGCGCGGGCGACGAAGTGCTGGTCCTCACTGATCCGCATGTGCTCGGGGAAGCGGAGGTGGTGCTTCTCGATGACCTCGCGCCGGAACAGCTTGAACGGCATGAGGGTGTAGTAGACATCGCCCTTCGACAGGTCCGCCTTGTCGACGTTCTTGGCGAACACCTGCTTGGGGACCCGCCGCCCCACGCCGATCAGCTTCGCCAGCACGGTGTCCGAGCCGTTCTTCTCGGCCATCGCCACCAGCCGCTCCAGCGCCTCGGGTCCCAGGCAGTCGTCGCCGTCGACGAAGAAGACGTACGTGCCGGTGGCGTGGTCGAGCCCCACGTTCCGCGGCCTGCTGGGCCCACCGGACGCCTCCTGGTGGACGACCTTCATCCGCCAGGGGTGCTTCCGCGCCCACGTGTCGAGGACCGTCCCGCTGCCGTCCGTGCTGCCGTCGTCGACGGCGACGATCTCGAGGGCGTCCATGCCGATGCTCTGCTGGGCGATCGAGGCGAGCGTCTGCTCCAGGTACGGCATGGAGTTGTAGACGGGAAGGACGACCGAGACCGACGGTGTGCGCGAGACGTTCATGGAATGGTCCCCCTGTGTGGATCACGTGAATTCGTCGATCAATAAGATATGCAATTGGTCCGGCGGGTTCTGCTCAGCGGGAGAGGAAGTGCTCGGGGCCGGGGGGCCTCTCGCGGAGAGGTCGGCTCTTGAAGCGATCCGCGCGGATCCTACCGCCTGGAACGTGGCGTCCGGACCGGTTGTGTCCACCCGGCGGTGGTCGGCCGTGGTGCCTGCCGCTGGCCGACCGGGTGCTGCCGGTGGCCGTCCACTACCGCGCGAACCTCACCATGCGGCAGCTCGCGCCGCTGTTCGGATGCTCTCCCGCGACGGTGTGCCGGGCCATCCAGCGGCTGCGACCCCTCCCCGCCATCGAACCGGCAGCCCGCCCCGCCGAAGCCGCGGGCGCGACGACCGCGACCCGGACCGGCCGGCACCGCAGTTGGGCCCTGCGCTCGCGGAGAAGCTCCCAGGGGTCTCGCGCTGGGCGTCCGGTGATCGGGACACCTGGGGCCGGGGGCCGCGATGGCCGCTGCTCAGGCCGCCGCGGGAGCGTCCGACCCCGTGATCGTCAGGTTCGGAGCGGCCCAGAGCCCCTTCTCGACTGACCAGCCCGTCAAAGAGGGACGTCCTAGTCGGCGACCCGGACCAGCGCGAGCGTGATGTTGTCGGGGCCCCCGGCGTCGATGGCGGCCTTCCACAGCTCGAAGGCGGCCCTGCCGTCGTCGTACACCCGCAGCAGACCGGCGATCTCCTCGTCCGGTACGGGATCGGTCAGCCCGTCGCTGCACACCAGGCGCCGATCGCCGACGGACAGCGCGGCGGCCGTCACATGCGGCGTGACGGTGCTGAAGGCGGGCCCGCCACCGAGGGTCTGCGTCACGGCCGACGTGGTCCGCCGCCCCGGCGGCGGGGGCGGGCTGTCGTCCACGCTCACCTGGCGGAGCCCGTCGCCGGTGGCGTCGTACACCTTGCTGTCGCCGACGTTGAACGCCAGCATCGATTCCTCCGTGACGACCACGCCCGCGACCGTGGTCCCCATCGTGAACAGCTCCGGGTCGTCGTCGGCGGCCGCGTACACCGCGCGGTTGCACAGATCCAGGGCGTCACGGACCGCGTCCTCGCCGTCCAGCGAAGGGCCGAGCCAGGAGAGCCGCCGTGCCACCAGCCCGCTGGCCACCTCCCCGGCGGGCTGCCCGCCGAGTCCGTCGGCGACGGCGACGAGGAGCGGTCTGCCGAGCGGGAACACGAGGGTCTGCGGGTTCTCGGTCACGGTGCCGCACAGCATCCACGGCCCGACGACCAGACTGTCCTCGTTGTGCTCGCGCACGAGCCCGACATGGCTCAGCGCGGTCACGGCTATGTAGGCCACGCCTCCATTGTCCTGCCGCACCCGCCGACCGGTCGAGTTCAGCCGCTCTCACCGGTTCCGGTGCCCCGGGGTCTCCGGCGGCGCGCTCGCCGGGTGCGCGGTCGCCTTCGTGCACGACACACTCGGCCCCCGGCTCGGCGTACGGGTCGACGGCGTGGAGGCGTCCGCGCACTGTGCGGCGGACGCGCGCGGACTGCTGGGCATGCCCCTCCCCGACGGCCCCGTCCTCCGTGCCATGTGGCGCGAACCGAACCGAGGCCCGGGTCTCTGACCTGGGAGTCGACCGCTCTGGCGGTCTCGTTTCGCGTGTGCCCGCCGGTTCGGCGGGCACGCCCACGTCAGTCGGTGGCCGGCGGACGCGGTTCCGCCGGCGGAGGCGGTTCGGCCGCCGCGCGGCGGTACTCGGCGTTGATGCGCTGGGCTTCCTCGAGCTGGTCCTCGAGAATGATGATGCGGCACGCGGCCTCGATGGGCGTCCCCTGGTCGACGAGTTCCCGGGCGCGGGCCGCGATGCGCAGCTGGTACCGGGAGTAGCGCCGGTGGCCGCCCTCCGAGCGGAGCGGAGTGATCAGCCGGGCTTCCCCGATCGCGCGGAGGAACCCGGGGGTGGTTCCGAGCATCTCGGCGGCCCGGCCCATGGTGTAGGCCGGGTAGTCGTCGTCGTCGAGACGGCCGATCGAATCGTCTGCTGTCATTCTCACCTCTCTGTGGACGCGTGCGGCCCTGGTGTCGTACGGCACCAAGGCCCCGAAGGCACGTGCCCACGTGTACCGCCGGCCGGCGGTCCATCTCCGCCCGCCGATTCTCGCGTGTCCAGCGATCAGGTTACGACTCCGGCCCGCGGACGCTCCCGGCGATCCCACGGGAACGGCATACGCGGAGGGCCCGACCGGGATGTACCGGTCGGGCCCTCACACTGTTCGAGGCGTTCAGTTGTCCGGATGCGGCGTACGACGAGCGTCGCCGCGCCCGGGTCAGGCCGGCACGGGAATCCCGAGCAGGGCGGACGCGTGCTGGAGCGGGCTGAGAGCGGGCGCCGGTGCGGCGGCCTCGGGGAGGGCGCGGCAGGTGAAGCCGAGCCGGGTCATGGCCCGGAGGACTTCACCGGCGGTG
This sequence comes from Streptomyces sp. NPDC006551, assembly GCF_040611675.1. NCBI lineage: Bacteria > Bacillati > Actinomycetota > Actinomycetes > Kitasatosporales > Streptomycetaceae > Streptomyces > Streptomyces sp. NPDC006551. The sequence goes on from NZ_JBEXOT010000069.1 coordinate 23,501, forward strand.
AAGTCGCGCCGGTCCTGACGGGTGACGATCTCACCCACCTGCTTGGCGGGGTAGGAACGACGGCCGATGATCACGGACTCGCCGGTGATCGGCTCGGGCTTGACGCCCTTCATCGTTTCCAGCACACCGCTCTTCGTCAGTTCGAACGGGAAGCGGGCGATGACGCAGCGCATGGGACCTCACAGGGAGAAGAGGGAGGAGCGGTCCGACCGGGTGAGGCGGATCAGCGGGAGGGGTGCAGCACGCCCAGGGCGCGGCCGTGCTCGTCGACCACGGGCAGCGCTCCCCCTCGGCCGTGACGCATGGCCCGCTCGGCTTCGGCCATCGTGGTCACGGGCGAGGTGAACGGTCCGTGCGCGCCGGTGATCTCGCGCAGGCGGAGGCGGTCGGTGTAGGCGGAGCTGCCGTGGACGGCGGCGAGCTGGGCCCGGGTGACCAGGCCGGTGCACCGGCCGTCGTTGTCGCGGACGATCAGGTGCGCCGCACGGGCGCTCGCCATGACGGACAGGGCCACCTCGACGGTCATGTCGTCCCAGACCTGCGGCCCGGTCTCGTCCATGGCGTCGACCATGGTGTCGGCCATGACGGCCTCCATGGTGTCGGCCACCGTCCTGGTCGTGGAGACGGTGCCTGAGGGGCGGGGATGCGTCTGAACCGGTGTCACAAGTGCCTCCTGCGGAAGTGGGCGGACTCTGACCTGCGAGCGAACGTCTGGGGGCTGTCTCGTCGATCTCGGCGGGACACCCCCTGGCCCGTCCTAGGCCGCCGGGTCGTAGGCGGTCCTCCGCTGGGCGGCACGGCGCATCGCCTGCGAGGGGCGGTTGCGCCGGGAGCGGGCGCCGGCATCGCGCTTGGGGCGCTCGGCCACGGGAGCCGTGATGACGACCGGGATGCCCGAAGGGGCCTGCGCGCCGGTGATGCGGTTCAGTTCGGCCTCGCCGGAGCGGACCTGCGTGACCCGCGGGCTGATCCCCGCGTCCGTCATGAGACGGGC
>NZ_JBEXOT010000070.1:0-23104 GCF_040611675.1 Streptomyces sp. NPDC006551
GGAACCGGCCCTCCTCGTCCACCGCCGCCGCGAACGGCGCGATCTTCGCCTCCGCCAGCGCACGAACCGTCTCCCGGAGCATGTCGTGCTCCTCCAACGGACGATAAAGGTCGAAGTCCTTGCCCATGATCCCGAGCTCCCCTAGAACGCTAACTACCGTTAAGTAACCCAAATTTTAGGGCGTGGTTCGCCTCCTGAGCCAGGTGAGCTTCCCGACAGCACGCGGCAGCGCGCGGTACGTTCGCGCCCGCCCGGACTATGCTCGGGCAGGCATTTTCCGCCTGCACGCACATGGAGTCCCGCATGGCCCTCAAGATCACCGTGATCGGCACCGGCTACCTCGGCGCGACGCACGCAGCGGCCATGGCGGAGCTGGGCTTCGAGGTCCTCGGACTCGACGTCGTACCCGAGAAGATCGAGATGCTGTCGGCGGGCCGGGTCCCGATGTACGAGCCCGGGCTCGAGGAGCTGCTCGCCCGGCACGCCGCCGGGATCGAGGGGTCCACGGGGCGGCTGCGCTTCACGACCTCCTGGGAGGAGATCGGCGAGTTCGGCGACGTCCACTTCGTGTGTGTGAACACTCCGCAGAAGCACGGCGAGTACGCGTGCGACATGTCGTACGTCAACGCCGCCTTCGCCTCGCTCGCCGGCGTGGTGCGCTCGGGCTCACTGGTCGTCGGCAAGTCGACCGTGCCGGTCGGTTCGGCGGAGCGGCTCGCGGGGCTGCTGCCGGAAGGCGTCGACCTCGCGTGGAACCCGGAGTTCCTGCGGGAGGGCTTCGCCGTCCAGGACACGCTGCGTCCGGACCGGATCGTGGTCGGCGTGCGCGGCGAGCGCGCGGAGAAGGTGCTGCGCGAGGTGTATGCCGGGCCGATCGGCGAGGGCTCGCCGTTCGTGGTGACGGACTTCCCGACGGCGGAGCTGGTGAAGACCGCGGCGAACTCCTTCCTGGCGACCAAGATCTCCTTCATCAACGCGATGGCGGAGGTGTGCGAGGCCGCCGGCGGTGACGTCGCGCAGCTCGCGGAGGCGATCGGCTACGACGAGCGGATCGGGTCCAAGTTCCTGCGGGCGGGGATCGGCTTCGGCGGGGGCTGCCTGCCGAAGGACATCCGGGCGTTCATGGCACGGGCGGGCGAGCTGGGTGCGGACCAGGCGCTGACGTTCCTCCGCGAGATCGACTCCATCAACATGCGGCGGCGCGGCCAGATGGTCGCGATGGCGCGCGACGCGCTGGGCGGCGGGTCGTTCCTGGGCAAGCGGGTGGCGGTGCTCGGCGCGACGTTCAAGCCCGACTCGGACGACGTGCGGGACTCGCCGGCGCTGAACGTGGCGGGCCAGATCCATCTGCAGGGCGGACAGGTGACGGTCTACGACCCGAAGGGCATGGACAACGCGCGCCGGCTGTTCCCGACGCTGGGGTACGCGGAGACGGCGCTGGAGGCGGTACGAGGGGCGGACGTGGTGCTGCACCTGACGGAGTGGCGCGAGTTCCGCGACGCCCTGAACCCGGCGGAGCTCGGGGAGGTCGTCACGTCACGGGTGATCCTGGACGGCCGCAACGCGCTGGACGCGACGCTGTGGCGCGAGGCGGGCTGGCTGTACCGGGCGATGGGCCGCCCGCGGGCGTAGCGGCGGGGCGGGGCGGGGCTCCGCCCGGGCGGACGGGGCCGGACTCCGCAGGCCCGGGACGGGACCGGGCTCCGCAGGCCCGGGACGGGACCGGGGCTGGTGGCGGCGTGCCGCCGCAGGGCGGGGCACAGATGTCAGGCAGGCCGCCGAGCGTTAGGTCCTGGGCGCCGTGCAGGCCACCGAGCGCCGGGTCCCGGCTCTCGGGCGGGACGCCGGTGGCGGGGCCCGGTCTCAGGCACACCGCCGAGCACTAGGCCCCGGGCGCCAGCAGGCCGCCGAGCGGCGGATCCCGGCTCTCGGGCGGGACGCCGGTGGCGGGGCCCCGGTCTCAGGCACGCCGCCGAGCCCTAGGCCCCGGGCGCCAGGCAGGCCGCCGAGCGGCGGATCCCGGTCTCAGGCCGGGCGGCGGAGGCGGGTGGCGCGGGAGCGGAACTCGGATTCGCGTAGGGCGCGGGTCGCGTTGGTGCGGGTGAGGGCGCGGACGTCCTGGTCCGGCCAGCCCCGCTGGAGGAGCTCCACGACGAGCTCCCGGTAGCCGGACCCCGGGTCCGGGCAGTGCGAGAGGCCCACCGAACCCGGTCCGGCCAGGGCGCGCAGCCGGTCCAGGGCGTCTGCCGTGGCGGAGGCGCCCTCCGTCACCGGAATCATGCACACACCGCCGTTCTCGCCCAACAGGGCCAGGACGTCGTCCGGCAGCGCCTCCGGCTCCCCACGGGTCAGCAGGACCGGCGCCTTGGTGACCGCCAGAGCGCCGCGCATCGTGTCCGGGGTGGCGCCCGAGAGGTCCACGAGGACGCCCAGCCGGTTCATCTCCCGTACCGCGTCGTGGGCGAAGCGGTCGAAGCGGTCGAGGCCGGACAGCGTCACCGCCAGGACACCGAGGAGGTGGTACGCCCGGAGCGTGGCCAGCGAGCCGCCGAGGGCGGTGGCGCTCACGGGCCCCAGCAGCGCCGCGGCCCGGCCGCAGTTGGCGGCGTCGGCGATCTCCGCCGTGGTCCGCGCGAGCCGCAGGTGTTCCGGGCAGGCGGCGACGAGGGTTCGTACCGTGTCGATCCGGCGCAGCGTCTCGACGACCGCGTCGTCGCCGGGCCCGGCGTGCAGGGACCAGAACTGCGTCCCCACCCCCTCGGCCCGGAGCGGGGGCAGCTCCTCGGGATCGGGGAGCTCGGCGAGGTCCGCGTACCCCTCGACGACCGGATACGCGGCCAGGAGGGCACGGGCGTGTTCGTCCGCGTCCGTCGGGGGCGGCGGCGGCCCCTGGGGATCGAGCTCTCCGGCGGCGGCGGAAGCGGCAGACAGGTCAGGGGGGTCGTCCAGCAGATCTGCCATGAGGTGACTCCGAACTCGGTGAGGCAGTACCGCCCACCGTGCCACCCGTCCCTTCCCCGGTCGCGGTGGACTGGTGCGTCCGGGGGACGCCACCGGTCCGGGGGGACGCCGCCGGCGCCGGTGCCGGTACGCGCGACGGCCCCGCCGAAGCGGGGCCGTCGCGTGTCACCACGTCGGGGACCTCAGGCGGGCAGCCCGTCCAGCGACTCGATCGTCGCGTTCGACGGGCCCCGGGTCGCCGGCAAGCCGCGGGAGACCGCCTCCGCGTCCCGCAGTGCGCGGACCGCGTTGGACCAGGTCAGCTTGGTGAGGTCGGCGTGGGACCAGCCGCGGGTCAGCAGTTCCGCGATCAGGTTCGGGTAGCCGGCGACATCGTCGAGACCGGCCGGGGTGAACGCCGTACCGTCGTAGTCGCCGCCGATGCCGATGTGGTCGATGCCGGCCACCTCACGCATGTGGTCGAGGTGGTCGGCGACCGTGGCGGCGGTGGCGATCGGACGCGGGTTGTCCGCCTCGAAGGCGCGGTGGATCTTCATCGCCCGCGGGGTGGTGTCCAGGTGGTGCAGCCCGTGCGCCCGCATGTTCTCGTCGGCCCGGTTCGTCCACTCCACGGCCGCCTGCAGGATGAACTTCGGTACGAACGTGGCCATCGCCACGCCCCCGTTGGCCGGCAGCCGCTCCAGCACGTCGTCGGGGATGTTCCGCGGGTGGTCGCAGACCGCCCGGGACGAGGAGTGCGAGAAGATCACCGGCGCGACGGAGGTGTCGAGCGCGTCCCGCATCGTCGTCGCGGCGACGTGCGAGAGGTCCACGAGCATGCCGATCCGGTTCATCTCCCGGACGACCTCGTGGCCGAAGGGCGAGAGCCCGCCGACTCCCGGCTCGTCGGTCGCCGAGTCCGCCCACGCGGTGTTGTCGTTGTGGGTGAGCGTCATGTAGCGCACGCCGAGGGTGTGCAGCGCGCGCAGGGTGGCGAGGGAGTTGTTGATGGAGTGGCCGCCCTCGGCGCCCTTCAGGGAGGCGATACGGCCCTGCCGCCGGGCCGACTCCATGTCGTCCGCGGTGAGGGCCGGGGCCAGCTCCCCCGCGTACCGCGCGAGGAGCTGGTCGACGACGTCGATCTGCTCCAGGGTGGCGCTGACCGCGTCGTCCCCGGTCAGCGAGCACGGCACGTACACGGACCAGAACTGGGCGCCGACGCCGCCGGCCCGCAGCCGGGCCAGGTCGGTGTGGAGGGCGCCGCTCTGGTCGGCCGCGATGTCCATGCGGTCCAGGTCGTAGCGGGCGTGCTCCCGAAGGGCCCACGGCAGATCGTTGTGACCGTCGACGACGGGCGCGGAGGCGAGCAGTTCGCGCGCCTCCGCGAGGCGCTCCCGCGCCGGGCGGTCCGCCGCGCTCACCTGGCGAATCCGAAGGACTCCGAGCCCTCGACCTTGTTCCGCAGCCGCTTTCCCTTCTCGGTCGCCTGGTCGTTCAGCTCCTGCTGGAACTCCCGCATCCGGGCGAGCAGCTCCGGGTCGTGCGCGGCGATGATCCGGGCGGCGAGCAGACCGGCGTTGCGGGCGCCGCCGACGGAGACCGTGGCCACCGGCACACCGGCGGGCATCTGCACGATGGAGAGCAGCGAGTCCATGCCGTCGAGGTACTTCAGCGGGACCGGGACACCGATGACGGGCAGCGGGGTGACCGAGGCGAGCATGCCCGGCAGATGGGCGGCGCCGCCCGCGCCCGCGATGATCGCCTTCAGACCGCGGTCGGCGGCCTCCTCGCCGTACGCGATCATCTCGCGCGGCATGCGGTGCGCGGAGACGACGTCGACCTCGTACGCGATCTCGAACTCGTCCAGGGCCTGCGCCGCGGCCTCCATGACGGGCCAGTCGGAGTCGGATCCCATGACGATGCCGACAACGGGGCTGCTCATTCGGTGATCGTTCCTCGCAGATAGCCGGCGGCGTGACGCGCGCGCTCCAGCACGTCGTCCAGGTCGTCGCCGTAGGTGTTGACGTGCCCCACCTTGCGGCCGGGCTTCACGTCCTTGCCATACATATGGATCTTGAGCTGCGGATCGCGGGCCATGCAGTGCAGGTACGCGTAGTACATGTCGGGGTAGTCCCCGCCCAGCACATTGCACATGACCGTCCAGGGCGCGCGCGGTCGCGGATCGCCCAGCGGCAGGTCGAGGACGGCGCGGACGTGGTTGGCGAACTGCGAGGTGATCGCCCCGTCCTGGGTCCAGTGGCCGGAGTTGTGGGGGCGCATGGCGAGCTCGTTGACGAGGATCCGCCCGTCGGCGGTCTCGAAGAGCTCGACGGCCAGATGACCGACGACGCCGAGCTCGTCGGCGATGCGCAGCGCCAGCTCCTGCGCCTGCCCGGCCAGCTCGTCGGAGAGGTCGGGAGCGGGCGCGATCACCGTGTCGCAGACGCCGTCGACCTGCCGGGACTCGACGACGGGGTAGGCGACGGCCTGGCCGTGCGGGGAGCGGACGATGTTCGCCGCGAGCTCGCGCGCGAAGTCGACCTTCTCCTCGGCGAGCACCGGAACGCCGGCGAGGAACGGGTCGCGGGCGTCTGCCTCCGTACGGACGAACCAGACGCCCTTGCCGTCGTAGCCGCCGCGCACGGTCTTGAGGATGATCGGGAAGCCGCCCACCTCGGCGGCGAAGGCCGCCGCGTCCGCCGGGTCGGCGACGATGCGGTGGCGTGGGCTCGGCGCGCCGATCTCGTCGAGTCTGGCGCGCATCACCCCCTTGTCCTGGGCGTGCACCAGCGCGTCGGGCCCCGGGCGGACGGGGATGCCGTCCGCTTCCAGGGCCCGCAGGTGTTCGGTCGGCACGTGCTCGTGATCGAAGGTGATCACGTCACAGCCGCGTGCGAAGTCACGCAGCGTGTCCAGGTCGCGATAGTCGCCGATGACGACGTCGCTCACCACCTGGGCCGCCGAGTCCTGCGGGGTGTCACTGAGGAGCTTGAACTTGATGCCGAGGGGGATGCCCGCCTCGTGGGTCATACGGGCGAGCTGACCGCCACCGACCATGCCGACTACCGGGAACGTCACCCTCCTAGGGTATCCGCACGAGGCGGGAAGCCTCATCCGCCTGTGCTTTGGCACAGTGAAGCGGGGTTTTCCCATGGTTTGCGATGTCCACAGGCGGGTGACAGGCGGGCTGGTTAGCATGGCTGGGTTGACATCATCCGAAGGACGGGGCTGAGCGATCACCATGACTGAGAAGAGCGCACTGCGCGTGCGGCTTGATCAGCTCACCCGCGAGTTCGCCAAGTTCGGCGCGGTCGGTGGTGTCGGGCTTCTGGTGGACCTCGGGGTGTTCAATCTCGTACGCCATCTCACGGACCTGCCGGTCGTGCGGGCGAGCATCATCGCCACCGTCGTCGCGATCGCGTTCAACTACCTGGGCTTCCGGTACTTCACCTACCGGGACCGCGACAAGAGCAGCCGGACGAAGGAGCTGACGCTCTTCTTCCTGTTCAGCGTCGTCGGACTGGTGATCCAGAACGGCATCCTGTACGCGGCGACGTACGGGTTCGGCTGGGACACCCCGCTGCAGAGCAACTTCTTCAAGTTCTTCGGCATCGGCGTCGCGACGCTGTTCCGCTTCTGGTCGTACCGCACCTGGGTGTTCCGTACGCTGCCGGCCCGGGAGGCCGTACAGACCGCCGAATCGTTCCTGGAGCAGGCTCCGCGGCAGGCGGTCAGGAAGCAGCCCGACCGCGTGTGACCTCTCCGCTCTCCGGTCCGGGAGAAATCTCCTAGCGGACCGGGCGCTCCTGGTCCGTGTGGCGTCTGACCTCGCGGCTCAGGAAGAGCGCGAACACCGGCGGCTGCTGCTGTAGCAGCTCCAGCCGGCCCCCGTCCGCCTCCGCGAGGTCGCGGGCGACCGCGAGGCCGATGCCGGTGGAGTTGCGGCCGCTGATGGTCCGCTCGAAGATCCGCGCACCGAGGTCGGCCGGGACCCCCGGCCCCTCGTCGGTGACCTCGATCACGGCCTGGTTGCCGATGACCCGGGTGCGCAGGGCGACGGTGCCGCCGCCGTGCATGAGCGAGTTCTCGATCAGCGCGGCGAGGACCTGGGCCACCGCCCCCGGGGTGCCCACCGCGCGCATGCCCTGCTTGCCGGAGTGGACGATCGCCCGGCCCGCGCTGCGGTAGGCGGGGCGCCACTCCTCGATCTGCTGCTTGACGACCTCGTCGAGGTCGAAGGCGATGGCGGAGCCGGTACGGGGGTCCCGGGAGTTGGTGAGCAGCCGCTGGACGACGTCGGTGAGCCGCTCGACCTGGGTGAGCGCGATCGTCGCCTCCTCCTTGACGGTGTCCAGGTCGTCGGCGACCGCCACCTCCTCCAGCCGCATGGACAGGGCGGTGAGCGGCGTACGGAGCTGGTGCGAGGCGTCGGCGGCGAGCCGGCGTTCGGCGGTGAGCATCCGGGCGATCCGCTCGGCGGAGGCGTCCAGGACGTCGGCGACCCGGTCCAGCTCGGGCACGCCGTACCGCCGGTGGCGTGGGCGCGGATCGCCCGAACCGAGCCGCTCGGCGGTCTCGGCGAGGTCGGTGAGCGGGGACGCCAGCTTGTTGGCCTGTCGTACGGCGAGCAGAACGGCGGCTACGACGGCGAGCAGGGCCACGGCGCCGATGATCAGGAGGGTGCGCCCGACCTCGGCGGTGACGGTGGACCGGGACTCCTCGACGGTCACGGTCTCACCGCGCTCGCCGTCGGCGGTGGCGCGGATGACGCTGCCCTCGGGGCGGGTGCCGATCTCGATGGGGGCGCGGCCGGGGATCTCGATCAGGGCGTACCGCTTGGCGCCGCTCTGCTCGGCGAGGATGTCGGGGTTGACGGGCTCCCCGCCGATGAGACGGCCGTCGACGATGGCGACCAGGCGCAGCGCCTCGGAGTCCACGCTCTCCTGGGCGCTGCTGGAGATGGTCCGCGTCTCGACGATGACGAGGGACACCCCGAAGACGGCGATGACGACGAGGACCACGGCGAGCGTGGAGTTGATCAGCCTGCGGCGCACGGTGCATGCCCTCCGGGCGGGATGACGGTGTTGCCCGTCGAGCCTACGGTCCCGGGCGCGGCGGCCCGGATCCGTCGGACAGGCCCAGTCCGGCCGATCGTGCCGGGCGGCCTGATCGGCGAGACAGCCCCCTAGCTCTTCTCGAAGCGGAAGCCGACGCCTCGGACCGTGGCGATGTAGCGCGGGTTGGCAGCGTCGTCGCCCAGCTTCTTGCGCAGCCAGGAGATGTGCATGTCGAGGGTCTTGGTCGACGACCACCAGGTCGTGTCCCAGACCTCCCGCATCAGCTGGTCCCTGGTCACGACCCGGCCGGCGTCCCGGACGAGGACCCGGAGCAGGTCGAACTCCTTGGCCGTGAGCTGGAGCTCCTCGTCGCCCATCCAGGCGCGGTGCGACTCGACGTCGATCCGCACGCCGTGCGTGGCCGGGGCGACGGCCGGCTCGGTGGCGCCGCGCCGGAGCAGGGCCCGGACCCGGGCGAGAAGCTCGGCGAGACGGAACGGCTTGGTGACGTAGTCGTCGGCGCCGGCGTCGAGCCCGACGACGGTGTCGACCTCGTCGGCGCGTGCGGTCAGGACCAGGATCGGGATCGCGTGCCCCTCGGAGCGCAGCCGGCGGGCGACCTCCAGGCCGTCCATGCCGGGCAGCCCGAGATCGAGGACGACGAGGTCGACCCCGCCCTTGAGTCCGGCGTCGAGGGCGGTCGGCCCGTCCTCCCGCACCTCGACCTCGTACCCCTCCCGCCGCAGGGCGCGGGCCAGCGGTTCCGAGATGGATGCGTCGTCCTCGGCGAGCAGTACACGGGTCATGGAGTGATGGTAGTCCGCACGGGGGACACCCCGGGGCGTGATCCACCGGGTGAGCACAGGCCCTGGGTAACAGGTGACCAGTCAGCAGATGACCTTCGAATGACGGTCTGCGGTTCCCTGATTACCTGTGATCCATCTCTCAAGCCCTTCCATATGGGCCGCTGTCGTGTCGTATGGTGGCGAGACGTCTGTAGCGGTAATCGGGGACCTTTGGCACGCTTCGTGCGCCAAAGGTCTCTTTTCGCGCGAGGTCGGCTTCGCCAACCTTGTAGACGGTGAATGACCTGTGGGCCGGGTCCGGTGACGCGCTACCGCGTCGCGGGGCGTGGATCCCGGCGGGGCGCGACCGCTCCTCGCCGGTGCCGGCCTCCCCCACCGGGCGCACCACGCTCACGAGGCGCGCGTCCCGACAGAGCAAGGATCGACATGGCGTCCAGCCTGACGACGGCTTCGACCGGAGTTCCCCGGTACCAGAAGACGTTTCTCGGCCACCCCCGCGGCCTGACCACTCTCTTCTTCACCGAGATGTGGGAGCGCTTCTCCTACTACGGGATGCGGGCCCTGCTGGTCTACTACCTGGTCTCCGGCGGCGCCGACGCCGCCTTGGGCAGCCAGGGCGGCGGTCTGGCGATGAAGGCGGCCACCGCCACGGCCATCTACTCGGTGTACGTCTCGATGGTCTACCTGATGGCGATGCCGGGTGGCTGGTTCGGCGACCGCGTCTGGGGCGCGCGCAAGACCGTCACCATCGCCGGTTTCGTGATCATGGCTGGTCACGTCTCGCTGGCCCTGCCCGGCTCGGCGATGTTCTTCGTCGGCCTCGCGCTGGTGGCCGTCGGCTCGGGCCTCCTCAAGGCCAACATCTCGACGATGGTGGGCCACCTCTACGACGGTCCCGAGGACCCGCGTCGTGACGGCGGCTTCACGCTCTTCTACGTCGGCATCAACCTCGGCGCCTTCGTCGCTCCGCTCCTCATCGGAACGATCGGCAAGGAAGTCAACTGGCACCTCGGCTTCGCCCTCGCCGCGGTCGGCATGGGCCTGGGTCTCGCCGTCTTCCTGGGCTTCGCCAAGAGCCTCAACCCGAAGAGCAGCGAGGTCCCGAACCCGCTCTCCGCCGACGAGCGCAAGGCGATCATCACCAAGGTCGCTCTCGTCGTCGCCCTCGTGGCCGTCTTCTACGGCATCGTCGTCGCCCTCGGCCTGTACACGCTGAACTGGGCGCTGGTCCCGCTGACCGTCGCCGGTCTGCTCATCCCGATCGCCGTCCTGGCCCGCATCAAGCGCGACAAGGACCTCGACGCGTCCGAGCAGTCGAAGATGAACGGCTACATCTGGTTCTTCGTCGCCGCCGCCATCTTCTGGATGATCTACGACCAGGGTGGCTCGACCCTGTCGCTCTTCGCGGACGGCAAGACCGCCGGCAGCGTCTTCGGACTCGGCTTCTCCGCCACCTGGTACCAGTCCCTGAACCCGCTCTTCGTCATGGCGCTGGCCCCGGTCTTCGCCTGGCTGTGGCTGTGGCTGGCCCGCAAGAACCAGGAGCCGAACACCATCGTGAAGTTCGCGATGGGTCTGGTCCTCGTCGGCGCCTCCTTCTTCGTGTTCATCGTCCCGATGAACATGTCGGGTGACGGCACGTTGGTCTCCCCGATGTGGCTCGTCTCGATCTACATGATCCAGACCATCGGTGAGCTGTGCCTCTCCCCCGTCGGCCTCTCCGTCACCACGAAGATGGCGCCGAAGAAGTACGCCTCGCAGATGATGGGCGTCTGGTTCCTCGCCGTCACCGCCGGTGACTGCACGACGGGTCTGCTCTCCATCGCGGGCGTGGACCTGAACGGGACCGGGATCATCGCGATGCAGGCGACGCTCGCCGTCGCGGCCGGCTTCGCGATCTACATGTACCGCAAGAAGGTCCAGACGCTCATGGGCAGCGTCCACTGACGTCTCCGTCCGTACGGACCTGAGGGCCGCCGCACCGGATTCGGTGCGGCGGCCCTCCGCCGTTCGCGCCCGTACGTCAGCGCCTGAGCCTGGCCCACGGGGTGAACGTGAACACCGCCCCGCCGAGGAGGATCACCGTGCCGGCCACCAGGGCGAGCGCGCGCAGGGCGCCCTCGTCCTCGGCGCCGGTTTCGGCGAGGCCGCCGCCGGAGCCGCTCGTACCGCCGCTGGTACCGCCGCCCGCGGTGGTGTCACCGCCGCCGCCGGAGGCGCCGCCGTCCTGCTTGGTCGTGTCGAGTTCCAGGGACGCCTGGACACTGCCCTTGACCTGGCAGGGGATCACGATCGGCGAGCCGCCGAGCGAGACGTTGATGGTCAGGGTGCCGGGGCTGAGCGTGGCCTTGCCGGTGGCTCCCGGCTTGTACGTGCCCTTCATGTCCGGCAGGTCGACCGGCTTGCCCTGTTCGAGCGGGGCGGGGTTCGCCGGGCCCTCGACCTTGACCGTGCCGCTGTCCGCGCCGCCGAGCTTGACCGCCATGGAGGGCTTGAGCGCCCCGGCGGGGAGCGGGGCGGGGCTGTCCATGACGCCCTTGGCGGTCTTCACGGTGAGGTCGAAGGCTCCGCCGTTCTTCTTGGCGTTGACGGTCACCTTGGAGGTGATGTTCGCCGGTCCCGGCGACTGGCAGGAGAACTGGACCGAGACCTCCTTGCCGACGAAGTCGGTCTGCCCGCCTCCGCCGCCGGACGTGGACCCTCCGGACGTCGAGCCGCCGGACGTGGACCCTCCGGACGTACTCGTGCCGCCGCTGGACGTCGTACCGCCGGACGAAGAACCGCCCCCGCCGTCCGTCACCTTGATCGTCGCCGCGACCGCCACCGTCTCCTTCGGCGAGCACTTCGTGTCCGTCGACATCGGCTTGGAGACATTGATGTTGTACTTGTCCGGCGTCAGCGTGATCTCGCCCGCCTTCTCCAGCTTCAGTCTGCCCTTCATGTCCGGCAGCACCATCGGGCTGTTCTTGGGGATCGGCGGATTCTGCCGCGGTCCCTCCATGTTCAGCGTGCCGCTCGCCGCGCCGCCCACCTTGATGACGCCGGTGGGCTTGACCGTGTCCTTCTCCAGGTCGATGACGTCGGGGTTCTTGGACGCGGCCTCGACCGTCTTCCAGACGACCTCCACCTCGTCGCCGACCTTCGCCTCCGCCGGCGCGGTGATGAGCACCTTGGTGGTGCCCTGTACCGGCGGCATGCCGGAGATCGCCGGCGGTATGCACTCGGTCCTGAACGAGACCTCGGCGGCCTGAGCGGGGCTGGCGGCCAGCAGGATCCCCGCGCCGCCGAGCATCAGCGCGACTCCGGCCGCGCTCATCCTCCGTTGCGTGCTCACGAATGTCCCTTCGTCGTCGGACTGTTCTCTGACGGTGCGGAGTCGGGGGTGAACCACGGCAGGACCGTGGTGGCGCCGTCCCGGTCGGGGACGGGTCCGGGGGTGCGTACGGGTGGACGGCGCACGGGTCCCCGTACGGGAGTGGTGCGGCGCCGGTGGTGGGACGCGCCGCCGCCCGGGCGTACCCGGTCCACCACCGCCATGCCGATCCGGAAGAGCGCGGCCGGGACGACCACGGCGAGCAGCAGCCAGAACAGCGTCACGCCCCAGGGCCGGTCCACTCCCCACGGCTGCTCGACCAGAACCTTCCCGGCGTACCTCACCGAGACCTGGTAGTCGCCGTGCGCGCCCGCCGACAGCTCGACGGGGAGCCTGATCAGGGCCTTCCCGCCGGGCTCGATCGTGCCGCGCCACTGCCGCTCCTCGTACTGCGGCGAGAAGACGCCGTGGCTGGTGCCGACCCGGAAGACCGGGTCCTTGACGGCGGCGGGGCCGAGGTTGCCGACGGTGAAGACGATCTCGCGCTGGGCCGGGGCGCCGAACCAGACGAGTACGCCGCTGGATCCGTCCAGGCGTGCCGAGTCGAGCACGGCGAGCCTGCCGTCGCCGGAGGCGTCGGGCAGCGGGGCGGCGGGGTGGCCGGCGACCGTGAACGCGACGTCCACGACGTCCTGTCGGCCGGTGACACCGGCGACGTGCACGACGCACGGGCAGGGCTTGGGCGGCTCGGCGATCGGCACCTTCTGGCTGAAGTCCCCCTCGGCGTCGACGGTGGCGGCTCTTCCCATCGTGTTGGCGCAGGAGTTGGTGCCGCCGATGACACCCCTGCCGGGCGCGGACTGGCCGCAGATCAGCAGCATGAGAAGGGCGCCGGGCTTCCACCCCGTCCCGCTCACGGTGATCTCTCCGCCCTTGCCGCCCTCGGTCCGCGACAGGGCCACGGTGGGCCCGGGGGCGGCCGAGGCGGGCGTCCGCGCGGCGGGCAGCATTCCCCACAGGAGGCCGGCCAGCAGGGCGAGCACGGCGGCGACCGGCCGACGCCTCCGCGGCCTCCGTCGGAGAGGGGTGGCCGGTCGCGTGTTCCGCGCCGGGACCGTCACGCTCATCGTTTCGCTCCTGCCGTCGCCTCGGCCGAGGGACTTCCCGAGGGGCTTCGACGCGCCGGTTCTTCGGGCCCCGCCCCCGGCCGGATCCGGCGGCGGACCGCGTACGTTCCCGCTGCCGCCGCGAGCAGGGCGCCCGCCCCGGCGGCGACCGGGCCCCGGGCGAGGAAGACCGCCTCGGCACGGGCGGTCGCGGGCGGAGCGCCGGGAGCCGTGGCGCGCAGATCGACCGTGATCGAGTCGAGGGCGGGAGGGTCGGGCCAACGCTCGGTACGGGTGACCCGTTCGCCGGGTCGCAGGGTGACGGGCAGCGCGCGGGAGGGGCGGTCGAGGACCGTTCCGAAGACCCCTTCGGCACGCACCGAGAGGTGTGGGGCGAGGACCGTGTTGCCCCGGTTGACCAGGGTGTAGCGCAGGGTGCCCGCGCCGTCGATCCGTACCTCCTCGACGGTGAGTGCCGCCAGACTCTGTCCGCTCACCCGCAGATGCACCGGGACCCGCTCCTCCCGGCCACCGGCCGCCGCGAGGACCGCGCCCCGGTGCTCCCCGGGCGAGGTGCCGGCCGTGACGGTCACGGTGAACGGCACGTCGGCGCGGGTCCGCGCCGGGACCGTGACGGCCCGCGCGGCGAACGCGAAAGGGGCTCCCTGGCCGCTCAGCCGCACCGTGAGCGGTTCCGCGCCGGGGTTGGTCAGGGACAGGGTGTCCTGCAGCACGCTCCCGGCCGCGCCCTCCAGATAGACGTACGGCCGCCGCTCGGCCGGTGCCGCCGTCCACCCCGGCGGGGGCGCCGCCGCCACGGCGCCCAGCAGCGTGGCGACGGCGGCCCCCGCCCCGGCCCACACGCCCCGCATCAGCGCGCCGTGCGCCGCGTGAGCCAGAGCACCCCGGCCGCGCCGGTCAGCAGTACCGTGCCGCCGAGGGTGCCGAGCGCCGTCGCGGAGTCGAGCGGGCCGGTCCTGGGCAGTTCGCCGCCGCCCGAGGACCCGGTGTCCTCGGAGCTCTGGCCGGCGGACCCGCCCGCGGCGGTGACCTCCAGCTCCAGCGAAGGCCTGGGGTTGTTCTTCGGTGTGCAGACGGCGGCGTCCATCCCGAGGGCGTGGACGGTGAGCACCCCGGCGGTGAAGGTGACCTTGCCGCTCTTCTTCGGGGTGTACGTCCCCGTCAACCGCCCGATCTTGATGGGGGTGTCGGGAGGGATCGCCGCGGTGTTCGGGGTTCCCTTGACCTTGATCGTGCCCGTGTCGGCACCGCCGAGCCGGAGGTCGGCGCGTGGGGTCATGACGCCCTTGGGGAGTTCGACCGGGCTGTCGGAGACGCCCTTCTCGAAGGACATGGTGATCGTGTAGGAGCCGCCGTTCCGGACGGCCTCGATGTCGACGGGCGAGACCGCGCCCTTGGGCCCGATCTTCGTCTCGCAGGCGTAGTCCACGTCGACGACGGCGGCCTGTGCGGTGGGAGCGGAGGCCAGCACCACCGAGCCCGCCGCCGCCACGGTCAGCGCGAAAGCTGTTCTCCTCCGGTACGGCACCCCAAGCACCCCTCACCGCAAAGTTACTGACGGCACATCAGATTGGGCGTCAAGGTACGCCCGGGGCGTTGTGGAGGGAAGACAAAGGGAAGGGTGAAGTGCGCGCGGTCGCCGGGAGCGACCGACGACGAGCAGGGTGGGCGTCCGGCGGGTGTGATCGATGACGAGCAGGCCGTGACATCCGGCGGGAGCGACCGGCAGCCGCACCCGAGTCCTGGACGGGAGCGACCGGTGGCCGCACCCTCGTCCGCGTCCGGGGCGGCCGGCGGCCGCGCCCGAGTCCTAGGCCGGAGCGGCCAGTTCCGCCCAGACCGTCTTGCCGGGGGCGCCGGGCGTGCGCTCGATGCCCCAGTCGAGGCAGAGCCGCTGCACGATGAACATGCCGTGTCCGCCGGGCCGGCCGGCCCGGTGCGGGGTGCGCGGCGCGGGCTGTCCGGCGCCGCGGTCGACGACCTCCAGGCGCAGCACCTTCGCGCGGCGCCGGACGCTCAGCGCCTCGGGGCCCTCGGCGTGCAGGCAGGCGTTGGTGACCAGTTCGGAGACGACGAGCAGGACGTCCTCGGCGGCGGCCCTGGCCTCGGCGGTGGCGGCGGGCAGCCAGCCCCAGTCGTAGAGCGCCGTCCTCGTGAAGTCGCGGGCGAGCGGGACGGTGCCACTGGCGGCGCCGAGCGAGAGGGTCCGTACGTCGAGGTCGGCACGGGCAGCCGCCGCATCGGCGGCATCGGCACCGGAACGCGCACCGACGGAGGCGGCACCCGCGCCGTGGCTCGTGGCCTCCTCGACCTCCCTGCCACCGGCAGCAGTGTCCATCAGCGCTTCACCTCACCGATTCAACCGATTCACCAGACAAAGGACGAAACCGGGGCTCTTCTGCCCGGCCTTTCCCTCACGACACCCGTCACTCGGCGGGGAGAGCCGCCGCGAGGGAGTCGTGCACGGTGAAGACGACGTCCGCACCGGTGATCTCGAAGACCCGCGCCACCACGGGCCGCATCCCGGTCAGGTGGACCCCTCCCCCGGCGGCGTCGGCCTTCAGCCGGGCGCCCAACAGCACGTTGAGCCCGGTGGAGTCACAGAAATCGAGGCGTGAGCAGTCGACCACGAGCCGTGAGCGACCGGCGTCGAGCGCCTCGTCCAGTGGCGCACGCAACAGGTCGGCGGTGTGGTGATCGAGCTCACCCACCGGAGTGAGGATCTCGCTCGCCCCCACGGTCCGGACCTCGACCCGCAGTCGTCCCGACTGCGCGCTGCCGACGTTCTGGCGGTCCATTCCCGTGCCTCTTCTCGCTCTCGCGGATGCCGGTTGACGTGGTCGAACCATACAAGGTCCGCGCCCCCCATGGCAGCCGACCTCTGCCCTATAAGTACACAAACAGGACAATTGGCACTTGCAACGATCCCCGCCGAGACGATAGGGCTAGGAGAGAACATCCGACACGGCCGGCTTTGGAGGCGCCGCAAACCGCAGCAAGAAGGAACGATGGAGGAGACCATGTCACCCCGGCTCGACGCTCCGCGTACCCACGACGCGTCGTCGACAGCAACTCCGCCCCCCACCCACGACCTCGAGCTCGGCCTCGGCCTTCCCGAGATCCCGCCCTTCGACCAGGTCGAGGCCCTGGACGCCCGGGCGCTCTCGAAGACCCTGTTCGCCCGCCTCGACGACCTCGAGGAGGGCACGCACGAGTACGCGTACGTCCGCAACACGCTCGTCGAGCTCAACCTCGCCCTGGTCAAGTTCGCCGCCTCCCGCTTCCGCTCCCGCAGCGAGCCGATGGAGGACATCATCCAGGTCGGCACGATCGGCCTGATCAAGGCGATCGACCGGTTCGAACTCTCCCGCGGCGTCGAGTTCCCCACCTTCGCGATGCCGACGATCATCGGCGAGATCAAGCGCTTCTTCCGCGACACCTCGTGGTCGGTGCGCGTACCGCGACGGCTTCAGGAGCTCCGCCTCGACCTCGCCAAGGCCGGCGACGAGCTGGCCCAGCGGCTCGACCGCACCCCGACCGTCGGCGAACTCGCCGCGGAGCTCGATCTGAGCCGCGACGAGGTCGTCGAGGGCATGACGGCCAGCAACGCGTACACCGCGAGCTCGCTGGACGCCCAGCCCGAGGACGACGACGGCGAGGGCGCGCTCGCCGACCGGATCGGCTACGAGGATCACGGTATCGAGGGCATCGAGTACGTCGAGTCCCTCAAGCCGATGATCGCCTCGCTGCCGGCCCGCGAGCGGCGCATCCTCTCCCTGCGCTTCGTCGCCGGCCTCACCCAGTCGGAGATCGGCGAGGAGCTCGGCATCTCCCAGATGCACGTCTCCCGGCTGCTCACCCGCACGCTCGGCAGGCTGCGCAAGGGACTGACGCTGGAGGAGTGACCCCCGGCGTCACCCGGAGGCTTGTGGAAAGGGCCCGTCCGTACCGGACGGGCCCTTCCGCGTCAGCCGCTCAGCCGTATCCGCGCGGTGACCGGATAGTGGTCGGACCGGCCGGCGTCGGCCGTGACGTCGCACGCGATCTGTGCGGCGTCGGGAGCGAAGATGTAGTCGATCTTGATCTCCCGCCCGGTCAGCGGCTTCGTCGCCCTTCCGTCACGCGGACGCTCCGGCCACAGGCCCTCGTCGCACTCGCGGTCCGCCGCGTACAGGTCGGTCAGAGCACCCTTGGGGCCGTCGGGAGCGGCCGAGTCCGGCGGTACGACGTTGAGGTCGCCACCGAAGACCGTGCGGTAGCCGGCCGGGGTCTGGGCGTGCACGATGCTCTCCAGCTGCGCCGCCTGCTCCTCGCGGTACGTCCCGGTGCTGTCGTCCGACGTCAGTCCGGAACTGAAGTGGGCGTTGCAGAACTGCAGGGCGCGCGCCTCGATGGTGGCGCACAGGACCGTGCGCTGCTCCTTCCTCGTCCAGGTCGTACCGTCGAGCTCGTTGGGCGGAGAGGTCAGGGCATGGGCCCGGTACCAAGTGCTCGCCTCCGGAACGGCCAGCCCGATGCCGTACGCGCCACGGTCCGTCCAGTTGCCGTCGGTACCGGCCTTGGCGCAGTTCCTGGCGGCCTGGAGCGCCGAGCCGTCGACCGTGTACCGGATGGGTGCGAACCGAACGTGCCACCCGGTCTTCGTCGCGGCCTCCAGCCTGGTCTCGATGGCCCTCGCGTGCGTCTCGCACATCTCCTGGAGGAAGACGGCGTCGTAGGCGGCGGCCGCCACGCCCAGCCGCGCCACGATCTGGTCGGCGAGGACGTCCCCGGTGACCCGGTGGTTGCCGCAGGTGTCGTTGGTGCCGGCGCAGACGTTCCAGGTCATGACCCGGAAGTCCTCGGCGGTCGCGGGCAGTCGGGGCGCGGGGAGGTCCGCCTCTCCGGGGGCTCCGAGGTCCACCATCTCGAAGCGCTCCCATGAACCGACCGAGGTGGCGCGCGCCCGCAGCATGGCCTGGTCCGCACCCGAGTCGTTGATCTCGGCGGTGACGTAGGCGCCGGTGGCCTTGGACTTCAGCGCGTAGGTGCCGTTCGACTGCCGCTCCAGCCGGAACGCCTGCCAGTCGCCGACGGTCGCGCCGCGCGCGCGGAGCAGACCCGCGTACGGGTCGCTGTAGTTCACCTCCGTGGTGACGTAGAGCCCGTTCGCCTCGGAGCGCAGGGCGACGGTCACGCCCTTGTCGGCGGTGTGCAGGGTGAACTTCTCCCAGGAGCCCAGAGCTTCGGGTCCGCCCGCGGTGCGGGCCCGGAGCTTGCCGGCCTGGGTGCCCGGTGCGTTGATCTCCGCGGCGACGAACATGCCGTTGGCCTCGGAGCGCAGGGCGTAGGTGTGCCCGGCTGTCAGCGGCGGAGCCTCGGCCGCGTGGGCCTCGTCGGCCGGCGGAGTCACCCCCGCGAACAAGAGGGCGCAGAGCGCCGCGAGTCGGCACGCGAGTCGTTTCATCCGTGTTCCTCCGGTCGGCTGAAAAGGCGCCGGAGCATAACCTGTTCGGCGACCGGACACGCTGCCGGGTGGGTCAGCGGGGAAGGTCCGCGAGGGCGGCGGCGGTCGCGGCCTCGGCGTGGATGCGGGTGGTGGGGAACAGGGTGACCGGGCTGTCCTGCGGCCGGAGGAGCAGCTCGATCTCGGTGCAGCCGAGGACGACGCCGCGCGCTCCCGCCGCGACGAGACGGTCGACGACCTGCCGGTAGACGGCCCGGGACTCCTCGCGTACGACTCCGAGGCACAGCTCCTCGTAGATGATCCGGTGCACCGCGGCGCGGTCGTCGGCGCCGGGGACGAGGACGGTGAGGCCGTGGGAGGAGAGCCGGTCGCGGTAGAAGTCCTGCTCCAGGCGAAGTCGACGGAGTGCAGAACGCAGCGCGCGGAGTGCAGACCGCCCAGCCGCTCGCGGACGAGTTCGTTGAGGAGCCGGTAGTACTCGGCGCTGGACTCCCAGCTCATGCCGCCGATGAGGCCGATGGTCTTCATGGCCTCAGGCTAGGTCGTGGACACGGGGGGTACGGGGCTGACCCGGAGGCCCCGGCGCCAGACCTCGGAGACCAGAGGGACGCCCGGGCGGTACGCCAGGTGGACGTGGGAGGGGGCGTCCAGGATCGCGAGGTCCGCGGCGGCGCCGGGGGAGAGGCGGCCGATGTCGGTGCGGCGCAGCGCGGCCGCGCCTCCCGCGGTGGCGGACCAGAGCGCCTCGTCCGGGGTCATGCGCATGTCCCGTACGGCGAGGGCGATGCAGAAGGGGACGGAGGAGGTGAAGGACGAGCCGGGGTTGCAGTCCGTCGACAGGGCCACCGTCACGCCCGCGTCGAGGAGGCGGCGGGCGTCCGGCCACTGGGCGCGGGTGGAGAACTCGGCGCCCGGCAGGAGGGTGGCGACGGTGGAGGAGTTCGCCAGGGCGTCGACGTCGGCGTCCGTCAGATGCGTGCAGTGGTCGGCGCTGGCGGCGTCCAGTTCGACGGCGAGCTGGACACCGGGGCCGTACGAGAGCTGGTTGGCGTGCACGCGCGGGTGCAGGCCCTTCGCCTTTCCGGCGGTCAGGATCGCCCGCGCCTGGTCCCCGTCGAAGGCCCCCTTCTCGCAGAAGACGTCGATCCAACGGGCGTACGGGGCGCAGGCGTCCAGCATCTCGCCGGTGACGAGGCCGACGTACGCGGCGGGGTCGTCGGCGTAGTCCGGGGAGACGATGTGGGCGCCGAGGTAGGTGACCTCGTCGGTGTGGGCGGCGGCGATCCGCAGGGCGCGGGCCTCGTCCTCGACGGTGAGGCCGTAGCCGGACTTGGTCTCGAAGGTGGTGGTGCCCTGGCGGAGGGCCTCGGCCAGGTAGTGGGTGAGGTTGCGCTCCAGGTCCGTGTCGGACGCCGCCCTCGTCGCCGCCACCGTCGTGCGGATGCCGCCCGCCGCGTACGCCTGCCCGGACATCCGGGCGTTGAACTCGGCCGTGCGGTCGCCCGCGAAGACCAGGTGCGAGTGGGAGTCCACGAACCCGGGGATCACCGCCCGGCCGCCCGCGTCGACCCGGTTGTCAGTGGCGGGTGCTTCTCTTGATTCGCCGACCCAGACGACGCGGTCGCCGTCGATGACGACTGCCGCGTCCCGGATCAGACCGAGGGCGGTTCCATCACCGAGGGAGGGATCGTTGGTGACCAGGCTGGCGATGTTGACGATGGCGGTGGCCGCGGTCGCCACGGGGCTGTTCGTGCTCGTGGGGGCGGAGGTCGCCGCGGGGTTGTTCGTCGCCGCAGGGCCGGTGTTCATGGTGAGAGGTGTCTCCTTCAGCCGCGCAGGGCGGCGATCGAGTCGGCGAGGGCCCGGGGCACGTCCGGCACGGACTGGTGGACCCCGTCCCGTACGACGTGACGGCCGCCCACGACCGTGTGCCGCACGTCCGCGGCCGACGCTGCGAATACCGCCGTCTCGGCTGCCAGACGCGGCACCGGTCCCGCTGTCCTGACGGAGTCGAGCGCGATCGTCGTGAAGTCGGCGAGGGCGCCCTCCTCAAGGCGGCCCGCCTCGCCCCAGCCGAGGGACGCGTGGCCGTCGGCGGTGGCGGCCCGGAGCAGGGCCGCGGCCGTCCAGTGGCCGCGGGTGCGCGAGCGCAGGCGCTCGTTCAGCTCCATGGCGCGCGCCTCCTCCAGGAGGTCGATGACGGCATGGCTGTCGCTGCCGAGCGACAGCGGGGAGCCGGCCCGCTGGAGCGCGACGGCCGGGCCGATGCCGTCCGCGAGGTCGCGTTCCGTCGTCGGGCACATGCAGGTGCCGGTCGTCGAGGAGCCGATCAGCGCGATGTCGGTGTCCGTGAGGTGCGTGTTGTGGACGCCGGTCGTCAGCGGGCCGAGCACGCCGTGGTCGGCGAGGAGCTGGGTCGGTGTGCGGCCGTGGGCGGCGAGGCAGGCGTCGTTCTCCGCCGTCTGCTCCGAGAGGTGGACGTGCAGCGGCGCGCCCCGCTCGCGCGCCCAGGACGCGACCGTGGCCAGCTGGTCCGCCGGGACCGCCCGCACGGAGTGGATCGCCGCCCCGATGCGTACGCCGTCGCGCTCCTTGAGCGCCGACACCCGTTCCGCCCAGGCGTCCGCCGTGCCGTCGGTGAAGCGGAGCTGGTGCTGCTCGGGCGCTGCGCCGAAGCCGGAGGAGAGGTACGCGGTGTCGAGGAGGGTGATGCGGACGCCCGCCTCGGCGGCGGCGGCGATCAGGGCCTCGCCCATCGCGTTGGGGTCGGCGTACGGCGTGCCGCCTGGGGCGTGGTGGAGGTAGTGGAACTCGCCGACGGAGGTGATGCCGGCCAGCGCCATCTCGGCGTACACGGCCCGCGCCAGGGCGTGGTACGTCTCGGGGGTGAGCCGGGACGCGACCTGGTACATGACCTCCCGCCAGGTCCAGAAGGTGCCGGAGCCGACCTGGACCGTGCCGCGCAGGGCCCGGTGGAAGGCGTGCGAGTGGGCGTTCGCCAGGCCGGGGATCGTGAGGCCGCGCAGGACGACGGCGCCGGGGGGCGGGGTGGCGACCTCCTCGCGTACGGCGGTGACGCGGCCGTCCGCGACCGTCAGGGTGACGCCCGGCTCGACATTCGTGCCGAGCCAGGCGTGTTCGAGCCAGTACGTCGTCACCTGCACGCCAGCCCTTCCAGTACGTCGGCGAGTGCGAGGACCCCGGCCACGCAGTCGTCCTCGGCCGCGAACTCGGCCGGGGAGTGCGAGACGCCGGTGGGGTTCCGTACGAACAGCATGGCGGTCGGGACCGAGCCGGAGAGGATTCCGGCGTCGTGTCCCGCGCCCGTGCCGAGGACCGGGGTCTTCTCCCCGAGGATCCCGGCCAGCTCGTCCCTGAGCGTATGGGCGAACTCCACGACCGGGGTGAAGGACTCCCGTACGACGGTGAGATCGATGCCCTGGCGGGCGGCGTGGTCGCGGGCGGCCGTCTCGATCCCCGCGATCACCGTGTCGAGCGCGTGCTGGTCGGCCGCGCGGGCGTCGAGCCAGCCGCGGACCAGGGACGGGATGGCGTTGACACCGTTCGGCTCCACCGCGATCTTGCCGAAGGTGGCGACGGCCCCGGCGAGCTCGGCCTCGCGGCGGGCTGCCAGAACCGTCTCGGCGTAGGTCAGCATCGGGTCGCGGCGGTCGACGAGACGGGTGGTGCCGGCGTGGTTGGCCTCGCCGGCGAAGTCGTACCGCCAGCGGCCGTGGGGCCAGATCGCGGAGGCGATGCCGATGGCGTCGCCCGACAGGTCCAGAGCGCGGCCCTGCTCGACGTGGAGCTCGACGAAGGCGCCGATCCGGGCGAGGCGCTCGGGGTCGGGGCCGATGGCGTCCGGGTCGTACCCGGCGGCCTCCATCGCCTGCGGGAGCGTGATCCCGTCGGCATCACGGAGTTCGTACGCCTTGTCCTTGGTCAGCTGCCCGGCGGTGAGCCTGGAGCCGACGCAGGCGAGGCCGAAGCGGGCGCCCTCCTCGTCACCGAAGTTGGTGATGGCGAGAGGGCGCTTGAACTGGACTCCCCGGCGACGGAGTTCGTCGAGCGCGGCGAAGGCGGAGACGACGCCGAGGGGACCGTCGAAGGCGCCGCCGTCGGGCACGGAGTCCAGGTGCGAGCCGGTGACGACCGCGTCCCCGGCGGCGGGGTCGCCGAGCCAGGCCCACTGGTTGCCGTTGCGGTCGACCTCGTAGTCCAGGCGGCGGGCCTCCGCCTGCATCCGGAACCAGAGCCGGCAGTCGGCGTCGGCGCCGGTCCAGGCGTGGCGACGGTAGCCGCCCGAGGCGTGGGGGGGGGGGGGGGGGGCGGCCCCCCCCCCCCCCCGCCCGACAAATTTGTTGCTACCCCAAACAAACAAACCACTCGCCCCCCCCCCCCCCCCACAACCACAG
>NZ_JBEXOT010000071.1:0-21001 GCF_040611675.1 Streptomyces sp. NPDC006551
AAGCGGCCGAGGAGCACCGCGCCGACGTCATCGGCATGTCGGGCCTGCTGGTCAAGTCCACGGTGATCATGAAGGAGAACCTGGAGGAACTGAACCAGCGCGGCCTCGCCGCCGACTTCCCGGTCATCCTGGGCGGCGCCGCACTGACCCGCGCCTACGTCGAGCAGGACCTCCACGAGATCTACCAGGGAGAGGTGCGCTACGCCCGCGACGCGTTCGAGGGACTGCGGCTCATGGACGCCCTGATCGCCGTCAAGCGCGGCGTCCCCGGCGCCGCGCTCCCCGAGCTCAAGCAGCGCCGGGTCGCCCAGCGCGCCACGGCCCTCGAGGTCGCCGAGCCCGAGCCGGGCGGCCGCTCGGACGTCGCCACCGACAACCCCGTCCCCACCCCGCCGTTCTGGGGCACCCGCGTCGTCAAGGGCATCCCGCTCAAGGACTACGCGAGCTGGCTCGACGAGGGCGCCCTCTTCAAGGGCCAGTGGGGCCTCAAGCAGAACCGGGCCGGTGACGGGCCCTCGTACGAGGAGCTCGTCGAGACCGAGGGCCGGCCGCGGCTGCGCGGCTGGCTCGAGCGGCTGCACACCGAGAACCTGCTCGAGGCGGCGGTCGTCCACGGCTACTTCCCGTGCGTCTCCAAGGGCGACGACCTGATCCTGCTCAACGAGGACGGCTCCGAGCGCACCCGCTTCACCTTCCCGCGCCAGCGCCGCGGCCGGCGTCTGTGCCTGGCGGACTTCTTCCGCCCGGAGGAGTCGGGCGAGACCGACGTCGTCGGCCTCCAGGTCGTCACCGTCGGCTCGAAGATCGGCGAGGCCACCGCCAAGCTCTTCGAGTCCGACTCCTACCGCGACTACCTCGAGCTGCACGGCCTGTCCGTCCAGCTCGCCGAGGCCCTCGCCGAGTACTGGCACGCCCGCGTCCGCGCCGAGCTCGGCTTCGCGGGCGAGGACCCGGCCGACGTCGAGGACATGTTCGCGCTCAAGTACCGCGGCGCGCGCTTCTCCCTCGGCTACGGCGCCTGCCCCGACCTGGAGGACCGGGCGAAGATCGCCGAACTGCTGCGGCCCGAGCGGATCGGCGTCCAGCTCTCGGAGGAGTTCCAGCTCCACCCCGAGCAGTCCACCGACGCCATCGTCATCCACCACCCCGAGGCGAAGTACTTCAACGCGCGCTGAGCGACACCGCGACGCACGTGACGGCGCAATTACCGGCGCCCCGCATGATCGGGACGTACACTTGTCGGTCCAGCGCAGGCCGGTCGCCCTCTCCGTACCGGGGAGGGAGGCCGGCCTTCTCGTCCCTCCATGGAGGTGTGCCGGATGACCAGTACGGTCCCCGCGTCCCTGATCCACGCCAACGGAAGCTCCGCCCTGCAGGCGGTCTTCCTCGACATGGACGGCACCCTGGTCGACACGGAGGGGTTCTGGTGGGACGCGGAGGTCGAGGCCTTCGCCGATCTCGGGCACCGGCTGGACGAGACCTGGCGCGACATCGTCGTCGGCGGGCCCATGACCCGCAGCGCGGGGTACCTCATCGAGGCCACCGGCGCCGACATCACGCTCGCCGAGCTGACCGTCCTGCTCAACGAGAAGTTCGAGCAGCGCATCGACCGCGGTGTGCCGCTGATGCCGGGCGCGGAGCGGCTGCTGGCCGAGCTGGCCCGTCACAACATCCCCACCGCCCTGGTCTCCGCCTCGCACCGCCGCATCATCGACCGTGTCCTGGCCTCGCTCGGTGCCGACCGCTTCGCCCTCACCGTCGCCGGAGACGAGGTCGCCCGCACCAAGCCGCACCCCGAGCCCTACCTCACGGCCGCGCGCGGGGTCGGCGCCGAGCCGACGCTGTGCGCCGTCATCGAGGACACGGCGACGGGCGTGGCGGCCGCGGAGGCGGCCGGCTGCCGGGTGGTCGCCGTGCCCTCCGTGGCCCCGATCGCGCCGTCCGAGGGCCGTGTCGTCGTACGGTCGCTCGAGGACGTCGACGTGCCCTTCCTGCGAACCCTGATCACCGGACCTTGATCACCCACTGATCAACGGGCCGCGATCATTTGAGCTCTCTCTGAGCTTTCCGTGAACTTTCTCGGGGCCTCTTCCGAATGCGCTCACGGAAAAGCGCGGCGCGTGACCGTGCGTCATCCGCCGCCGTACCGGATTGTCGACGGGGTTGTATTCCGGCCATCCGCCGAGAAGCCAATCGCGTGACCTTGGTCACGCAGCGTGCCGACCGGCGGGTGGCCTTCGTGCGCCCCATGTCCGGATCGCGGGGATTGGGTCCTACCCGTGTGTCCTGATTCGCGCACTCCGTAACGAAACATTCCGGCGCATGACTATAGGGCCCGCCGCATTCATGATCACTATGCGATAACTCATCGAGCCGCCCTCGGTCCGGCAATAGCTGCGGCGCCCACTAATCTTTCGCGAGTACTTCGCCGCACCCTCCGAGTGCCCCGGCGCATACCCAAGTCGCCGCGAACACAGGACCGATCGCTCACCATCCCGGCCCGATCTCCCGCCCCGACCGGGCGGCAAGCGGCGGAGTGTCCGTACCCGCTGTATCCCAGTGCCGGATGAGGAGAACGACCCCGATGAACCGCAAGACTCTGGTGCTGCCGGCCCTGGCCGCCGGACTGCTCGCCCCGCTGCTCGTCTCATGCGGCGGCTCGGACGACACCGGAGCGATCGTCGTCGGCACCACGGACCAGTTCGTCGCCACCGACGAGGCCCCCGCCCCCCTCGACCCGGCCTTCGCCTACGACACCGGCGCCTGGAACATCCTGCGGCAGACCGTCCAGACTCTCCTGCACGTGCCGCGCGGCGGCGGCGAGCCCGTCCCCGAGGCCGCCGAGAGCTGCGGCTTCAGCGACCGCGCCAGCGAGAGCTACCGCTGCACGCTGCGCGAGGGACTCACCTTCGCCGACGGCACCCCCATCACCGCCGAGGACGTCAAGTTCTCCGTCGAGCGCGTGCTGGCCATCAAGTCCGACAACGGAACGGCCGCCCTCCTCGCCAACGTCGACACCGTCGAGACCAACGGCGAGCGCGACATCGTCTTCCACCTCAAGACGCCCGACGCGACCTTCCCGTACAAGCTCTCCACCCCGGTCGCCGGCATCCTCAGCAAGAGCAAGTACAGCGCCGACAAGCTGCGCGAAGGCTTCGACGTCGACGGCTCCGGTCCCTACGCCATGAAGGTCGAACGCGACGGCGAGAAGATCGCCAAGGTCGTGTTCACCAAGAACCCGAACTACAAGGGCGACATCACCCTGCGCAACGACCGGGTCGAGCTGCGCTCCTTCGCCGACGCGGAGACCATGGGCAAGGCGCTCCAGGATCGCCAGATCGACATGATGACCCGCTCCATGTCGCACGAACAGATCAAGGAACTCACCGAGAAGCCCCAGGAGGGCATCGAGCTCACCGAGGTCCCCGGTCTGGAGATCCGCTACCTCGCGTTCAACACCGAGGACCCCTCCGTCAAGGACGCGGCCGTCCGGCAGGCCGTCGCCGCCGTCGTCGACCGCGGCGAAATCGTCAACGACGTCTACGGCCCCACCGCCAAGCCGCTCTACTCGCTGGTGCCCTCCAGCGTCACCGGGCACTCCACCGCCTTCTTCGACGCCTACGGCGAGCCCAGTGCCGCCAAGGCGGCAGGCATCCTGCGCAAGGCCGGCATCGACGAGACCGTCGAACTGACCCTGCACTACACCAACGACCACTACGGCTCCGGTACGAAGAAGGAGTTCGAGGCGCTGCGCGACCAGCTCAACGCCACCGGACTCTTCGACGTCACCCTCGAAGGCACCGAGTGGTCCAAGTTCCGCCCGGCGCAGAAGCGCGGCGACTACGCCGTCTACGGCCTCGGCTGGTTCCCCGACTTCCCGGACCCGGACAACTACGTCGCGCCGTTCCTCGACGCCGACAACTTCCTCAACACCCCCTACGTCAACAAGGCCGTACGCGACACGCTGATCCCGCAGTCGCGCCGCTCGGCCGACCGCACCGCCGCGAGCCCCGTCTTCGGTCAGATCCAGAAGATCGTCGCCAAGGACGTGCCCGTCCTGCCGTTGTGGCAGGGCAAGCAGTACGTCGCCGCACGCGACGACCTGACCGGCGTCGAATGGGCGCTCAACACCTCCTCGGACCTGCTCCTGTGGGAGCTCGCCCGGGGCACCGCCTGACCCCCTCACCCAGCTCGGTTACACCGGCGGCGCACGGCGCGCGGCCGGCCTGGCAAGAGATCAAGAGGCAAGTTCTGTGAAGCACAACAAGTGGCTGACGGCCCCGCTCGCCGCGGGTCTGTCCGCCGCCCTGCTCAGCGGCTGCGGCGCGGAGCAGGGCGGGGACTCCGGCGGCACCGGCGGCAGCGTCCGTGTCGGCATGTCCGACGAGATCCTCGCCACGGATCCGGCCGCCGGATACGACCCCGGCTCCTGGCTCCTGTTCAACAACGTCTTCCAGTCCCTCCTCAGCTTCCCGAAGGGGACCTCCGCGCCCGAGCCGGAGGCCGCCGAGGAGTGCGCCTTCGAAGGCGGCAGCAAGGTCTACCGCTGCACCCTGCGTGAGGGCCTGACGTTCTCCAACGGCAACCCCCTCACGTCGGAGGACGTCAAGTTCTCCTTCGAGCGGGCGCTGAAGATCGACGACCCCTCGGGCCCGGCGCCCCTGCTCTCGACGATCGACTCCATCGAGACCCCCGACGCCCGGACCGTCGTCTTCCGCCTCAAGGTCCCCGACGCCACCTTCCCGAGCAAGATCGCCTCGGGCGCGGGCTCCATCGTCGACCACCGCGAATACGCCGCCGACGGGCTGCGCACCGACGGCAAGGCCATCGGCTCCGGCCCGTACAAGCTGGACTCCATCAGCGACACCGAGGCCGTCTTCTCCGTCAACAGCGGCTACAAGGGCAGCGCCAAGCCGCAGAACGGCGGCGTCAGCCTCAAGCTCTACGGCGGTGACCGCGAGGCCCTCTCCAAGGCCCTCGCCGCCGGCGACATCGACGTCGCCTACCGTGGCCTCGCCGCCGACGACATCGCCGCCCTCGAGACCTCCGAGACCACGGACGACAAGGGCATCGAGATCGTCCAGGGCTCCAGCGCCGAGGTCCAGCACCTGGTCTTCAACGTCAAGGACCCCGTCGTAGGCAAGCTCGGCGTCCGCCAGGCCATCGCCCACCTCGTCGACCGCGAGGCCCTGGTCCAGGACGTCTACAAGTCCACCGCCACCCCGCTCTACTCGATCGTCCCGGCCGGCATCGCGGGCCACAACACCGCGTTCTTCGACACCTACGGCAGCCCCGACGCCGCCAAGGCGAAGAAGGCGCTCCGCAAGGCCGGCATCACCGACAAGGTGAAGCTCACCCTCTGGTCCACGCCCAGCCGTTACGGCCCCGCCACCGACCAGGAACTCAAGGCGATAGCCGGCCAGCTCAACGCCAGCGGCCTGTTCGAGGCCGACGTGAAGTCCGTCGAGTTCGAGCAGTACGAGAAGGACATCGAGGCCGGCAAGTACGGCGTGTACGTCAAGGGCTGGGTGCCCGACTACCCCGACGCCGACAACTTCACCGCCCCGTTCTTCGGCGAGGGCAACGTCCTCGGCAACAACTACGAGAACGCGACCATCACCGGCCGCCTCATCCCGAAGACCTCGGCCGCGGCCGACCGTGCCTCCACGGCCGCCGACTTCGGCAAGCTCCAGGACATCGTCGCCGAGGAACTGCCCCTCCTCCCGCTGTGGCAGGGCAAGCAGTACGCCGTCACCCGCGACAACGTCACCGGCCTGGAGTGGACCCTGGACGCCTCCACCGTCTTCCGCTTCTGGGAGATCAAGAAGAGCTGACGGTCCGTCCGGCCCCGCCCGGCGGAAGGGCCCGGCGCGCACCTCGCGCGCCGGGCCCTTCCGCCGTTCGTACCGCTGTACCGCGCTGTTCCGCCCGTACCGCTATTGGGCGCCCGGGCGGACCAGACCGCTCTCGTACGCGTACACCGCCGCCTGCACCCGGTCACGCAGGCCGAGCTTCGTCAGCACATGCCCCACATGCGTCTTCACCGTCGTCTCGCTGACGAACAGGTCCGCCGCGATCTCCGCGTTCGACAGACCTCGCGCCACCAGCTTCAACACCTCGACCTCACGCTCCGTCAGGGTGTTCAGCGTGTCCGGCACCTGCTCGTCGCCCGAGGGAAGATGCGCCGAGTACTTGTCGAGGAGCCGCCGCGTGATCGACGGTGCCAGCATCGCCTCACCCGCCGCCACCACCCGGATCGCCTGCACCAGTTCGTTGGCCGGAGCGTCCTTCAGCAGGAACCCGCTGGCCCCCGCCCGCAGCGCCTCGACCACGTACTCGTCGAGATCGAACGTGGTCAGCACCAGCACCTTCGCCGGTCCGTCCCGGCCCGGCCCGGTGATCTGCCGCGTCGCCTCCACGCCGTCCATCCGCGGCATCCGGATGTCCATCAGCACCACATCGGGCTGGAGGGCCCGCACCTGGTCCAGGGCCTGAAGACCGTCCCCGGCCTCACCGACGACCGCGAGGTCCTGCTCCGCCTCCAGAATCATCCGGAAGCCGGTGCGCAACAGCGGCTGGTCGTCGACCAGTAGGACGCGGATAGCCACAGGAACTCCTTCAGGGGGCGGGCCGGACCGGATCCATTCTGCCCTGACCCGATTCGCCCGACTCCGGCGGGCGCGCGGAAACGATCTCCAGCGGATACACCGGGGGAGTCCCGCCGAACTCGGGGCACACCTCCTGGTGGTCGCACCAGCCGCACAGCTTCGTCGGCCGCGGCCGCCAGTCGCCCGTCTCCGTCGCCTCCCGGATCGCCTCCCACAGCGCGAGCAGCTTCCGCTCCACCCGCAGCAGATCCGCCTCGACCGGGTCGTACGTCAGCACGTCGCCACTGCCGAGGTACACCAGCTGGAGGCGGCGCGGCACCACCCGCTTCCACCGCCAGATCACCAGCGCGTAGAACTTCATCTGGAACAGCGCGCCCTCGCTGTACTCCGGCCGAGGCGCCTTGCCCGTCTTGTAGTCGACGATCCGCACCTCGCCCGTCGGCGCCACGTCGATCCGGTCGATCACCCCGCGCAGCCGCAGCCCCGACTCCAGCTCCGTCTCCACGAACAGCTCGCGCTCGGCCGGCTCGAGGCGCGTCGGATCCTCCAACGTGAACCACCGCTCGACCAGCCGCTCCGCCTCGCTCAGCCAGCGCGCGAGCCGCTCACCCTCCGCGTCCTGCGCGAACAGCTCGCCCAGCTCCGGCTTCGACTCGAGCAGCCGGTCCCACTGCCCCGGGATCATCGCCTTCGCCCGCGGCGCCGTCCGCTCCACCGCCGGATCGTCGAACAGCCGCTCAAGCACCGCGTGCACCAGCGTGCCCCGTGTCGCCGCCTCACTCGGCTTCTCCGGCAGCCTGTCGATCACCCGGAACCGGTACAGCAGGGGACACTGCATGAAGTCGCTCGCCCGCGAAGGGGACAACGACGTGGGCGTCCGGGGCCCCACCGGAGGCTGCTCGCTCGTACTCATGACTCAGACCCTACGGCCCGCCACCGACAGCGAGCGGAATACCATCGACGGCAGAGCCCGTCGCACTGCATGATCGAACCGTGACGCAGTGACTCGGGTCATGCAGTTCGGCGACGAAAGGAACCCGTGAACCAGGACGACGAGCGCGGCGACAAGCACCGGCCGCAGTCCGGCGAAGCGGAATCGAAGCCCGCGGCACCGAACCCCACCGGAGGCCTCGCCGACATGAGCGCGGACAAGCCCCGGCGCGCCGAGGAACCCGGCGGCGGACTCCTCATGGGCCGCCCCTTCGGCGTGCCCGTCTACGTCGCTCCCAGCTGGTTCCTGGTCGCGGCCCTCATCACCTGGGTCTTCGGCGGCCAGATCGAGCGGGTCCTGCCCGACCTCGGCGCCGCCCGCTACCTCGTCTCCCTGTTCTTCGCCATCGCCTTCTACGCCTCCGTCCTGGTCCACGAGCTCGCCCACACCGTCGCCGCGCTCCGCTTCAAGCTCCCGGTGCGCCGCATCCAGCTCCAGTTCTTCGGCGGCGTCTCCGAGATCGAGAAGGAGACCGAGACCCCCGGCCGCGAATTCGTCCTCGCCTTCGTCGGCCCCCTGCTCTCCCTCGTCCTCGCGGGCCTCTTCTACCTCTCCCTGTACGCCGTCGAGCCCGGCACCGTCCCCGGCGTCCTGCTCGCGGGCCTGATGATCTCCAACCTGATCGTCGCGATCTTCAACCTGCTGCCCGGCCTCCCCCTCGACGGTGGCCGCATGCTCCGCGCCGTCGTCTGGAAGATCACCGGCAAGCCCATGAGCGGCACCGTCGCCGCCGCCTGGGTCGGCCGCGCCCTCGCCGTCGCCGTCCTCATCGGCCTGCCGCTGCTCACCCGCACCGGGCTCCTCGGCAACTCCACCGACGACATCAGCGGCATGGACACCGTCACCGACGCGCTCCTCGCAGCCATCCTCGCCGCCATCATCTGGACCGGCGCCGGCAACAGCCTGCGCATGGCCCGGCTGCGCGAGCACCTGCCCGAGCTGTGCGCCCGCACCCTCACCCGCCGCGCCATCCCCGTCGAACCCGCCACACCGCTCTCCGAAGCCCTGCGGCGCGCCAACGACGCCGGCGCCCGCGCCCTCGTCGTCGTCGACGGCCACGGCAGCCCCACCGGTCTCGTCCGGGAGACCGCCATCGCCGGCGTCCCCCAGCACCGCCGCCCCTGGGTCGCCGTCAGCGGCCTCGCGCAGGACCTCACCGACGGCATGAGGGTCCCCGCCGAACTCACCGGCCAGCCCCTCCTCGACCACCTCCGTGCCAGCCCCGCCACCGAGTACCTCGTCGTCGAGGACACCGGGGAGATCTACGGCGTCCTGTCCACCGCCGACGTGGAACGCGCCTTCGTCCGGGCCATGGCAAGACCCTCCTCATAACCCCGGTACTCTGGTCACATGTCCGAACCGACCGGTGCCGCCCGCCGTCGCGGGCCCTTCAAGGTCGGGGACCAGGTCCAGCTCACCGACCCCAAGGGACGCCACTACACGTTCACGCTCGAGGCCGGGAAGAACTTCCACACCCACAAGGGTTCCTTCCCCCACGACGAGCTGATCGGTGCTCCCGAGGGCAGTGTTGTCCGTACCACGGGAAACGTCGCCTACCTCGCGCTGCGCCCCCTGCTCCCCGACTACGTCCTGTCCATGCCCCGCGGCGCAGCCGTGGTCTACCCCAAGGACGCGGGGCAGATCCTCGCCTTCGCCGACATCTTCCCCGGCGCGCGCGTCGTCGAAGCCGGTGTGGGCTCGGGCTCGCTCAGCAGCTTCCTGCTCCGCGCCATCGGGGACAGCGGCATGCTGCACTCCTACGAGCGCCGCGAGGACTTCGCCGAGATCGCCAAGGGCAACGTCGAGCGCTACTTCGGCGGCCCCCACCCCGCGTGGCAGCTGACCGTCGGCGACCTCCAGGACAACCTGTCCGACACCGATGTCGACCGCGTCATCCTGGACATGCTCGCCCCCTGGGAGTGCCTCGACGCCGTCTCCAAGGCGCTCGTCCCGGGCGGCATCCTCTGCTGCTACGTGGCCACCACCACCCAGCTCGCGCGCACCGTGGAGTCCATCCGCGAATTCGGCTGCTACGCCGAACCGCAGCCCTGGGAATCCATGATCCGCAACTGGCACGTCGAGGGTCTCGCCGTCCGCCCGGACCACCGGATGATCGGCCACACCGGCTTCCTCGTCACCGCCCGCCGCCTGGCCGACGGAGTCGAGCCGCCCATGCGCCGCCGCCGCCCCGCCAAGGGTGCCTACGGCGAGGACTACGAAGGCCCCAACAAGGGCTGAGTCCGCGGCCTGACGATCCGACAACGAACGCGCGCCGCCGCCCAGTTCCCGCCCCCCGGCGGGAACTGGGCGGCGGCGGCTTCACGTTCGGCATCTTCGCGCCCGCACCCCCGCGGCCCTCACCCCGGCTGTTCCACCCTCCTGTGACGTGTGGCACGATGCCCGCAACTCCTTCCGCGCCGCCCTCACAGGAGACTTCTCGCGTGCAGCCCTCCGCCGTCCCGGACCTCGCGCACACCCACGCCCGGCCGGTGCACTGGCTGGCCACCGCGACCGCGATGGCCGCCGTCGTAGCGGCCGCGGGCCTGCTGCAGCCCGGCGCCGCGACCGCCACCTCCGCGGGCGGACCCCAAGCCGCCCCCGCCGCCGCGCCCGCCCCGGACGCCCGCACGGCCACCTACCCCCTGGAATGCGGCGGGGCACCCAGCACCGTCGCCCGGCAGGCCCGCGGCGACCTCGACGGTGACGGACATCCCGAAACCGTCGCGATCGCGCACTGCGAAGCCGGCTCCGGCACGCCTCCCAGCGGGCTCTACGTCCTCACCCGGGGCAAGGACACCGGCGCGCGCGTGGCCGCCACCCTCGTGGAACCCGCGCAGCAGAAGAACGTCACCGAGCTCGCCGTACGGGACGGGAAGGTCGCCGCCACCCTCCTCGGCTACTCGTCCCCGGACGTCCCGAGCTGCTGCCCCGACGAGCGGGAGCGCGTCGAATGGCACTGGAAGGGCGGCGCGTTCGTCCGCACCGCCCTCGCCGAACCCGTCGGCATGTGAACCACGCGCCGTGCGCGCGCGGTCACTCCGCGTCGGGGCCGTACACCTCGACACTGTCCGAAACCCGGCGTACATGGATGCAGTCGCCCGGGCACTCCTTCGCGGAATCCACCACGTCCCGCAAGAGCGGCAACGGCACCGGCGTCGTCGCCCCCGGATCCTGCAGAAGCTCGTCGTCCGCGCTCTTCACATAGGCCAGACCGTCGATGTCCAGCTCGAAGACCTCGGGCGCGTACTGCACGCAGATGCCGTCCCCGGTGCAGAGATCCTGGTCGATCCAGACCTCCAGCGCCTCGCCGGCGCCCGTCGTCGGGGCCTCGTGCCGCACGGTCATGTCTCCTGCCGTTCCTGAGCTTCTGAAGAGATCGTTCTGCTAAGTCCGGCCAACCCTGGCGGGTGTTGGCCACCGACGACGATACAACCGCCCGCTTTCCGATGTTGATGGGTGGGTATTCCCCTGGCGTGAGGGGAAGCGCAAGGGTGAAGATCGGACACGTCCCGGAGTCTTTGTGATCTAGGGGTTTCAATCACCACCCACGCAGGTAGGGTCAGGAAGCGTCCAGCTCCCCTTGGAGGAGGTGAGGACCGTGGCAGCCCACGACGATGACATCAACCGCGGCATCCGGCCGGGGCGGGGGTCTGAAGACCCCGCCGGTCAGGTTGCCTATCTCGAGCAGGAAATCGCCGTCCTGCGCCGCAAGCTCGCCGACTCTCCGCGTCATACGAGGATTCTCGAAGAGCGGATCGTCGAGCTGCAGACCAACCTGGCCGGCGTGTCCGCACAGAACGAGCGGCTCGCCAACACACTCCGTGAGGCCCGCGACCAGATCGTGGCCCTCAAGGAGGAGGTCGACCGGCTCGCACAGCCACCGGCAGGCTTCGGTGTCTTCCTGCAGGCCAACGAGGACGGCACCTGCGACATCTTCACCGGGGGCCGCAAGCTCCGGGTGAACGTCAGTCCCAGCGTCGAGCTCGACGAGCTCCGGCGCGGCCAGGAAGTCATGCTCAACGAAGCGCTCAACGTGGTCGAGGCCATGGAGTTCGAGCGCGCCGGGGACATCGTCACCCTCAAGGAGATCCTCGAGGACGGCGAGCGCGCCCTGGTCATCGGGCACACCGACGAGGAACGGGTGGTCAGGCTCGCCGAGCCGCTGCTGGACATCACCATCCGCCCCGGCGACGCCCTGCTGCTCGAACCCAGGTCCGGCTACGTCTACGAAGTGGTTCCGAAGAGCGAGGTCGAAGAACTCGTCCTCGAAGAGGTCCCGGACGTCGACTACAACAAGATCGGCGGCCTGGGCAACCAGATCGAACTGATCCGCGACGCGGTCGAGCTCCCGTACCTCTACCCGGACCTCTTCAAGGAGCACGAACTGCGGCCGCCGAAGGGCATCCTGCTCTACGGCCCGCCAGGCTGCGGCAAGACGCTCATCGCCAAGGCGGTGGCCAACTCCCTTGCCAAGAAGGTCGCCGAGGTGACCGGCCAGCCCGCCGGGAAGTCCTACTTCCTGAACATCAAGGGCCCCGAGCTCCTCAACAAGTACGTCGGTGAGACCGAGCGGCACATCCGCCTCGTCTTCCAGCGTGCCCGGGAGAAGGCGAGTGAGGGCACCCCCGTCATCGTCTTCTTCGACGAGATGGAATCCCTCTTCCGCACCCGCGGATCCGGAGTCAGCTCGGACGTGGAGAACACCATCGTCCCCCAGCTGCTCGCCGAGATCGACGGTGTGGAAGGCCTGGAGAACGTCATCGTCATCGGCGCCTCCAACCGCGAGGACATGATCGACCCCGCGATCCTGCGGCCCGGCCGGCTCGACGTCAAGATCAAGATCGAGCGTCCGGACGCGGAGGCCGCGAAGGACATCTTCGCGAAGTACCTCACGCCGTCGCTGCCGCTGCACGCGGACGACCTCTCCGAGCACAACGGTTCCAAGGAAGCCGCCGCGCACGGAATGATCCAGTCGGTCGTGGAACAGATGTACGCCGAATCCGAGGAGAACCGCTTCCTCGAGGTCACCTACGCCAACGGTGACAAGGAAGTCCTCTACTTCAAGGACTTCAACTCCGGAGCGATGATCCAGAACATCGTCGACCGGGCCAAGAAGATGGCCATCAAGGCATTCCTCGACCACAACCAGAAGGGCCTGCGCGTCTCCCACCTCCTCCAGGCATGCGTGGACGAGTTCAAGGAGAACGAGGACCTGCCCAACACGACCAACCCGGACGACTGGGCCCGAATCTCCGGCAAGAAGGGCGAGCGGATCGTCTTCATCCGCACGCTCGTCACCGGAAAGCAGGGCGCCGACACAGGTCGCTCCATCGACACGGTGGCGAATACCGGTCAGTACCTGTAGATCGCGACCCGGCTGCGGATGTCCGGACCACGGGCATCCGCAGCCGGGCCCTTTTCCCCCAGCCATCACGAGCAAAAGACGTATTCGATCTCCCCACCGGCGCGGAGTCGCTCTAGGCTCTTCGGTACCGCCGAATCGCGCAGTGCGGGGACGGCACCGCACGCACGAGGAAGAGCGGTACTTGAGCGCCGCACCCGAAGGGGGAGCGCCGCCGGGCAAGGAGGGCCGCATGACCGTACGGCGAGTAATGGGCATCGAAACGGAGTACGGGATCTCCGTTCCGGGGCACCCGAACGCCAATGCCATGCTCACCTCGTCCCAGATCGTCAACGCCTACGCGGCGGCGATGCACCGGGCGCGCCGCGCCCGCTGGGATTTCGAGGAGGAGAACCCCCTGCGGGACGCCCGAGGCTTCGACCTCGCCCGCGAAGCCGCCGACTCCAGCCAGCTCACCGACGAGGACATCGGCCTGGCCAATGTGATCCTCACCAACGGAGCCAGGCTCTACGTCGACCACGCCCACCCGGAATACAGCGCCCCCGAGGTCACCAACCCCCGCGACGCCGTCCTGTGGGACAAAGCCGGCGAACGGATCATGGCCGAGGCCGCCGAACGGGCCGCCCAGCTCCCCGGCGCCCAGCCGATCCACCTCTACAAGAACAACACCGACAACAAGGGCGCCTCCTACGGCACGCACGAGAACTACCTGATGAAGCGGGAGACCCCCTTCTCGGACATCGTGCGCCACCTGACCCCGTTCTTCGTCTCCCGGCAGGTCGTCACCGGCGCCGGCCGCGTCGGCATCGGACAGGACGGCCGTGACCACGGCTTCCAGATCAGCCAGCGGGCCGACTATTTCGAGGTCGAGGTCGGCCTGGAGACCACCCTGAAGCGGCCCATCATCAACACCCGTGACGAGCCGCACGCCGACGCCGAGAAGTACCGCCGCCTCCATGTGATCATCGGCGACGCCAACCTCTCGGAGATCTCCACCTACCTCAAGCTGGGCACCACCGCCCTGGTCCTGTCCATGATCGAGGACGGGTTCATCAACGTCGACCTCGCCGTGGACCAGCCGGTACGCACCCTCCACGACGTCTCCCACGACCCCGGCCTCGCTTATCTGATCACCCTGCGCAGCGGCCGGACACTCACCGCGGTGCAGCTCCAGATGGAGTACTTCGAGCTGGCCAGGAAGTACGTCGAGGAGCGCTTCGGCGCGGACGCCGACGACCAGACCAAGGACGTCCTGGTCCGCTGGGAGGACACCCTCAACCGGCTCGAGAACGACCCGATGAGCCTGGCCGGCGAGCTGGACTGGATCGCCAAGCGGGAGCTGATGGAGGGCTACCGCCGGCGCGACGGCCTGGAGTGGGACGCGGCCCGGCTGCACCTCGTGGACCTGCAGTACGCCGACGTGCGCCCCGAGAAGGGCCTGTACAACCGTCTCGTGGACCGTGGGCGCATGAAGCGGCTCCTGACCGAGGAGGAGGTCCAGCGGGCCGAGACGAAGCCTCCTGAGGACACCAGGGCCTATTTCCGGGGCCGCTGCCTGGAGCAGTACGCGGACGACGTGGCCGCCGCGTCCTGGGACTCGGTGATCTTCGACCTGCCGGGCCGCGACTCGCTCCAGCGGGTGCCCACCCTGGAGCCCCTGCGGGGCACCCGGGACCACGTGAAAGAACTCCTGGACCGGTGCAGGACCGCGGAAGAACTGGTCCGCGTCCTCTCCGGCGGCTGAAATGGCCGGGTACTGGGAATCATGGAACTGGTGCCCGGGCGTTGCAGCGACCGCGGGGCCGATGTCAGACCCGCCTTGTAGGGTCTGATCTTGAGAGACCCAACCGAGCGGGCCGATTCGAGCGGGGTGAGGATATGGCGACCAAGGACACCGGCGGCGGACAGCAGAAGGCGACGCGTTCCACGGAGGAGGTCGAGGAGACCGCCACCGAGGAAAGCTCCGACCTCAAGGAGCGCCAGGAGAAGCTGAGCGACGACGTCGACTCCGTCCTGGACGAGATCGACGACGTCCTCGAGGAGAACGCCGAGGACTTCGTCCGGTCTTTCGTTCAAAAGGGCGGACAGTAAGAGCGATCCACCTTCGAAACGAAGGTGGGGGCTGGTCGGCGGACGGACGTCACGGGGATCGCGCGCGGTGCGGCTGAGAACGCCCGCGCGCGGCCTTCGTTCCGGCGGGCCGCTCCGCCCTCCTGGGGGCTCACGGGGGGAATCACCGGAGCCGACGAACCCCGCGGCTGCCCGGTCCGATCATGTTGATCACCGTCACATGGCGGGTAGGGTCCGTGGCGTACTGTGCTTCAACTGCAATTCGGCCATCGGCATGTTGGGAGACGTTCCCGACTCTCCGCGTCGGGCCATCTCATACTTGGAGGGACACGCGTGGAAGCCAACACTCGTAGCACCGGGCGTCTACCAGCTGCCTTCCTGACGCCGGGATCGTCCTCGTTCATGGACTTCCTCTCCGATCACTCGCCGGAGCTCCTCCCACGCAACCGCACGCTGCCGGACGGGATCGTCGAGGCGCCGCACGGCACCACGATCGTGGCCGTCACGTTCCCCGGCGGGGTCGTGCTCGCCGGTGACCGGCGCGCGACCATGGGCAACATGATCGCGCAGCGCGACATCGAGAAGGTCTTCCCGGCCGACGAGTTCTCCGCCGTCGGCATCGCCGGTACGGCCGGGCTCGCCGTGGAGATGGTCAAGCTGTTCCAGCTGGAGCTCGAGCACTTCGAGAAGGTGGAGGGGACGACCCTCTCCCTCGAGGGCAAGGCCAACCGCCTGTCCACCATGATCCGCGGCAACCTCGGCATGGCCATGCAGGGCCTCGCCGTCGTCCCGCTGTTCGCCGGCTGGGACGAAGGCAAGGAGAAGGGCCGGATCTTCTCCTACGACGTGACGGGCGGCCGCTCGGAGGAGCACGGCTTCGCGGCCACCGGCTCCGGTTCGATCTTCGCCCGGGGTTCCATGAAGAAGCTCTACCGTCCCGACCTGACGGAGGAGCAGGCCACCACGCTGGTCGTCCAGGCGCTGTACGACGCGGCCGACGACGATTCGGCGACCGGCGGGCCGGATCTGTACCGCAAGATCTACCCCATCGTCACCGTCATCACCGACGAGGGCTTCCGCAGGCTCACCGAGGCGGAGTCCTCGGCGCTCGCCCGCTCGGTCACCGATCGGCGTCTGGAGCAGCCCGACGGGCCGCGCGCCGCGCTGCTCTGACCTCTCCTCGTCCGCAGAATCCCAGAAGAAAGGGACGGATAGC
This sequence comes from Streptomyces sp. NPDC006551, assembly GCF_040611675.1. Taxonomy (NCBI): domain Bacteria; kingdom Bacillati; phylum Actinomycetota; class Actinomycetes; order Kitasatosporales; family Streptomycetaceae; genus Streptomyces; species Streptomyces sp. NPDC006551. The sequence goes on from NZ_JBEXOT010000071.1 coordinate 16,248, forward strand.
CGGTGTCGACTCCGTTCTACGTCTCACCCCAGCAGGCCATGGCCGACCGGGCGGAGTACGCCCGCAAGGGCATCGCCCGCGGCCGCAGCCTGGTCGTCCTCCAGTACACCGACGGGATCGTCTTCGTCGGCGAGAACCCCTCCCGTGCGCTGCACAAGTTCAGCGAGATCTACGACCGGATCGGCTTCGCCGCGGCCGGCAAGTACAACGAGTACGAGAACCTCCGTATCGGCGGTGTGCGCTACGCCGATCTGCGGGGCTACACCTACGACCGGGACGACGTGACGGCCCGGGGCCTCGCCAACGTCTACGCCCAGACGCTGGGCACGATCTTCTCCAGCGCGGGGGAGAAGCCGTACGAGGTGGAGCTGGTCGTCGCCGAGGTGGGCACGGAGCCCGAGGGCGACCAGATCTACCGTCTGCCCCACGACGGTTCGATCGTGGACGAACACGGCTCGGTCGCGGTCGGTGGCAACGCCGAGCAGATCGGCAGCTTCCTCGATCAGCGCCACCGGGACGGGATGTCCCTGGCCGAGGCGCTGAAGCTGGCGGTCCAGGCGCTGTCCCGGGACACCAACGGCAGTGAGCGGGAGATTCCGGCGGAGCGGCTCGAGGTGGCGGTCCTGGACCGCACGCGCCCGCAGCAGCGCAAGTTCAAGCGGATCGTCGGACGGCAGCTGGTCCGCCTGCTGGAGGCGGACAACGCGGCGATCGCCAAGACCGACGAGCCCTCGGACGAGATTCCGGAGGACACGGAGGAGTAACTCCTTCGTCGAGCCCGTACGGACGGCCCCGGCCCGCACCCCGCGGACCGGGGCCGACGTCTGTGCCGGCGTGCGCGCCGACCGGTCAGGCCGCGGGTGGAGGGCCGGAGGAGCCCCGGGCCATCAGAGTCACCGGGAGGTCGCCGGGCTCGGGCGGCCGGCCGGCCAGGACGGCGAGGAGGGCCGCCATACCGCGTTCGCCGATGCGTTCGGCGGGGAGGCGGACGGTGGTGAGCTCCGGTTCGACGGCGGTCGCGAGGGCGAGGTCGTCGAAGCCGGTGATCGAGACGTCCTCGGGAACCCTCAGACCGAGCCGGCGGGCCGCCTTGCAGGCACCGGCGGCCAGAATGTCGTCGTCGCAGACGATCGCGGTCGGCCGCGGGCCGGGCCCGGTGAGGGCCTTTTCGGCGGAGGTGCGGGCGCCGCTGACGTCGAGCGGCGCGCGGACGGTGCGTACGGACACCTCGCGCAGGGCGTCGGCCAGGGCCGCGCCGCGTACGTCGAAGGTCCAGGACGGCACCGCCGAGGCGAGGTGGACGAACCGGCGGTGCCCGAGGGCGAGCAGGTGCCCGGTCACCTGACGCATGCCGTCCGCGATGTCGAGATTGACGTGCGCGGCGGCGCCGGTGTCGGCGGGATCGCTGTCCAGCATCACCAGGGGCAGGTCCGTGCCGCGGAAGGCTTCGAGGGCGTCGGCCGCCATGGAGGAGGCGATGACGCCGTCGAGGGCCGCGCGGGCGGAGGCGAAGGGGTCCCTGGCCGGGCCGACGCCCTCGGGGGAGGGGTAGAGGACCACACCGAAGCCGTGCCGGGCGGCGACGGTGGCGGCGCCGGTGTAGACGCGGGCGAAGAACTCGTTGGTGAGTGCCGGGACGACGAGCAGTGCGGTCCGGGTGCTGCCGAGCCGCAGGTTACGGGCGGCGAGATTGGGGCGGTAGCCGAGGCCGCGGGCCGCTTCCCGTACGGAATCCGCCGTGCGTTCGGAGACCCGCCCGCGCCACTTGTCGCCGAGGACGAGGGAGACGGTGGCCTGGGACACCCCGGCGGCGCGGGCGACGTCCCGGCTGGTGGGCCGCGTTCCGCCGGGAGATTCCGGGGTGTGCACTCATGCCTCCGCGAGAGACGGTCCGTTCCCGCGGGGTGGACCGGCGGGCTGGGGCCATGGTACGTATGACTCAGGAAGTTATACGTAAAACCTCGGGTGGAACGCCGGGGGAGAGGAGACCGACATGGCCACCGAGGCCACGGCGAGCGGCGGCTATCGCGACATCCTCAGGGCACCGCACGCCCTGCGGCTCCTCACCGGCACCCTGGTCGGCCGGCTTCCCAACGGCACCGGTCCGATCGCGGCGGTGGTCTTCACCCGCGCCGAAGGCGGCAGCTACAGCCTCGCCGGAGGGCTCGTCGCGGCCTACGGCATCGCCACCGCCGTGGGCCAGCCCCTCCTCGGCCGCGCGGTCGACCTGAAGGGGCAGCCGCGCGTGCAGCTGCCCGCCGCGATCGTCTCCGCCCTCGGCATGGCGGTCCTCGCCCTGGCGGGGATCGGCAACATCGCCCTCGCCTACGCCGCGATCGTCGTCGCGGGGCTCTTCACGCCGCCCCTCGAAGGCGGGCTGCGGGCCCTGTGGCCGAGCGTCCTGGGCCGCGAGGACCGGGTCCACCGGGCCTACGCCCTGGACGCCGTCGCCCAGGAGGTCATGTTCACCGTCGGCCCCCTCCTCGTGACCCTGTTCGTCGCGCTGTGGTCGCCGGCCGCCGCCCTCCTGGTCATCAACGTCCTCGGTGTCCTCGGCGCCCTGTCCGTCGTCCTGTCGGAGCCCTCGCGCGCGTGGCGCTCGGATCCACGTGAGGCACACTGGCTAGGCGCCCTGCGCTCGCCCGGCCTGCTCGCCCTGCTCGGCTCGTTCTTCTTCGTCGGACTCGCGCTCGGCTCCATCACCGTCGCCGGTCTCGCCTACGCCGACGACCGGGGCAACGCGTCCGCCTACGGCTGGATCATGGCCGCCCTGGGCCTCGGCGCCCTCGTCGGCGGCGTCTTCTACGGTGCCCGCCAGTGGGCCGGCGCCCCCGAGAAGCGGCTGCGCGTCCTCGTCGGCCTGCTCGCGCTGGGATACCTGCCGCTGATGCTCACGCCCGGTGTCGTCCCGATGACGGGGCTCGCCGCGCTCTCCGGGGTCTTCCTGGCTCCGGCGCTGGCCTGCGGCTTCATCGTGGTCGACCGGCACGCGCCCAGCGGTACCGTCACCGAGGCGTTCTCCTGGCTCGTCACCACCTTCGGCGTCGGGGCGGCCCTCGGCTCGGCCGTCGCGGGGCCCGCCGTCGAACTCGCCGGGACCACCGCGGGCTTCGCCGTGGCCGGTGCCGGCGGTCTCGTGGCCCTGCTGGTCCTGCTCGCCACCGGAAGAGTCCTCACCGTCCCCGGGCCCGGTGTGCGACACGCCGTCAGCGCCGGAAGCGCCGACCCCGGCCACACCGAAAAGAACACGCACTCATCGGAAAATGATCGAAACGGGGCCGCCCAACCCGGTTTCAGCTCAGGCCATCAGGCGTAATGTTCAGACATGGACCGCCGCATTTTCGGGCTGGAGAACGAGTACGGCGTCACGTGCACGTTCAGGGGACAGCGCCGACTGTCTCCTGACGAAGTGGCGCGCTACCTCTTCCGCCGTGTCGTGTCATGGGGCCGCAGCAGCAATGTCTTCCTGCGGAACGGCGCCCGCCTGTACCTCGACGTGGGTTCGCATCCGGAATATGCAACGCCCGAATGCGACAACGTGACCGAACTGGTCACGCACGACAAGGCCGGCGAGCGCATTCTCGAAGGCCTGCTCGTCGACGCCGAACGCCGCCTGCATGAGGAGGGAATCGCCGGCGACGTCTATCTCTTCAAGAACAACACCGACTCGGCGGGAAACTCCTACGGCTGCCACGAGAACTATCTCGTCGCCCGCCACGGAGAGTTCTCCCGGCTCGCGGACATCCTCATTCCGTTCCTGGTCACGCGACAGCTCATCTGCGGCGCCGGAAAGGTGCTGCAGACCCCGCGCGGCGCGGTCTACTGCGTCTCGCAGCGCGCCGAGCACATCTGGGAGGGCGTCAGCTCGGCGACCACCCGCTCCCGGCCCATCATCAACACCCGCGACGAACCGCACGCGGACGCCGAGCGCTACCGCCGCCTCCACGTCATCGTCGGTGACTCGAACATGTCCGAGACGACCATGCTCCTCAAGGTCGGTGCCACCGACCTCGTTCTGCGCATGATCGAGGCGGGCACGGTCATGCGTGACCTGACGCTGGAGAACCCCATCCGGGCGATCCGCGAGGTCAGCCACGACATCACCGGCCAGCGCAAGGTCCGCCTCGCCAGCGGCCGTGAGGCCTCCGCCCTGGAGGTCCAGCGCGAGTACTACGAGAAGGCCGCGGACTTCGTCGACCGCCGCGGCATCCGTACGGGTACGGTCGCGCAGGTCCTGGAGCTCTGGGGCCGGACCCTGGACGCCATCGAGGCCGAGGACCTCGACCGTATCGGCACCGAGATCGACTGGGTCATGAAGTACAAGCTCATCGAGCGGTACCGGGCCAAGAACAACATGACCATGTCGCACCCCCGGGTCGCCCAGATAGACCTCGCTTACCACGACATCCACCGTCGGCGCGGGCTCTACTACCTCCTGGAGAAGAAGGGCCAGGCCGCCCGGATCTGCAACGACCTGAAGATCTTCGAGGGCAAGTCCGTGCCCCCGCAGACCACCAGGGCGCGGTTGCGCGGCGACTTCATCCGCCGCGCCCAGGAGCAGCGGCGGGACTTCACCGTCGACTGGGTCCACCTCAAGCTCAACGACCAGGCGCAGCGGACGGTGTTGTGCAAGGACCCCTTCCGGTCGGTCGACGACCGGGTGGAGAAGCTGATCGCCGGAATGTGATCCGGTGAGCCGTTGACCGAAGTGGCCGGGGGGGGGGGGGGGGGGAGGGCGGCGCAGGCCCGGCGCG
>NZ_JBEXOT010000072.1:0-20738 GCF_040611675.1 Streptomyces sp. NPDC006551
TATACCCCCCCTTGCTTTTTAACCCTCTTCCCCCCCCCCCCGCTCTCCCCCCCCCCCCGCCCCCCGCCCGGGCGGGGGGGGCCCCCCCCCCCCCGGGGGCCCCCCCCCCCTCACGGTCGAGCGGTCACGCCTTCGCCGGGTCGACCTTGTAGGTCTTGGCGATGTCGTCGAGAACGGAGTTGGCGCCGTACAGGCCCACCGCGCTCATCCAGATCTTGTCGTCGACCTCGTGCTTGGCACCCTTCAGCTGCTTCCACAGCGGGTTGGCCTCGAACTTCTCCTTGGTCTGCTTGGAGAGGCCGGCCTCGTCGGCGTAGAGCGAGATGAAGATGTCGTCCGCGTCCATCTTCGCGATCTCCTCGTCCGACACCTCGGTGTTGAAGCCGGTGCCGGTTGCCGCGGCGGGCTTGCCGAAGCCGAGGTCCTTGACGATCACGCCGATGTAGGTGTCCTCCTTGTAGATGCGCGTGGGGCCGTCCACGAAGCGCACCACGGAGACCGTGGGGTTGGCGCCCTTCGCCTTGCGCACGCTGTCGCCGATGGCCTTGGCGCGCTTCTCGAAGGCCGCGATCCGCTCGTCGGCGGCCTTCTCCTGACCCATCGCCTTGCCGACGAGGCGCAGGTTGTCCTTCCACGTGCCGCCGGTGGTCTCGGAGAAGACGGTCGGGGCGATGGCGCTCAGCTGCTTGTACAGCTTCTCGTGGCGCACCTTCGCGGAGAGGATGAGATCCGGCTTGAGCTGGATGATCTTCTCCAGGCTCGGCTCCTCGAGGGTGCCGACCGGCTTGGCGTTCGCGGCGTACGTCTTGGTGTCGGCGCCGAAGTAGGAAGGGAGGGAACTGCCGCTGCTCGCGATGGTCGTGTAGCCGACCACCTCGCCCTTGAGCGCGAGGGTGGCGTCGACGAAGGTCATGTCGAGGGCGACGATACGCTTGGGCGCCTTCTTCACCTCGGTCTTGCCCATGGCGTGTTCGACGGTGCGGGGGAAAGCGGAGTCCGAGGCGGCGGGGGCCTCACCGGCCTTCGTGTCGTCCTTCGTGTCGGAGCCGGTACCGCAGGCGGCGGTGGCGAGCAGTCCTGCGGTGACGGCGGCGGCTCCGACGGTACGTCCGAAGCGGCTGAGCCAACGGGCTCTCATCAGGTGGTTCCCTTCTCTCACGGGGGGTGCAGCTGTAAGGATAGGCTCGCCTAACTTACGGCGGGGCAGTTCGGAGGAGATCGTGACACAAGCGCTATCAGCGCCACCTCGGGAGAGGTCCGCGCGGCAACCGGCCGCGAAGGCGGAACGCGCACGCAGACGCTGGACGGGCATCCTCGTCCTGGCGGCACTGCTCGTGGTCGTCGTCGTCCTGAGCATCGTGTTCGGTACGAAGTCACTGACGTTGGCGCAGGTATGGCACGGCGTGTGGAACCCCTCCGGGACCGAGGGTGACGTCATCGTGCGCAACCTGCGGCTGCCCCGCACGGCGCTCGCCGTCACCGCCGGCGTCGCGCTCGGTGTCGCCGGCGCCCTCATGCAGGGCCACACCCGCAACCCGATCGCCGATCCCGTCCTCCTCGGCGTCAGCGCCGGCGCGGGACTGTTCGTGACCGGCGGCATCTTCCTGCTCGGTGTCACCACCCTGTACGGGTATGTCTGGTTCGGCTTCCTGGGGGCGATGCTCGCCAGCGTCGTCGTCTACCTGGTCAGCACCTTCTCCAAGGGTGGCGCGACCCCCGTGACCCTGGCCCTGGCCGGCGCCGCCGTCCACGCGCTCTTCACCGCGCTGACGGCGGGCGTCGTCATCTTCGATCAACAGGCACTGGACGTCTACCGGTTCTGGACCGTGGGCTCGGTGAGCGGCCGGACCCTGGAACTCACCTTCCAGATGCTGCCGTTCGTCGCGGTCGGTCTGCTGCTCGCCGCCGTCAACGCCCCCGGCCTGAACGCCCTCTCCCTCGGCGAGGACGTGGCCAGGGCGCTCGGCGTACGCATCGGTCTGACCCGGTTCACCGGCATGGCGGCGATCACCCTCCTCACCGGTGTCGCCGTCGCCGCCTGCGGGCCGATCGGCTTCGTGGGGCTGATGGCCACTCACATCGGCAGATCCTTCACCGGCCCCGACTACCGCTGGGTGCTGGGGTACGCGGCGCTGCTCGGCGCGATCCTGATGCTGGGCGCGGACATCCTGGGCCGCCTGGTGGCCCGGCCCGGCGAGCTCCCCGTCGGCATCATGCTCGCCTTCATCGGCGCACCACTCTTCATCTCCCTCGTACGCCGCAGGAAGCCGGTGCGACTGTGACAGTGAAATCGACAGTGGACACCGGGACGAGCGGCGAGGACACCACGCCCGGGGTACGGACCGAAAGGCGCGGGCCGGTCGTGCCGGGGCGCAGGCCGTTCCGGGTCGGCCCGGCCTCCGGCGTGTGGCGGCCGCGCACGGTCCTCGTACCGCTGGCCGCCGCGGTCGCGCTCTTCGCGGCCGTCGTCATCAGCACGGCCCGCGGCGACTTCGCCATCCCGCTGCCGGACGTCGTCCGGGTCCTCTTCGGCGGCGGCGATGACGCGGACCGCCTGGTCGTCCTCGACTTCCGCCTCCCCCGGGCCGCCACGGGCGCGTTCGTCGGGGCCGCCCTCGGACTCGCGGGCGCCCTGGTGCAGGGAGTCGCCCGCAACCCGCTCGCCAGCCCGGACATCCTGGGTGTGACGGCGGGCGCGGGCACGGGCGCGGTGGCCGTCATCGTCCTCGGCGGGGAGTACGGCAGCGTCAGCGGCCCGCTCGCCGAGATCGGCGTCCCCGCCGCGTCCATCGGCGGCGGGCTGCTCGCCGCCGCGATCGTCTACCTCCTGGCGGTGCGGCGGGGGCTCTCCGGCTACCGGATGCTGCTGGTGGGCGTGGGCGTGCAGGCCATCCTGTCCAGTGTGATCTCCTGGCTGCTCGTCAAGGCCTCGATCGTGGACGCGGGCCGCGCGATCCTCTGGCTCACCGGCAGCCTCAACGCCAGCACATGGGACAACGCCCGGGCCGTCGGCTGGGCGCTCGCGTTCCTGCTGCCCGTCGCCCTCGTCCTCTCCTTCCCCTTCGGGGCGCTGAACTTCGACGAGGACACGGCACGTGGTCTGGGCGTACGGATGAACACCAGCCGGGCCGCCCTGCTGCTCATCGCCGTCCTGCTCACCGCGACCGCGACCGCCGCCGCGGGACCGGTGGCCTTCGTGGCCCTCGCCTGCCCCCAGCTCGCGGTCCGGCTGGTGCGCACCGGCACACCTCCGCTGCTCGCCTCGACGATGCTCGGCGCCGCCGTCACCGTCTGGGCGGACGTGCTGGGACGTACCGCCTTCGGGAGGATCGAGCTTCCCGTGGGCATCCTCACCGCCGCCCTCGGCGCCCCCTACCTGCTCTACCTGCTCGTTCGGAGCGGAAAGGCCCGGAATTCATGACGGAGACGAGCCAGACGAGCCAGAGCGGCCGGACCGGCCGGACGGTTCCGACGATCCGGCCGCAGACGGCACCGACACCGACACCGACACCGACGGCATCGACCGCATCGACGGCCAAGGTGCGTCTGCGGGCCGAGAAGCTGTCCCTGGCCTACGGGGAGCGCACGGTCGTCCATGACCTGGACCTCGACATCCCCGACGGGTCCGTGACCGCCGTGATCGGGCCGAACGGCTGCGGCAAATCGACCCTGTTGCGCTCCTTCGGACGGCTGCTGCGACCCAAGAGCGGGCACGTCCTCCTGGACGGCAGCCCCGTACACACCCTGCCGACCCGACGCGTCGCCGGAACCGTCGGCCTGTTGCCCCAGTCGCCCGAGGCGCCGGAGGGCATCACGGTGGCCGACCTGGTGGCGCGTGGCCGGCACCCGCATCAGAGCTGGTACCGCCGCTGGTCCTCCGACGACGAGGCCGCCGTGGAACAGGCCCTGCGCAGCACCGGGACGTACGACCTGGCCGAGCGCACCCTGGACGAGCTGTCGGGCGGCCAGCGGCAGCGCGCCTGGATCGCCATGGCGCTGGCGCAGAACACCGAGATCCTGCTGCTCGACGAGCCGACCAACCACCTCGACCTGGCCCATCAGATCGATGTCCTGGACCTGGTGCGGGAGTTGCACCAGGACACCGGCCGGACGGTGGTGATGGTGCTACACGAGCTCTCGCTCGCCGCGCGCTACGCCGACCGCCTCGTGGCGATGAAGGAGGGCCGGATCGTGGCGCAGGGGACGCCGGCCGACGTGCTGTCGGAAGACCTGTTGCGCGAGGTCTTCGACCTGGAGGCGCGGGTGCGGTACGACGAGGAGTGCGGCGCTCCCCTCGTCGTACCGCTCGGCCGCCATCGCCGAAGGGTGGCGTCCGCCGATGCCTGACCCCTCGGGCTTTTCAAGATTCAACTAGCGGGACCCAAACGGCAGTTCTTCGGAGCTGCCGTTTTCGGTCATGCCCGGGAACCCCTTTGCGTGACAGCAAGGTTAGGCTAACCTAACCGTTGAACCGACCAGGGCTCACCACTGGCCGGTGTCCGTCATGCCGTCACACGTACGACCAAGGCACCACGACCGAAGGGCACTTCGCCATGCTGCGTGCTCAGCTCCTGGAACGTCAGGCGCTTCGCGAGTCCTCCGCCCGCACCTATGCCCGCAATCTGCCCGTGGCACCCGTTGCCGCCGACGGAGCGGTCGTCACCGGTGCGGACGGCCGCACTTATCTCGACTGCCTCTCCGGTGCGGGAACCCTCGCCCTGGGCCACAACCACCCCGAGGTCGTCGCCGCTCTCCAGTCCGCCCTCACCTCGGGCGCGCCGCTCCACACGCTGGACATGATCACCCCTCAGAAGGACGAGTTCAGCGCTGAGTTGCTGCGCAGGCTGCCCGGCACCCTGCGTGACGACGCCCGTCTGCACTTCTGCAGCCCGGCCGGCACCGACGCCGTCGAGGCCGCCCTCAAACTCGCCCAGCACGCCACAGGGCGGCACGGGATCGTCGCCTTCACCGGCGCGTACCACGGCATGACGCTCGGCGCCTCGGCCGTCTCCGGGCCCGCCCGGATGCGGACCCCCGGGCCGGCCGACTCGCTGCCGGTCACCCGGCTGCCCTACCCGTACGGCTATCGCTGCCCGTTCGGCGTGGGGGCCGAGCAGGCCGGGGAGCTCTCCGCCCGCCTTCTGGAGAGCTACCTCACCGACCCGAGCAGCGGTGTGGCCACACCCGCCGCCGTCATCCTCGAGGTCGTCCAGGGCGAGGGCGGCGTCGTCGAGGGGCCGGACCACTGGCTCCGGGAGATCCGCCGCATCACCGCCGAGCACGGCGTCGTGCTGATCATCGACGAGATCCAGACCGGGATCGGCCGCACCGGCCACTTCTGGGCCTGCGAACGGGCCGGCGTCACACCGGACATCCTCGTCACGTCCAAGGCGGTCGGCGGCGGACTGCCCCTCGCCCTCATCGCCTACCGCCCCGATCTCGACACCTGGCGGCCGGGTGACCACACCGGCACCTTCCGGGGGAACACCCTCGCCATGATCGCCGGGGAGATCACCCTGCGCACCGTCGCCGAAGAGCAGCTCGCCGAGCGGGCGGAGAAGCTGGGCGAGCGGATCCGTCACGGACTGCGCGAGATCGCCCGCGTCCACCCGGTCCTCGGCGAGGTCCGGGGCCGGGGGCTGATGATCGGGATCGAGGTGGTCGACCCGGACGGCCGGCCGGACCGCCTCGGGTCCCTGCCCGCCGACCCCGGCTTCGCCCGGGCCCTGCGTGCCGCGTGCCTGGACAACGGCCTGATGCTGGAGCTCGGAGGCCGCGAGGACACCGTCGTACGCCTCCTGCCGCCGCTCGTCCTCACCGACGACCAGGCCGACTCCGTCCTGGGCCGGCTGGGCGCGGCCGTGGAGACCGTGGAGCGTGCGGCGTGACACTCCTCCGTCCGACCGAGGGCGCCGGCGGCGCCCCGGAGCCCCGTCAGCCCCGGGACATCGAGACCGCCGTCGCCGGCGGGCACGAAGGACCGCACGTCCTGCGCTCGTTGACGTGGACGGTGCTCGGCGCTCTGGCCGAGGGCGCGACCGTCCGCAGCGGGCCGCTGCCCGCGGGCGGGCCCGACGCGGTCGCCGACGCCATGGCCGCCGCCTGCGGGCCGGTCCTGCCCGACGAGGGGATCGGCGCCGAGGCCGCGCTCGGCGGCCTGGTCCGCGCGGTCGCAGCCGGGGCCGCCGACCCGTCCGACCCGTCCTGCGTCGCCCATCTGCACTGCCCGCCGCTCGCCGTCGCGGTCGCGGCGGACCTCGCCGCCTCGGCGCTCAACCCCTCGATGGACTCCTGGGACCAGGCGCCCGCCGCCGCGGTCCTCGAACAGCGCACCACCGAGGCTCTGGCCGCGCTCGTCTACCCGGCCGCCCCGGCCCCCGACGCGCTGATCACCAGCGGGGGTACGGAGTCCAACCTCGTCGCCCTGCTGCTCGCCCGGGAGCGGGCGCGGGCCGTCGGCGCCCGTCCGCTCCAGGTCCTGACCGGAGCCAACGCCCACCACAGCGTGCACCGGGCCGCCTGGATGCTGGGGCTTCCCACCCCGGTCGTCGTCGAGTGCCGCGCGGGCCGCATCGTGCCGGCCGCGCTCGACCGCGCCCTGGCCGAACTGGGCCGAGGGCCCGCCCTGGTCGTCGCCACCGCCGGCACCACCGACGAAGGACTCATCGACCCGCTTCCCGAGATCGCCCAGGTCGCGGCGTGCCACGGCGCCGAACTCCATGTGGACGCCGCCTACGGCGGCCCCCTGCTGTTCAGCGACCGGCTCGCTCCGCGCCTCGAGGGCCTCGACGCCGCCGTCTCCGTCACCTTCGACCTGCACAAGCTGGGCTGGCAGCCCGTGGCCGCCGGAGTCCTCGCCGTCGCCGACACCGCCGCCCTCGACGCGCTCTCCCTGCGCGCCGACTATCTGAACGCCGACGACGACACCGAGGCCGGGCTGCCCGACCTGCTCGGCCGGTCGATCCGTACCTCCCGACGACCCGACGCCCTCAAGATCGCGGCGACGCTCCAGTCGCTCGGCCGCCAGGGGCTCGGCTCGCTCGTCGAGCACTGCGTCCGTACGGCGGAGGAGTTCGCGGCGGCCGTCGACGCCGATCCCGCGCTGCGCAGGCGCCCCGGGGACATCGGCATCAGCACCGTACTCTTCCGGCCCGCGGCCGCGGACGCGCTCTCAGACGAACAGGGTGACGCGCTCGTCGCGGCGGTCCGGCGCGACCTGCTGGCCGCCGGACGGGCCGTGCTCGGCCGCGCGAGGGCGGCGGACGCGGACGGCACCCCGCGTCTGTGGCTCAAGGCCACCCTGCTGCACCCGCGCACCCGCGCCGCCGACCTCGCCGGCCTGCTCAAGCTCGTCACCGACACCGCCGGCCACCACCGGCCCGAGGCCGCCGACGCCACCGACACCGCCACCCCCCACCGCCCCGAGGCCGCCGACACCGCCACCCCCCACCGTCCCCAGACCGAGACCCGGACCGAGACACCGACCACGACTCAGGCCGAGACCGATACCGAGACCGCAGCGGCCGCCGCAGCCACCGGCTCCGGCACCGTCACGCTCGCTGCCGACGCCCGCCCCACCGGAGGACCCCGATGACGCCCGCACCCGCCGAAGAGCCCCTCGATCTCCTGGGGGTGGGGACAGGACCGTTCAACCTGTCGCTCGCCGCCCTGGCCGACGGCGTACCGGGACTGCGCAGCGCGTTCTACGAGCAGCGCCCCTCGTTCCACTGGCACCCCGGCCTCCTCATCGAGGGCGCCACCCTCCAGGTCCCGTTCCTCGCCGACCTGGTGAGCCTGGTCGAGCCGACGAGCCGCTGGTCGTTCCTGAACTACGTCAAGACGCGGCGGCGTCTGTTCCCGTTCTACTTCGCCGAGCAGTTCCACATCCACCGCGCCGAGTACGACCACTACTGCCGCTGGGCCAGCCGGGAGCTGCCGTCCGTGCACTTCGGCCACCAGGTCGACACCGTCCGCTGGGACGCCGGACAGGACGCGTTCGCCGTCGACTTCACCCGTCTCGACGCGGAGGGTGACGCGCAGGCCGTCGGCCGCACGTACGCCCGGAACCTCGCGCTCGGCATCGGTACCGCCCCGCACGTGCCGGAGCCCCTGCGGGCGCTCGCCGACGACCCGGGGACGCTCGTCCTGCACTCGGCCGACTACCTGGCCCACCGGGACCGGCTGCTTGCCGCCCGTCATGTGACCGTCGTCGGCTCCGGGCAGTCCGGCGCGGAGGTCCTGCTCGACCTGCTGCGCGCCCGCCCGGAAGGCCAGGAGGGCCTGACGTGGCTCGCGCGCACCCCGGCCTTCGCGCCGATGGAGTACAGCAAGATCGGTCTGGAGCAGTTCACCCCGGACTACACCCGCTACTTCCACAACCTGCCGGAGGCCACCCGCGACCGGCTGCTGCCCAGTCAGTGGCAGCTGTACAAGGGCGTCAGCGGCGACACGCTCGGTGACATCCACGACGAGCTGTACCGCCGCGGCCTGGACGGCACCTGGCCCGACGTCACCCTCACCCCCGGAGTGGCCGTCCAGCGGGCCACCCGCGTCGGCGACCGGATCGAACTGGACGTCGAGCACGGGGACCAGCAGGCGCGCGGCCGGCTCGTCACGAACGCCGTCGTCCTCGCCACCGGCTACCGCGAGCGGCCCGTCGACGGTCTGCTCGCCGCCCTGCGGCCGTACATCGTGCGCGACGCGGCCGGCCGGCCGGAGGTCGACGAGCAGCAGCGGCTGCGGCTCGCCCCGGAGATCGGCGGGTCCGTCTACGTCCAGAACGCCGAGCGGCACACGCACGGCGTCGGCACCCCCGACCTCGGGCTCGCGGCCTGGCGGTCCGCCGTGATCCTCAACTCGCTCACCGGCGAGGAGACCTATCTCCTGCCCGAGCGCACCGCCTTCACCACCTTCGGCCTCGGCGGTCTCGCCGCACCGGGCCACGATGCCGAACTCACCACCACCAGCACCGGAGGACGTTCGTGACCGAGCAGATATCCCCGCGGGACCGCGCGCTTGCCTGGCGACGGGCCGGCACCCTGATCACCGAGAAGATGCTCGGCGAACTCTCCTACGAGTACCTCTTCGAGCCGGTCGCCGACCCCGAGCCCGTCTCGGAGGGCACCGAGCCGGCCTGGCGCCTCGATCTCGCCGACGGTGTGACGTATCGTTTCCGCGCCCGCCACGGCGCCTTCCGCTGCTGGGTCGTCACGCCCGGCACCGCCACCCGCCACACCGCCGACGGCGCCGTCGCACCGGCCGACGACCCCCGGATCCTCGTCACCGACGCCCGCGCCGTCCTCGGCCTCGCCGGGATGCGGCTCGCCGACGTCCTGAGCGAGCTGACCGCGACCGTCTCCAACGAGGCGCTGCGCCTGGCCACGCCGATCACCGCCGCCGAACTGGCCGCCCTCCCCTACGACCGCGCCGACGGCCACCTCACCGGCCACCCGCGCATCGTCGTCAACAAGGGCCGGGTGGGCTTCTCCGCCGCCGACCGGGAGCGGCTCGCCCCCGAGGCACGCACCCCCTTCCCGGTGCGCTGGGCGGCCGTCCACCGCGATCTCGCCAGTTTCCGGTCCGTGCCCGGCCTGGACGAGAACACGCTGCTCGCCGAGGAGCTCGACGAGCGGACGCGTGACGCGTTCACCGAGCGCGTCACCGCGACCGGCGGGGACCCGGCCGACTTCGTGTGGATGCCGATCCACCCCTGGCAGTGGGACGAGATCATCGGCACCCTCTACGCCGCCGAGATCGCCACCGGCCGCATCGTCCTCCTCGGCGACTCGACCGACGCGTACGTGCCGCACCAGACCGTCCGTACGCTCGCGAACGTCACCCACCCCACGCGGCGGGACGTGAAGACGGCCTGTTCGGTGCGGAACACCCTCGTCTACCGGGGCCTCAACTCCGCCGCCACGCTGGCCGGCCCGGCCGTCACCGAATGGCTGCTGTCGATCCACGAGAACGACGAACTGCTGCGCGACGAGTACCGCTTCGACCTCCTCGGCGAGGTGGCGGCGGTCTCGGTCCGGCACCCGCTCTTCGGCTCGCTCCCCGATCTGCCGTACCGCTTCCACGAGACGCTCGGCGTGCTGTGGCGCGAGCCGCTGCGCACCCGCGTCGGCGCGGACGAGCGGGCGATCTCCCTGGCCACGCTCCCCTACCGCGACCAGGAGGGGGAGAGCGTCGTCGCCCATCTGATCCGTACGTCCGGCATGACGCCCGAGGCGTGGTTCGGCAAGCTCTACGACCTCATCCTCACGCCGCTGCTGCACTGGCTCTACCGGTACGGGGTCGCGTTCTGCCCGCACAGCCAGAACCTCATCCTCATCACCGACCCGGACGGCCGTCCGCTCCGTGTGATGATCAAGGACTTCGCGCAGGGCGTCGACCTCGTCGACAGCGACCTCCCGATCCACGACACGCTGGGCGAGGAAGCCCGCAAGGACATGCTGCGCTGGCCCGCGCCGCTCATGGCACAGTCGCTGTTCTCGTCCGTCTTCTCCGGCCAGATCCGCTTCCTCGCGGAGATCGCCCACGACGACTTCGGCTACCCGCGCGCCGCGATGTGGGAGCAGGTCCGTGAGATCATCCGCGCCCACGCCGACCGCTTCCCCGAGGACGCCAAGCGCTATCCGGACCTGGACCTGTTCGCCCCCGACGTCGAGCGGGTCTGCCTCAACCGCGAGCACCTCGCGGGTGAGGGCTTCGAACGCGTCGACCGGGACGAGGAGTTCGACGTCCGCTTCGGCCGCGTTCCCAACCCCCTGCACGCGCCGGACCCGGAAGGCGCCTGGTGATCCCGGTGACCTCCGACGCCTTCTGGAAGCGCCCCGCCGGGCCGCGTACCCTCGCGGCCCGCGCGGAGGCGGGCTCCCGGCTCCGGGCGGAGCTCGCCGCCCGGGGCCCGCGCCGGCTCACGCTCCTCGCGCCCGACCCGCACGCCCGCTTCGCGGCCGTCGACCTGGACGGCGACTTCGCCCTCGGGTCGGTGCTCGACGACGGCTACGGCGCCTGCACCTACCTCTACGCCTGGACGGTGGACCGCGCGACGTCCACCGCGCCCGAACTCCAGCGCTACTACGACACCTTCTCCGACCTCGTGCTGCGTCCCGACGCGGCGACGCTGCTGCCGCAGCCCGGCGAGGACGGCAGCTGGTACGTGGTCTGCGACGCGGTCTGGCCGGACGGTGCCCCGGTGCCGGTCGCGCCCCGGACCGTGCTGCGCGAGCGGCTGGCCGCCGCCGAGGAGCTCGGCATCGTGCCGTCCGTGGGCCTGGAGCACGAGGTCACCTTCTACGACGCCGACGGCGCCCCGCTCACCTCCCACGGCATCGACTACGCCCTGGGCGGTACGGAGCCCCTCGCCCCGCTCCTGCGCGACCTGCGCGCCACCCTCCACGAGGCGGCTCTGGGCGTGGAGTCGGCGCGCGCCGAGTGCCACCCCGGCCAGTACGAGGTGGTGCTGCGGCACCGCGACGCCCTGGCCGCCTGCGACGACGCCATGGTGCAGCAGACACTCGTCCGGCAGACGGCGGCCCGGCACGGCGTCACGGCGTCCTACCTGGCCGCCGAGGGCCCGGGGCAGGGCAGTTCGTGCCATGTCCATCTCTCCCTCAACGATGCCGACGGCCGCAACCTCGGCCCGGCGGAGGGAGATCCGCGCCGGCCGAGCCCGCTGCTCGCCTCCTTCCTCGCCGGGGTGCTGCGGGCCGCCGGCGACCTGACCCCGGTGTGGGCGCCGACGGTCAACTCGTACGTACGGCTGCGGACGGGCGACTTCGCGCCCACCGAGGTCCGGTGGGGCGTGGACGACCGGACCGCCTCCGTGCGGCTGGCCGGCAGCGGGCCGTCGCTGCGGCTCGAGTGCCGTTTCCCCGGTGCCGACGCGCAGCCCCACCTCGCCGTGGCGGCGCTCCTCGCCGCCGGCCTGTCCGGCATCGAGGACGGGCTTCCGCTGCCCGAGGCGGGCGAGCGGACCGGCGGGCTGGCGACCACGCCCTGGCAGGCGCTGGAGCGGTTCACCACGTCGAAGCTTCCCGCCCGTCTCCTCGGGCAGGAGCTCGTCGACCACTACGCGGCCCTCTTCCAGGCCGAACTCGACGCCTGGTGCGACGGCGTCACCGACTGGCAGCGCCGCCGCGGAGCCCTGCGGTCATGAGCGCTCCGACCACGGGCGCACCGGCCGCGGCGAACTCCCTCAAGGAGCTCGCCGCGGCCCCCGGTCTGCTGTCGCTGCTCGGCTGGAGCCTCGTCGGCCGTCTCCATCTCTCCGCGACCCTGGTGGCGCTCCTGGTCGTCGCGGCCGACATCACCGGCTCGTACGCCACCGCCGGGCTGGTCTCCGGCGCGCTCGTCCTCGGCCAGGGGCTCACCGCGCCGCTCCGGGGCCGGACCGTCGACCGGCGGCCCGCCGCCCGCGTGCTGATGTGGACGTCGGTGGTGTACGGGGCGGGGGTGGCCGCCCTCGCGGCCGTGCCGGCGCGGGCGGGCTGGGAGCCGCTCGCCGGAGCCGCCTTCCTCGTCGGCCTGGCATGTCCGCCGTCGACCCAGGTCTCCCGGGCCAAGGTCGCCCAGCTCGCCCAAGGGGGGCTGCGGCGGCGCGCGTTCACCCTGCAGGCCACGGTCAACGAGCTGGTCCTGGTCACCGGTCCCGGCGCCGCGTCCCTCGCCATCGCCGGCGTGGGGGCCCGCGGCGCGGTGGCCTTCTGCGGGGCGCTCGCCGCCGTGGGCGGGTTCGGCCTGGCCGCGGCCGTACGCCGGGCGGGGGTCGACGCGCCGGCCGTGACCGAGGCGGCCGACGAAGGCGCGTCGGAGGGTTCGCTGCTCCGTGACCCGGCGGTCGTCCGTTCCGTCGCCGCCGTGACCGCGCTCATCTCGGGCTTCGCGATCATCGACTTCGTGCTGGTCTCGTGGTCGCACCAGCGCGGCAGCCCCGCCCTCGGCGGTGTCCTCACCGGTGTCTGGGCGGCCGGGTCGGCGGCTGGGGGCCTCGCCGCCACGCTCTGGCTCGACGGCGCGGTGAACCTGCGCCGGCGTCTGCTGCTCGTGGCCGCGGGGGTGGCCCTGCTCCTGCCCGCCCTGGCCACGCCGCTGACCGGCGGCAGTCCCTGGGCGGTGGCCGCGGCGCTCGCCGTGGGCGGCATGGCGATCCCGCCCGCTCTCGCCGCCCTCTACGACCATGTCGCGGACAGCGCGGGGCCGGCCCGTCGTGGTGAGGCGTTCGGGTGGATCGCCACCGCCACGACGGCGGCGTCGGCGGCCGCCAACCCGCTGGCCGGGGCGGCGCTCGACCGCTGGGGGCCGTGGGCGCCGGTGGCGGTCGCCGTGGTCGCCTGCTGTCTGGCGACGGGGCTGGTCGCCGGGGCGCGGAGGATGCCCGCGCACGCGAACGGGAAGGTGCCCGCCGTCTCATGAGCCTTCAGCCAGAGCTCCTGGCGAACCGCCTGACCGGCCACCCGGGGGCGCCGCGCCGCCGGGTCGTCCACCGTGGTGCGAGGGAAGGGGGAACCGTGGAGCGCCCGATCGTCTCGGACATCAGGTACGACACGTCCTTGGCACACCTCACCGTCATCGGGTTCCCGGGCAAGCCGGTCGACATCGCCGGTCTGGTGCAGCGGCTCGGGGAAGCGGGAGTGCGCCCCGAGATGCTGCGCCTCGGGCCTTCGCGCGGCGCCCCGGGCCTCACCGACCTCTCCTTCGTACTGGCCCGCCGCGATGCCGCCCGTGCGCTCGACGTGTTGAGCGTCGGTGCCGGCCGCGCCGCGCTGGAGTGCGACGAGACGGTGGCCGGCGTTTCGCTCACGGGTACGGGCCTGCGTACGGCGCCCGCCGTGACGGCCGCCTTCGCCGAAGCGCTCTCCCAGGCCGACGCCCGCATCCTGGCGATCGCCTCGACGGCGGCCGGGGTCACGGCGGTGATCCGCGCCGAGGACGTCCCCGCCGCGGTGCGGGCGCTGCGCGCCGCGTTCGGCCTCGGCGAGGACACGGCGAGCCGTGGCACCGGTCGCCCGCCGGAGGTGTTCCCGACCGCATGAGCACCACGTCCGGAACCCTCCTGACCCTCAGTACGTACGTCATGTCACGCACCGGCAAGGACGCCCGGGCGCGGCTCGCGGAACGCCTCGCCCGGCGCGGTCTGCGCCTGTGGCACGCGACGGTCCTGTCCGCGCTCGACGCGTACGGGCCCCAGGTGAAGAGCGAGCTGGCGGCCCGCCTCGACATCCACACCACCGACCTCGCCCGGGTCGTCAACGACCTGGCCAAGGCGGGCTACGTCACATGCGCCCAGCGCCCCGAGGACCGGCGGCTGATCGAGGTCGCCCTGACCCCGGAGGGCCGATCGGCCCTGACCGAGATCAGCGCCGAGCTCACCGCCGTGGACGACGACCTCCTCGCTCCCCTCTCCGCCGCCGAACGACTCCTTCTGGAATCCCTGCTGCGCCGCCTGTTCGCCCACATCTGCCGACCGGCGGCCGACATCGGCTGCGGCTGACGGCCTCGGCCGGCGGTGCGACCGTGAGGGCACGCTGCCGCGTCATACGGCTCCGCGTCGGCGGGTCAGCAGAACACCGAGCGCCACCATCGCGGCCCCGAGGGCCAGGTGGAGCCAGTTGTCGGCTTCGTTGACCGGGACGAAGTTCGCCTTGCTGCCGAGGTCGATGACGAGGCCGTAGATCCACAGGGCCAGGTAGACGACACCGCCCCCGATGAGATACCTCCGGGCGCCGGGGGCCGTGCGGGCCATGAGCACTCCGGCGACACCGAAGAGCAGATGGACCAGGTTGTGCAGGACCGACACCTGGAAGATGCCCAGCAGCTCGGCCCGCGAGTGATGCTCGGCGAACGCGAGCGAGTCGTAGTCGGTGGTCACTCCGGGGACGAAGCCCAGGACTCCCACCACGAGGAACACGGCTCCCACCAGCAGGGCGGCCTGTTGCACCGCGGTGCGCGCGCCCCGGGCCATGCCACGAGTCCCGGCCATGACACATCGCCTCCTCCGCGAGACCGAGTGCCCGGGGCTCCGGTCGCCCCGGGCGGTCTTCGCTCACTCGGCGTCGCTCCGCCTCGCGATTACCCAGCTTCGCCCCGATCAGCCGCCGGCGGGAGCCGTTCGTCCACTCGCCCGCCGCCCCGCGTCCGTCCCGGAACGCGCCGGCGACGACAGCCACTCGTCGGCCAGCAGGGACCAGACCTCCGTGTCGTGGCGGATCCCGTTGTGCGGATGCTTCGAGCGGAGCACCCCGTCCAGGCGCATGCCCGCCCGCCGCGCGACGGCCCGGCTGCGCGCGTTGCCGGAGCTGGTGAGCCACTCGACGCGCTGCATACCGCGCTCGACGACCGCGTACTCGATCAGGTGGCGTACGGCCGCGGAGATCAGTCCGAGTCCTTCGCCCGCGGGCTCGGCCCAGACCCCGACCTCGCAGTTCCCGGTCCGGACGTCGAAGCGCGCGAACATCACGCCGCCGACCAGGGTGCCTTCGAGCCAGATGCCGTAGATCCGGGCGGTGTCGGCGGCCGCCTGATCGGCGTACTTCCGCAGCGTGGCGTGCGCCGAGGCCAGGTCGGTGGAGAGCGAGGCGAAGGGGATGAACTCGTCGAGGTTGGCGCGGGCACGGTCCATGTGGGCCAGGAACTCCTCGGCCTGCCACGGTTCCAGCGGGCGGAGCTCGGCGGGGAGGGTGTCGGACAGGCGTATCGCGAACATCGGGGCGGCTCCGGGAGTCGGCGGGCGGTGAGTCCTGCGTCGAGCGTCGAACGCGGGCGTCGGGTGGACGCTTCGAGCGTCGGGCCGGGCTCGCCCGGGCCGACGTACGTACCAAACGCTTGCTATGTAGCATAGTCACATGTCCCCCGCACGTGGAGATCACGAAGCCCGCCGACGCGACGTCTCGGAAGCCGTCTGGCGCATTCTCGCCGAACACGGCTTCGGCGGCCTGACCCTGCGCGCCGTGGCGGGCGAGATGGGCGCGACCACCGGCCTGCTCACCCACTACTTCCCGAACAAGCGCGCCCTGGTCCGCACCGCCCTTGAGGTGCTCGCCGAGCGGACGGAGCAGCGTCCGCGCCACAACGCCCCCGCGCAGGGCGCCGCCGCCCTGCGGGCCCTGATGCTCGACGTGCTGCCGCTCACCCCCGAGGCCGCCGCGACCAACCGGATCTGGGTGGCCTCCTGGGACGTCGCACTGGCGGATCCCGAACTCGCCGCCGAGCACGCCGAGCGCTACCGCCGCTCACGGGTCAGGCTGACCGCACAGGTCGCGGAGGCCCAGCGGCGCGGCGAACTCCCCGCCGACACGCCGCCCGAGGATCTGGCCGCGACGGCCCAGAGCTTCGCCCTCGGGCTGGTCGTGCAGGCGCTCTTCGCTCCGGCGGAGTACCCGCCGGAGCGTCAGATCCGGCTGGTGGACGACTGGTTGGCGGGTGTACGAGCGACGGCGGCGCCGCTGCCCCGGCCTCCGCGCTGACCCGGCCTCGGGCCGCCCCGGCCTCCGTGCCGACCCGGCCTCGGGCCGCCCCGGCCTCCGTGCCGACCCGGCTTCGGGGTCGCGCCCCCCCTCGCGTCAGGTCACGGGTTCCGGGGCCGGTACGGGACCGGGCAGCGGGCCGGGCTCCGGGTGCGGCTCGGGGGAAGGGGCGGGGGGCGGCTCCGGGTCGGGTTCGGGCTGCGGCGGCGCCGGAGGCACCGGGTCGGGCCCGCCCGGGGCGGGAACCGGCCCGGGCACAGGTCCCGGCTGCGGTCCGGGCCCCGGGCCCGGTGCCGGAGTGGGGCTGGGAGGTACGGGATCGGTCGGCGGGGTGCCCATGACATACCTCTGCTCGTCGCTGTTCGGTGTCGCTGCGGCGCCTACCCGTGCGGCCTCGGCCGACACCCGGCGCGGCGGACGGTGACCGGCCGCCGTCGGCGGGCTTCTCCCCTCGCGGTCCCCTGCGCGCGCGGGGGCGGGCGGGAAGCGGTTAGGTGGGAGTACCGGGGGCTCACAGGCGGCCGTCCCGGTCCGCCGGCGCTCCGGGGTGAGGAGGCCAGCTCTGATGTCCAGCACCGTGAGGGACATGATCGCCACGTACCCGGCCGATCTCGGCGGCATCGACCAGGGCAAGCTCACCCGCTGCATCGAGGAGTGCATCGCCTGCGCCCAGGCGTGTACCGCCTGCGCGGACGCCTGTCTGTCCGAGGGCATGGTGGGCGATCTGACGAAGTGCATCCGTACCGACATGGACTGCGCGGACATCTGCAACGCGACCGCGTCCGTCCTCTCCCGTCACACGGGGTACGACGCCCACATCACCGCCGCGATCCTTCAGGCGTGCGCCGTCGCCTGCAAGTCCTGCGGTGACGAGTGCGCGGCCCACGCCGACACGCACGAGCACTGCCGGGTCTGTGCCGAGGCGTGCAGGTCCTGCGAACAGGCCTGTCTCGAACTGCTGGCGGCGCTCGGCTGAGGACGGCGCTTCATCGGAGGATCACAGTCATGGAGCGGGCTTTTCCGGGAACACGCCCGGCGTGGGACATGCTTCCGCGCCCATGAAGGAGATCGACATGGCTACCGGCATCGTCAAGTGGTTCAACGCGGAGAAGGGCTTCGGCTTCATCGCTCAGGACGGAGGTGGCCCGGACGTCTTCGTCCACTACTCGGCCATCGACGCAGCGGGATACCGAGAGCTCGACGAGGGACAGAAGGTCGCCTTCGACGTCGTGCAGGGCCCCAAGGGCCCCCAGGCAGAGCACGTCACCCCCGCCTGATCACCCGCTCCCGAACCCTCCCCGCCCCGCGCGACCGGCGCGGGGCCCGTCTGTATGAGCGCGCGGGACGGGGCATCCGCGGGCGGGGTGGGGCCGCGCGCACCGGGAGGACTGCCAGGAAGGTTTCCGGGTAGGCGCGCGTCGTGACTCCGGAGCACCATGAAGATCACCACCATGACCGCGACCGTTCCGAACCCCCCGGGAACTCCATGGACGAGGTGGCGTCCCGGCTCCTCCAGGAGATGGGAGAGGCGGCCCGGCGGCTGCGCCGCGGCGCCGCCCGGTTCGGGCAGGCACCGCCGCCGCCAGAGACCAAGGACGACAGCCGCGCCACTTAGCGCACCGCACCGCACCGCACCGCAACACTCGGACGACACGAAACGACGCCCCCGGGGACAGCGGCGCCGCCGACGGGGTGATGTCGTCCCGGGTGATGCCGCCGGCGTGGACGAGGAGGAGTGGTGTGAGGAAAGGAGCCGACCATGTCCCAGGACGCACGTGACCAGGCTGCCGCCGAGGCGGCCACGCCCGACGACGAGGCTCGTGGCGACGACGTGTACCAGCCGGTCAACGCCGATGTCGCCAACCGCCCCGACGACGAGCTCGATCTCGAGAACGCCATCGGCGCGGACGAGCTCGACGACATGCTGGACCAGGGGTACGCGCCGCCGGACCGCCCTCAGGGCGTGACGCGGCACGGGACGACCGGCCGTGAACAGAGTGAGGGAGAGTCGCTCGACGAGCGCCTCGCGCAGGAGGTACCCGACACGGAGCCCCCGCCCGGGGACGGAATCGGCGATCTCCCGGACGGCGACGGCGAACCCGTGGACCAGGAGTCGGGCGCGAGGCGCGCGGGCCGGCTGGCTCCGGTGGACGAGCCGTCACCGCGGCGGAACGTCGGCGTCGTGGCGCGGGACGTCGGCATCGACGGCGGAGCGGCCGCGGCCGAGGAGGCCGCGATGCATGTCGACACGGGGATCGAGGACGAGGGAGAAGCGGGAGAGGACGAGGGAACGGAGGGCCGGTAGGCCAGGTGAAGCCACCTCACCGCATGCCCGGAGGGCGGGAAGGAGCCTGGCTCCTTCCCGCCCTCCGGGCATGCGGTGCCCGTGTGACGGGCGTCCGGTTTGTCGCACCCGGCGACGGGCACGCGCCGAAGTACGGAGACCGTACGGAAATCCTTTCCGTACCGCGTCGAGCCCGAAGGAGGCAGCCGTGAACATCCCTCAGCGCGGAAGCAACAAGTCCGGTCCGGAGCTGGACGACGAGCGGAAGAAGGAGGTCGAGGGACAGGTACGCTCCGGCCACCCCACGCGCGCGGAGGAATGGCACGACCCCGAGCCACCCGCCGACGAACCGCCGTACCAGCGGAGCGAGCGGGACGAAGGAGCCTGACCGCCCCCTGGACGCGACGTCCGACATGACGCCCCTCCCCACCACGCATTGGGGGACACCATGGAACTCGGCTTTCTCAAGCCGCTCTTCGATCGCCCAGGGCCCTGGGCATCGGTCTATGTCGAAACCACCCGAACGACCGAGGACGCGGCGAAGCTGCAGCAACTGCGCAACCGCTCCGTCGCCGGCCGGCTCGTCGACGAGGGCGCCGCCCCCGCCACCGTACGAGCGGTGATGGACAGGCTCGCCCGGGAACCCGTCTCCGGAACGCCACCGGGGCGCGCCCTGTTCGCCACGGGCGACGAGGTCGTCCTCGACCTGGCCCTCGCGCAGGCACCGCCCACGGAGGACGTGACGTGGTCGACGCTGCCCCATGTGGCGCCGCTCGTGGTGCTGCGCGGCGAGGAGCTCACCTGCCTGGTCGCCTACATCGACCGTACGGGCGCCGACCTGGAGCTCCGGCAGGCGCACCGCCGCGAGAGCGTCGGACAGGCGCAGGGCAAGGAGTGGCGGGGCCGGGGCCACCGCAGCATTCCCGCGGACCGGTACGAATGGCACTACCGCAACAAGGTCGAGAAGACCTGGGACGAGACCGCCGACGTCATCGCGTCGGAGCTCGTCCGGCAGTGGCCCGAGAACGATCCGGCGCTGCTCGTCCTGACCGGTGACTCCCGCGAGCGCCGAGCGGTGTACAGCCGGCTGCCCCAGCACATCCAGGCAGTCGCCGTCGAGGCCGGCAGTGGCAGCAGGCAGGCCGGCTCGTCGACGACCGTCCTCGACGAGCAGATCGAGGAGGCGTGCGACCGTTACGAGCGCGAGCGGCTCCAGAGCGCGCTCGACCGCTTCCGGATCGGGCGCGGCAGGCCGGGCGAGCACCGCACGTCGACCGTGGACACCGGACCGGGGCAGGCCGCCGAGGGCATTCCCGCGGTGGTCGACGCGGCCCGCAAACACCAGGTGGCGACCCTGCTGATCGACCGGAACGCCTCCGACGCGGGGCGGCAGGTCTGGATCGGCCCCGGCCCCGACGACGTCGCCGTACAGCGCGGTGACGCCCGGGCGGTCGGAGTCGCCGAGCCCGAGCAGGCGCGCGCGGACGACGCCCTGCTGCGGGCCGCCGTCGCCGCGGACTGCGAGGTCCTGGTGGTCCCCGAGGGGATGGGTGGCCCGGCGGGCGGCCTGGGGGCGGTACTCCGCTGGAGCGACTGAAGCGCTGAACAGCGCGAAAGGACGCGTGGGGCCCTCGATCGGAGGGCCCCACACGTCCTTTGGCATTTCCGCAAGATCCGCCGTGCGGCCGGCAGTCGGCCGTCGAGATCCGCGTGCGTCCAGAGGACGGCCTTACAGAAGCAGAGGACGGCCTTATCGAAGTCGACGCTGCCGGGGCGGCTTCGGCCACCCCGGCAGCGTCGATCCGCTCAGCTCACCCGGTCACCCGGTCACCCGGCCACCGGCGGGTCCCACTTGCCGACCGGCGGCGTTCCGGGGTCGGTCCTGCCGGTGTCGCCGGGGGTGATGCGGCCGCGCCAGCCGCCGCTCTCGAGCCCGCGTTCCTCGATGAAGCCCTTGAACCGCTTCAGATCGCCCTTGACCCGGC
>NZ_JBEXOT010000073.1:0-20623 GCF_040611675.1 Streptomyces sp. NPDC006551
CGTGGACAACGGCAACATGTACGTCCGCCACGGCAAGCCCGGCGCGGTCGCCGGCAGCGTCGACCTGGAGTCGATCAAGCTGGCCGCCAACTCGGCCAACGGCGACGTCCAGTTCGGCACCAACTGGACCGGCACCAACATCACGGCCGCGATCGGTATCCCCGACGTCAACAAGGACGGCGTGCCCGACATCTGGGCCCGTGATGGCGCCACCGGCAACATCAAGCTGTACAACCCGTCCACCACCAACACCAACGCCCCCGTCAAGACGGTCCTGGCCGTCGACTGGAAGACCGTCAAGGCGTTCGGCTGATCCCAGCCGCCCGCTGAACACACCGAGCCCCGGCCACCTGCCTCACAGCAGGCGGCCGGGGCTCGCCCCTTGTCAGCCTTTCCAGGCGGCTCTACGAGGCTGCTTCGCCCTCCGCGATGGCCTCCGCCACCTCCGCCACCCGCTCCCCCTCCTCCGCCGCGAACCGCTCGGCGTCGAGGCGCTCGGCGATGTCCTCGTCCTGGGCCATCAGCTGGTCCAGGCTGGAGTCCCCGAGCTCGAGGACGCCCATGTCCAGGTAGGCCTTCTGGAGGCGTTCGCCCCACAGCCCGATGTCCTTCACGCACGGCACGATCCGGCTGAAGAGCAGCTTGCGGAACAGGCGCAGGGACTCGCTCCGTTCGGAGAGCTCCGCCGCCTCCTTCCTCGGGATGCCGAAGTTCTCCAGGACCTCGACGCCGCGCAGCCGGTCCCGCATCAGATAGCAGCCCTCGATCACGAACTCCTCGCGTTCGCGGAGCTCAGCGTCCGACAGCTGCCGGTAGTAGTCGCGCAGCGCCATCCGGCCGAAGGCCACGTGCCGGGCCTCGTCCTGCATCACGTACGCCAGGATCTGTTTCGGCAGCGGCTTGTCCGTCGTGTCGCGGATCATGCCGAAGGCAGCCAGCGCGAGACCCTCGATCAGGACCTGCATGCCGAGGTACGGCATGTCCCAGCGGGAGTCGCGCAGGGTGTCGCCGAGCAGGCTCTGGAGGTTGTCGTTGATCGGGTAGAGCATCCCGATCTTCTCGTGCAGGAAGCGGGCGTAGATCTCCGCGTGTCGCGCCTCGTCCATGGTCTGGGTCGCCGAGTAGAACTTGGCGTCCAGGTCGGGAACGGACTCGACGATCCGGGCGGCGCAGACCATCGCGCCCTGCTCGCCGTGGAGGAACTGGCTGAACTGCCAGGAGGCGTAGTGCCTGCGCATCTCCCCCTTGTCCTTCTGGGTCATCAGGTCCCAGTACCGGCTGCCGTAGAGCGTCATCACCTCGTCCGGGACGCCGAGCGGGTCGTACGGGTCGACCTCCAGCTCCCAGTCGATGCGCTTGGCGCCGTCCCACTGCTTGTCCTTGCCCTTCTGGTAGAGGGCGAGGAGGCGGTCGCGGCCGTCCTCGTACTCCCAGGTGAAGCGGGCCGAACCCGCCGCCGGTACCGGCCAGATCGGGTCTCCGGGGGCC
Source organism: Streptomyces sp. NPDC006551 (assembly GCF_040611675.1). Taxonomy (NCBI): domain Bacteria; kingdom Bacillati; phylum Actinomycetota; class Actinomycetes; order Kitasatosporales; family Streptomycetaceae; genus Streptomyces; species Streptomyces sp. NPDC006551. The sequence goes on from NZ_JBEXOT010000073.1 coordinate 1,489, forward strand.
TTCGCGTAGAGGTCGTACGTCGACACCGACGCCTCCTTCACTCTTCACTCGCACCGTTGAGCGGGCCGCTCACTAGCTCACACCTTGGTAGACACGGGGTCAATAAGTCGCGCGCGGGGGATTGACGGGCTTACTGACGCGCAGTCTCATAAGGAGTGACCTCCGGTAACCAGACTGCGAGCACAGCGAGGTGCCCCACCGTCATGACCGCTTCGATCGAGCACGACTTCACCCTCCTCCGGGACGCCCTCGGCCCCCTCCGCGACCGGGAACAGGTCGCCGAGCGGCTGCTGGAGTCCTCCCTCAAGCACTCCTTCGACCCCGAGACCGAACTCGACTGGGACGCCCCGGTCGAGGAGGGCAAGTGGTTCTGGCCGCCGGAGCTGGTGTCCCTCTACGACACCCCGCTGTGGAAGAGGATGTCCGAGGACCAGCGGATGGACCTCGCCCGCCACGAAGCCGCGTCGCTCGCCTCGCTCGGCATCTGGTTCGAGATCATTCTGATGCAGCTGCTCGTCCGGCACATCTACGACAAGTCGGTCACCAGCAGCCATGTGCGCTACGCGCTCACCGAGATAGCCGACGAATGCCGGCACTCGATGATGTTCGCCAGGATGATCCAGAAGGGTGGCGCGCCCACCTACCCCGTGCCGCGGATCTACCACAACCTGGCGCGCGTGCTGAAGACCGTCTCCACCACCCCCGGCTCCTTCGCCGCGACACTCCTCGGCGAGGAGATCCTCGACTGGATGCAGCGCCTGACCTTCCCGGACGAGCGCGTCCAGACGCTGGTGCGCGGCGTCACCCGCATCCACGTGGTCGAGGAGGCCCGGCACGTGCGGTACGCCCGCGAGGAGCTGCGGCGCCAGATGGTGACCGCGCCCCGCTGGGAGCAGGAGTTCACCCGGATCAGCTGCGGCGAGGCGGCCCGCGTCTTCTCCACCTGCTTCATCAACCCGGGGGTGTACGAGAACGTCGGCCTGGACCGCCGGGAGGCCGTCGCCCAGGTGAAGGCGAGCGGCCACCGTCGTGAGGTCATGCAGTCGGGCGCCAAGCGGCTGACCGACTTCCTCGACGACATCGGCGTGCTGCGCGGCGCCGGGCGCCGGCTGTGGAAGTCCTCCGGACTGTTGGCCTGAGTGTCGCCCTGCGGAGTTACGCTGCGTGGCATGACCAGTCCTGCCACGCCGGCCACACCCGCGTCGCACGGGCCACCCACGTCGCACGGGTCGCCAGCGTCACCCGCGTCGCACGGGTCGCCCACGTCGCACGGGTCGCCAGCGCCGCACAGGTCGCCTGCATCACCTGCGCCGCACGGGTCACCCACGTCGCCTGCGTCACCCGCGTACCGCCGGCTCAGCGTCGAAGAGCGCAGGATCCAGCTCCTCGGCGCGGCTCTGACGCTGTTCGCGCACCGGGCGCCGGACGAGGTCTCGCTCGACGACGTCGCCGAGGCGGCCGGGGTCTCGCGGCCGCTCGTCTACCGCTACTTCCCGGGCGGGAAGCAGCAGCTGTACGAGGCGGCGCTGCGTTCCGCGGCCGATGAGCTGGAGCTGTGCTTCGCCGAACCGCCCGTCGGCCCCCCGACCGAGCGGCTCGGCCGGGTCCTCGACCGGTATCTCGCCTTCGTCGACGAGCACGACGCCGGGTTCAGCGCCCTCCTGCGGGGCGGCAGCGTCGCCGAGACCTCCCGGACCACGGCGATCGTCGACGAGGTGCGGCGCGCCGCGGCCGAGCAGATCCTCGTCCACCTGGGCGTCGGCCGGCCGGGAGCCCGGCTGCGGATGATGGTCCGGACGTGGATCGCGGCCGTGGAGGCGGCTTCACTGATCTGGCTCGACGAGGAGAAGCAGCCCCCGGCCGAGTCGCTGCGGGACTGGCTGGTCGACCATCTGGTCGCCCTGCTGGCGGCGACGGCGGCGAGCGACGAGGAGACGGCGACGGTCGTCGGCCGACTCCTCGCCCAGGAACGGGCCGGCGGTCCGGTCGGCTCACTGGCCCGCCGTGTCCTCCCGGTGGTGGGCCAGGCGGCGCACCTCGTCTGACCTCTCGTCCGAGGAGCCGGCGGGGCGCGGACGGGAACGGAGGCGGCGGGGTGCGGGCGCCGACGGGTCGGCGGGGGAGACTGGTGGTGTGAGAAGCGAGAACACCCCCTTCCGTGGCGGCCCGCTGGACGGCGAGGTCCTGTCCGTCCTCGTCGGACCCACCGGACATCCGCCGAAGTGGTACGAGGTGCCGGTCCCGGACGCCGACGGCGGGCCGCCGACCGTCCACGCCTACCGCCGTGAGCCCGCCGGACACACCAAGCGGCTCGGCATCCAGCGCGGCTGGATCTACGAGTACGTCCCCGGGGGCCGCGAGCGCCGTGAGCTGAAGTGGCCCTGGTCCAAGCCGTCGGCGCCGCCGAACGAGTGAGCCACGGGGGCTGGAACGCCCCTTGATGCGTTAATCACATGATTTGGTACGTCATCATCCCGGTGGAGGTGATGACGTGTCAGGACGGCTGCTGCGCACGGTCTGCACGGGGATGCTCGCGGCGACGACGGCACTGGCGGGGGTTTCTACGGCGGCGGGACCGGCCACGGCCGACGACCCGGTCGATCCCCCGGCGGAGACCATGGACTCCCCCACGTCCGCCCCGGCGACAGACGACCCCGGAAAGACCGAAGAGACCGAGGACGCCGAAGACTCCGAAGAGGCCGAGGAGCCCGAGGACGCCGAAGACTCCGAAGAGGCCGAGGACGCCGGCGGGCTTCCGCCCCCCGGCGGTGACTCGGTCGCCGCGCTCCTCACCCGGCTCCGGACCCTCTACCGGCAGGCGGAACAGGCCACCGAGACCTACAACGCCACCGAAGAGGCCCTCAAGCTCCAGACCGCCGACACCAAGAAGCTCACCGCCCGGCTCACCGCCGCGCGCAAGGCGTTGGCCCAGGGCCGTGACGCCGCCGGGCGCCTCGCCCGGCAGCAGTACCAGGGGCACTCGGAGGTCTCCCCGTACCTTCAGCTGCTGCTGGCCCCCGACCCCCGGCGCGCCCTCGACCAGGGGCATCTGATGGTCCGCGCGGCCCGTGACCGGGCGGCCGCCGTCAGCGGCCTCGAAAGCGCGGCGAAGACGGCGGACGCGCTGGCGAGCGCCTCGCGCAAGGCACTGGACCGGCAGCGGACACTCGCCGAACGGCAGAAGAAGCAGCGCGACGACGTCCAGGCCCGCCTGAAGGAGGTCGAGCGGCTGCTCGCCTCCCTCTCCACCGCTCAGCTGACCCGGCTGACCGAACTGGAGCGGACCCAGACCGCCGGCGCCCAGCGCGACCTCGTCGGCTCCGGCGTCCTCGACGGCCCCCGCACCCCTTCGCGGGCGGGCGGAGAGGCGCTGCGGTACGCGGTGCGGCAGATCGGCAAGCCGTACGTGTGGGGCGCCGAGGGCCCGGAGTCCTACGACTGCTCGGGGCTCACCTCACGGGCCTGGGAGAGCGCGGGCCGGGCGATCCCGCGGACCAGCCAGGAGCAGTGGCGGACCCTCCCGAAGGTGCCGCTGAGCGAGCTGCGCCCCGGCGACCTCGTGGTCTACTTCCCCGAGGCCACCCATGTGGCGATCTACCTCGGCAAGGGCCTGGTCGTGCAGGCTCCGCGCCCGGGCGGCCGGGTCAAGGTCTCCCCGATCGCCGCCAACCCGCTGCTCGGCGCGGTCCGTCCGGACCCCGGCGCGACCCCCTTGGACACGTACACGCCGCCCGAGCTCCCGGCGGGAGCCACGGACGGCGCGGACGAGGGGTTCGATCAGCCCTGAGCGACGGCGCCGAGGTAGGCGGCGGTCTTCTCGGGCTCGTAGAAGAAGTTCTCGAAGTCGGCCGGGTCGTTGAAGCCGTTGGCGAACCGGTCGGCGACGGGCTGGAGCTGACCGGCGGCGCCGATCAGGTTCAGGACGTGCTCCGGGGGGACGCCGAGCATCGCGTTCGTCCACTTGGTGACGTGCTGCGCGGTGTCCCAGTAGCGGTCGAAGGTGGCCTGCATCCAGGCCTCGTCGAAGGGCTTGTCACCGTTCTCGACGATGGCGGCGAGGTACGCGGCCGCGCACTTGGAGGCCGAGTTCGAACCCTGGCCGGTGATCGGGTCGTTGGCGACGACCACGTCGGCGACGCCCAGGGCCAGGCCGCCGCCGGGAAGGCGGCCGATCGGGTTGCGGACGGTCGGGGCGTAGCGGCCGGCGAGGGTGCCGTTGGCGTCGGTCAGTTCGACCTTCGTGGCGCGCGCGTACTCCCAGGGCGTGAACTTCTCCATCAGCTCCAGGGTGAGCGCCAGGTGCTCGGCGGGGTCCTTGACGCCCTGGAAGGCGTCGAGCGGGCCGCCGGGAATGCCCTCCCAGAAGAGGATGTCGGCGCGGCCGGAGTTCGTCAGGGTGGGCATGACGAAGAGCTCGCCGACGCCCGGGACCAGGTTGCAGCGGACGGCGTCGAAGTCGGGGTGCTCGGGGCGCGGACCGAGGCCGTGGACGTACGCGACGGCCAGCGCCCGCTGCGGCTCGCTGTACGGGGAGCGGGCGGCGTCGCGGCCGAACATGGAGACCAGCTCGCCCTTGCCGGCCGAGACGAGGACCAGGTCGTACGTACGGGAGAAGTAGTCCAGGTCGGAGACGGCGGCGCCGTGGATGACGAGCTGGCCGCCGCGCTGGGCGAAGGTCTCCATCCAGCCGGCCATCTTCACGCGCTGGTCGACGGACTGGGCGTAACCGTCGAGCATGCCCACCCAGTCGATGGCGCGGGAGCCGTCGGGGGCGGCGACGGAGACGCCGAGGCCCTTGATCTGCGGGGCCTGGGGCTCCCAGAAGTTGATCCCGAGGTCGCGCTCGTGCTGCAGGGCGGTGTGGAACATGCACTGGGTGGACATGACCCGGCCGGTCCGGATCTCGTCCGCCGTGCGGTTGGACATGAGGGTGACTTCGTACCCCTGCGACTGCAGTCCGAGGGCGAGCTGGAGACCGGACTGACCGGCCCCGACGATGAGTATCTTCCGCATGGCGGGTTCCTAACGAATGATCAGCTTGGTGCGGGGGTGGCCGTTATTCGGGAGTCGCCTCGAGCGCGTGCGCGACCATCGCGAGCAGGGACTCGATCACGCTGTACCGCTTGCGTGCGTCCATGATCACGACCGGTACGTGCGGGGGCACCGTCAGGGCCTCCCGGACGTCCTCGGCCTCGAACCGCTCGGTGCCCTCGAAGTGGTTGACGGCGACGATGTACGGCAGCCCGCAGCTCTCGAAGTAGTCGAGCGCGGGGAAGCAGTCCGTCAGCCGGCGGGTGTCGGCGAGCACGATCGCGCCGATCGCGCCGCGCACGAGGTCGTCCCACATGAACCAGAAGCGCTGCTGTCCCGGCGTGCCGAAGACGTAGAGGACCAGGTCCTTGTCGAGCGTGATCCGGCCGAAGTCCATCGCCACGGTCGTGGTGAGCTTGTCGGGCGTCGCGGAGAGATCGTCGGTCTCCTCGCTGGCCTGCGTCATCAGCGCCTCGGTCTGGAGCGGGGTGATCTCCGAGACCGCGCGGACGAAGGTCGTCTTGCCGACGCCGAAGCCGCCCGCGACCACGACCTTGGTCGCGATCGGAGCCCGGGTGTGGTCCAGCTGCCAGTCCTGGGCGCCGTCCTCGGTCCGCGGATCCGCCGCGGCCTCGGACTCGCGCTCGGGCTGCGGGGGAATTCCGGAGAGGACCGGAGACTCGGAGACGGCGGAGACGTCAGAGGCGACGGAGTCCACTCAGCACCCTTTCGAGGAGCGCGCGGTCGGGCTGGCCGGTGGCGTGACCGGTCCCGTACACACGGATCTTTCCCTGGTCGGCCAAGTCGCTGAGCAGCACTCGGACGACACCCAACGGCATCTTCAGGAGCGCCGAGATCTCGGCGACGGTACGCATCCGGCGGCAGATCTCGACGATCGCCCGCATCTCCGGCATGAGGCCGCGGGCGCCGGGCCCGCCGTCCGTGATCACCTTGCGCGTCGGTGGCGCTTCGAGCGCGGCCACGAAGGTCTCGACGAGCAGGACGTGCCCGAAGCGGGTGCGGCCGCCGGTGAGCGAGTACGGGCGGACGCGCGCGGGGCGGCGGCCTTCCCCGCGGACCGGCAGCCTGGAGGAGTGGGCGTGGGAGGCGGACGTCACTGGGTGCTCTCCATCGATTTGCGCAGCTCGCTGCGGAGTTCGGGGGTGAGTACGTGTCCGGCGCGGCCGACGAAGAGCGCCATGTGATAGGCGACGACGCTCATGTCGCAGTCGGGCGTGGCGTGGACGCCGAGCAGCGAGCCGTCGCTGATCGACATCACGAAGACGCTGCCCTCTTCCATGGCCACCATCGTCTGCTTGACCCCGCCGCCGTCCATCAGCCGGGCCGCACCGATGGTGAGGCTGCCGATGCCCGAGACGATGGTCGCCAGATCCGCGCTGGAGCCCCGGGGGCCGGTGGCGCGGTGGTCCTCCTCCGGTGCGCCGCACTGGGCGGGGTCGGAGGACAGCAGGAGCAGCCCGTCGGAGGACACCACGGCGACGGAGCGGACGCCTGGCACCTCCTCGACGAGGTTGCCCAGCAGCCAGTGCAGGTTACGGGCTTCTGTGCTCAGTCCGAATGTTCCGGTCGCAGTCAACTGCGTGCCTCCTCGACTGTGTCCCCCGTCTTCTCCTCGGTACGTGCCTCGGTACGTGTGGTCTCTACGGCCTCGATCTCCGCCTCCACGTCCCGGCGGCCCTCCTCGGCACCCCGGTGGAACCCTCCGAGCCTGCGGCGCAGCGCCTCGGCGTCCACACCGCCCTTGCGGGGGGCGGTCGGGGTGTCGGCCGGGCGGACTATCCGCGGCGTGCGCTTGGGCAGGCCCTTGTTGGTGACCCGCTGGGCCTCCGGCTGGTCGTCCGGCTCGGGGCGGTCGTCCGGCTCCGGCTGATCGTCCGCGTGGGCCGCCACGTGGGCGTCGGCCTGGGCGTCCGCGTGCGGCGGTTCCTCCGCGGCGCGCTCGTGCGTGTCCGGCTCGGACGGCGGGTCGGGGAGACGGACGTGGAGGGTCGTCTCGGCGACGGTCTCCCGCGCGGCGGCTTCGGGTGCGGACGCCTCCGTGGAGGGGCCGTCCGGCGCGGGCGCGGCGTCGGGCACGTGCTCCGGCTCGGGCTCGGCGTCCCCGTCCGGAGCCGTCTCCGGCTCGGGCTCGGTCTCCGGTGCGACCGCCTCCGGCGCGGTGTCGGGGGCCACGTCGGCGTCCGCCGCCTCGCGCACCGCCTGCGCCTCGGGCTCCGGGCCCTGCGCCCCGGCCGGGGTCTCCTCCGCCGCCGCGATGGCCTGTTCCGCGGCCTCGACGAGCGGGTCGCGGGGGCGGGACGGCAGCGTGTTGGAGTTCGCCTCGGCGACCGAGCCGGGGAGGTTCAGGGCGGGGGCGGCGCCCCCGACGGGGACGGTCGGCGGGGTGGCGGCCGGCGGGGTCGTCGGAAGCAGCGGCAGCGGCAGCACGACGACGGCCGCGATGCCGCCCTGCTTCTGCTCCCGCAGCTCCACGCGTACGCCGTGCCGGGCGGCGAGCAGGGCGGTGACGCGGATGCCGAGCCCCTCCCCCTCGACGTCGGCCGGGTCGGCCTCGGCGAGGCGCGCGTTGAGCTCCGCGAGCCGGGACTCGGTCATGCCGATGCCCTCGTCCTGGACGGAGAGCATCACCTCGCCGGACTCCAGGAGCCAGCCGGAGAGCTGGACCTGGGCGTCGGGCGGCGAGAAGGCGGTCGCGTTCTCCAGGAGTTCGGCGACCAGGTGGCTCAGGTCGTCCGCGGCGAACCCGGCGATCTGCGTGTGCGGCGGAAGGGACTGGATGGTGACCCGCTCGTACCGCTCGATCTCGCTGACGGCCGCGCGCACCACGTCGACGAGCGGGACGGGGCCGGGGTGGCCGTGGACGTGCTCGTGGCCGGCGAGGACCAGCAGGTTCTCGCTGTGCCGGCGCATGACGGTGGCCATGTGGTCGAGCTTGAAGAGGGTGGCGAGCCGCTCCGGGTCCTGCTCCCGCTCCTCCAGCTTCTCGATGACACCGAGCTGGCGCTCCACCAGGCCCAGGCTGCGCAGGGAGAGGTTGACGAAGGTGTGGTGGACGCTGTTCCGGAGCCGTTGGAGTTCGGCGGTGAGCCGGGCGGTGTGGCCCTGGAGTTCGGCGCGCTGCGCGGCGAGTTCGGTGGCGAGTGCGTCGCGGGCGCCGGCCAGGTCGGCGCGCTCGCCGTCGAGCTGCTCGGTGCGGACGGCGAGGGCGGCCAGCTTGCCATGGAGCGTGTTGAGGGACCGTACGACCTGGGCGAACTCGTCGTTGCGGCCGGTGAAGCGGACCGGCTCCTCCGACTCCGGGGCGGCCGCGAGGCGGGCGGCTCCGATGCGTACCGCCGCCAGGGGGTGGGTGAGGCTGCGGGCGACATAGGTCGAGATGCCGATGGCCACGAGGAGGCAGCCGCCGAGGAAGGCGATGCGCACCTCGAGGGCGGTGACGTCGTCGTCGCGGAGCTGGGCGAACCGCTCGACCTGCTGGGTGGCCAGGGCGGACTCGACGCCCCGCATCTGCTCGATACGGGCCGAGAGCGCGGCCTCCAGCTTCTCGGGGTCGGTCTTCCGCTCGGACTTGCTCAGCTCGGGCTGGTCGGTCAGCCGCGTCAGATAGCGCTCCGCGCTCTTGACGTCCGGGCCGGTGACGGTGGCGGCGAGGGAGTCGCGGCCCTCGGCGGTGGCGGCCTGGTCGAAGTCGGCGAGGGCGCCGAGTTCACGGACCCGGGCCTGCTGGGCGGCGGCGGTCAGGGCGTCCCGCGTGCGGGCCGCCTCCTCCGCGCCGTCGGCGTCGGCGGCGACGTACGTACCGGTGACGGGGTCGTAGTACGTGCCGGTGGACTCGGGCTCGGGGACGGCGAGGGCGGCCAGGAGCAGTCCGCGGCCGGCCGAGGCCTGTTCGACGGCGCGGCCGAGGGCGGCGGGGGCCCGGGTGGCCTCGGCGGCGCGGGCGGGGGTCTTCTCGGCGAGCTCCTCGGCGAGGGCATGGAGCTTGTGGATGACGTCCGAGTACGCCTTGTGGGCCTCCAGGGCCGTGCCCTTGCCGGTGAGGGCGGTGCGGCGGAGGGAGGGCAGGCCGGCGAGGTCGCGGCGCAGTTCGGTGGGGGCGGCGGGCCGGATCTCGTCGATCTGGCGGTCGACGCGGGTGGAGCGGGCGTTGGTGATCTGCCGCCTGTCCTCGCTGTCGCCGGTCTGCTCGTCCCGGCCCGCCGCGATGTAGGCGACGACCTCGTCGCGCTCGTCGGCGAGGGAGTGGGCGAGGGTGACGGCCTGACGGTCCAGTTCGGCGAGGGTGACCAGGCGCTGGGAGTCGGCCAGTTCGCCGGAGGCGGTGAGGATCACGGGCGCGCCGGCGGCGAGGACGGTGACGCCGACGAGGGCGACTCCGGCCACCAGGCGGTTGCGGACCCGTCGAGGGCGGCGGGCGGGCGGCGCGGCGGGAGTGCCCGCGGTACCGGCGACGGCTGCGGCGCCGGGGGTGCTGTCGCTGCCGGGGGCTCCGGGGGCGCCTGCGGTGCCGGGGCCTGTGGCGTCGCCCGTGGTCAACGGGTCACCGGGGCTCTGGCTCCGCGTGCCGTTGTTGCTCCGAGGCCGCTTCTTCTGCACCGGTGCTCGCATTCTTGACTCGTCCACCCATGAAGCAGAGGTGACGACCGGTCACATGAAAGAGCGCCCCCACCCCTGGTACGGCTTCCGACCATTCCAGCGCTTCTGGGAAGGGGACGCGCATCGGCCGCTCCGCCACCCGAACGAGTGAACAACACTCATGAGTTGGCGAACAACTTCCGCGAGAGGCCGGTGCGGGCCTCCGTGCGGCGCCGGTTGGATCTTCCGCGTGGGCTTTGGCAAGATGCCCGCCCGCAGCTTCTCGGAGGCCCTCATTCCGCCTTTCGCCCATGCGTGGAAGGGCTTGGTACAGGCCATATTCGGCCGTTTGGAGGGGCTGTGAAGGAGTGATGCAGGCAGGGGCAGACTGGGGGCATGCGCACTGAAGCGGCCTCCCTCCCCGGCACCTCCGAACGGCCCAACGAGGACTGGGCAGCCGCAGCTCTGCCCGCTATCGGCACAGGCGGGACGGTCGTGGTGCTCGACGGGGTCACGCCGCCCGTCGGGGACGACGGATGTGTGCACGGCGTCCCCTGGTTCACCGCGCGCCTCGGCGGAGCTTTGACCGAACTGTCCAGTTCTCTGCGTGAGATGACGCTGGCCGAGATCTTGTCGACGGCAATCCGGCGCACCGCGGAGGCTCACCGCGACAGCTGTGACCTTTCTCACGTACGTACTCCCCAGGCGACGGTCGCGATGGCCCGCTGGGACGAGGAGCGGGTGGAGCACCTGGTGCTGTCCGACGCCGTCCTGCTCCTGGAGGCACCGGACGGGGCGGTACGGGCGGTCCGCGACGACCGGCTGGACCGCGTACCGCCGGAGACCCTGCGCTCGGTCGAGGCGACGGACCGGCTGCGCAACCAGGAGGGCGGCTTCTTCACCGCCGCGGCCGACCCGGCGGTGGCGGAGCACGCGGTGACCGGCACGACGGCCCGCTCGGCGGTACGGGCCCTGGCGGCGCTCACGGACGGCGCGGGGCGCTGGGTGGAGCTGTTCGGGGCGGGCGACTGGGGGGACTGCTTCGGGGTGCTGCGGAAGGAGGGCGCGCACGGTCTGCTCCACCGCGTGCGGGCTCTGGAGGCGGCGGACGCGGCGGCGGCCGGCTTCCGCCGCTGGAAGCCGCACGACGACGCGACGGCGGTCTACGCGGAGCTCTGAGGCGCTCGCGCCCCGGCGCCTCAGCTCTCCGCGCGGGTGTTCAGCTGGTGCAGCAGCCGGGCCAGTTCGGCGACCTCGCCGCGGTCCCAGTCGGCGAGCTTGCGGACGTACCGCCCGCGCCGCGCGTCCCGTACACGACGGAAGCGGCCCTGGCCCTCCTCCGTGAGTCGCACGAGCGAGGCGCGCCCGTCGGCCGGATCGGGGTCGCGGGCGACGAGGCCGAGGTCTTCCAGGGCGCGCAGCTGGCGGCTCATGGTCGCCTTGCCGACGCCGAAGTAGCCGGCGAGGTCCGTGGCGCGCTGCGGCCCCGCGTCGTCGAGGCGTACGAAGAGTCCGTACGCGGCGGGCTCCAGTTCCGGGTGGACCTCGCGGGCCATCTCACCGGACTGGGCGCGGGCGCGGCGCAGAAAGACCGCCAGTTCCCGCTCCAGGGCCAGGAATTCCTGGTCCACACCACTTCGCGTTGTCGGCGTGATGGGGTCGCCTTCACTCCCCGTACCGCTTCCGTGCACGTCAGCACCCCTCGCACGCTTTCCGACCGCTGAAAGTTTCTTTCACCGCGGTCCATCGCCGCAGCTCCACCAGTATTTCGCAGGAGTAGACCAACGGCAGCACCCAGGCCCTCTTCCGCCGCACCGGTCTACGTGCGTAGCGTCTGTCCCGGCGTCTTCGCTGACATGTCCACACCAGGACATGTCGACATCGCTCTCCCACCGAGCCTTTCGGAGGCACGCAATGCCCGTGCACAGATCCGGAAAGACCCTCGCCGGCGTCGCGCTCGCGGCCCTGGCCCTCCTCCTGCCCGTCACCCTCTCCGGCACGGCGACCGCCGCGGACGACCCCGGCGCCCGGCAGGTCCCGGCCCGCGGCTCCGCCTGGATGGGCATGGGAGTGCCCGAACACGACGGCCAGGGCGGAAAGCCCGGCGGCATCTCGATCCAGGCCACCCAGACCGAGGGAGTGGACGTCTCCAGCCACCAGGGCAACGTGGCCTGGTCGACGCTGTGGAACAGCGGGGTGAAGTGGGCCTACGTCAAGGCGACGGAAGGCACGTACTACAAGAACCCCTACTTCGCGCAGCAGTACAACGGCTCGTACAACGTGGGCATGATCCGTGGCGCGTACCACTTCGCGACGCCCGACACGACGACGGGCGCGGCACAGGCCGACTACTTCGTGAACAACGGCGGCGGCTGGTCCAGGGACGGCAAGACGCTGCCGGGCGCGCTGGACATGGAGTGGAACCCGTACGGCGCGACCTGCTACGGCAAGACGCAGTCCGGGATGGTCGCCTGGATCCGCGACTTCGTGAACCGGTACAAGTACCGGACGGGCCGTGACCCGGTGATCTACACGGCGACCAGCTGGTGGAAGCAGTGCACCGGCAACTACAGCGGCTTCGGTTCGACCAACCCGCTGTGGATCGCCCGGTACGCCTCCACGGTGGGCGAACTCCCGGCCGGCTGGCCGTACTACACGATGTGGCAGTACACCTCGTCCGGCCCGACGGTCGGCGACCACAACCACTTCAACGGCGACCTCTCCCGCGTCCAGGCCCTGGCCAACGGCTGAGCTCCCGCCCCTTCGACGGCCCCCCGGGTGCGCGGCACACCCGGGGGGCCGTACGCCGTCCGGCCGTTACGCCGCCACGCCCACCGCGACCTCCGCCGGGGAGAGGGCGATCTCGAGGACCTGGCGGACGTCGGTGACCGGGTGGACCTCCAGCTTGTCGAGGATCTCGGCCGGGACGTCGTCCAGGTCGGCCTCGTTGCGCTTGGGGATCACGACCGTCGTGATGCCCGCCCGGTGCGCGGCGAGGAGCTTCTGCTTCACGCCGCCGATCGGCAGGACCCGACCCGTCAGCGACACCTCACCCGTCATCGCCACGTCCGTGCGGACCAGGCGGCCCGAGAGCAGCGACGCCAGCGCGGTCGTCATCGTGATGCCCGCGCTCGGGCCGTCCTTCGGGACCGCGCCCGCCGGGAAGTGGATGTGCACGCCGCGGTCCTTCAGACCGGTGACCGGAAGCTCCAGCTCCGCACCGTGCGAGCGCAGGAAGGAGAGCGCGATCTGCGCGGACTCCTTCATCACGTCGCCCAGCTGTCCGGTCAGGGTCAGTCCCGCCGCGCCCGTCTCCGGGTCGGCGAGCGACGCCTCCACGAAGAGGACGTCACCGCCCGCGCCCGTGACCGCGAGGCCGGTCGCGACGCCGGGGACGGCGGTGCGCCGCTCCGCCGGGTCCTGCGCCGACTCCGGCACGTGGTGCGGGCGCCCGATCAGCGCCCGCAGATCATCCGGGGTGATCGTGAACGGCAGCTCCCGGTCGCCCAGTTCGTGCTGTGCCGCGACCTTCCGCAGCAGCCTCGCGATCGAGCGCTCCAGGGTGCGGACGCCCGCCTCCCGGGTGTACTCCCCCGCCAGCTTGCGCAGCGACGCGTCCTCAAGGACGACCTCGCCCGGCTCCAGGCCCGCCCGCTCCAGCTGCCTCGGCAGCAGGTGGTCACGGGCGATGACGATCTTCTCGTCCTCCGTGTACCCGTCGAGCCGCACCAGCTCCATCCGGTCGAGCAGCGCCTCCGGAATGGCCTCCAGGACGTTCGCCGTCGCCAGGAAGACGACGTCGGACAGGTCGAGTTCGACCTCCAGGTAGTGGTCCCGGAAGGTGTGGTTCTGCGCCGGGTCGAGGACTTCGAGGAGCGCCGCGGCCGGGTCGCCGCGGAAGTCGGAGCCGACCTTGTCGATCTCGTCGAGCAGGACCACCGGGTTCATGGACCCGGCCTCCTTGATCGCCCGTACGATCCGGCCGGGCAGGGCGCCCACGTACGTACGCCGGTGGCCGCGGATCTCCGCCTCGTCCCGTACGCCGCCGAGCGCGACGCGGACGAACTTCCGCCCCATCGCGTGCGCGACGGACTCGCCGAGCGAGGTCTTGCCGACACCGGGCGGGCCGACGAGCGCGAGCACGGCGCCTCCGCGCCGGCCGCCGACCACGCCGAGGCCCCGCTCGGCGCGCCGCTTGCGCACCGCCAGGTACTCCGTGATCCGCTCCTTCACATCGTCCAGACCCGCGTGCTCGGCGTCGAGGACACCCTTCGCGCCCTGGATGTCGTACCGGTCCTCGGTCCGTTCGTTCCAGGGCAGCTCAAGGACGGTGTCGAGCCAGGTGCGGATCCAGGAGCCCTCCGGGGACTGGTCGCTGGACCGCTCCAGCTTCTCGACCTCCTTGAGCGCCGCCTCCCGGACCTTCTCCGGCAGGTCGGCGGCCTCCACGCGCGCGCGGTAGTCGTCGGACTCGTCGCCCTCCGACTCGCCGTTGAGCTCCCGCAGCTCCTTGCGTACGGCCTCGAGCTGGCGCCGGAGCAGGAACTCGCGCTGCTGCTTGTCCACGCCCTCCTGGACGTCCTTGGCGATGGTCTCGGCGACGTCCTGCTCGGCCAGGTGGTCGCGCAGCTGCGCGGTGGCGAGCTTGAGGCGGGCGACCGGGTCGGCGGTCTCCAGGAGCTCGACCTTCTGCTCGACGGTGAGGAAGGGCGAGTAGCCGGAGTTGTCGGCGAGCGCGGAGACACCGTCGATCTGCTGGACGCGGTCCACGACCTGCCAGGCGCCGCGCTTCTTCAGCCAGCTGGTGGCCAGCGCCTTGTACTCCTTGACCAGTTCGGTCACGGCGCCGGGCAGCGGGTCGGGCACGGTCTCCTCGACGACGCTGCCCTCCACCCAGAGGGCGGCGCCGGGGCCGGTCGTCCCCGCGCCGATCTTCACGCGGTCGCGCCCCCGGATGAGCGCGCCGGGGTCGCCGTCGGAGAGCCGGCCGACCTGCTCCACGGTGCCGAGGACGCCTGTTCCGGCGTACGTCCCGTCGACACGGGGGACGAGCAGCACCTTCGGCTTGCCGGTCCCGGAGCGCGCGGCGGCCTGGGCGGCTTCCACCGCGGCGCGTACGTCGTTGTCGGACAGGTCGAGCGGCACCACCATCCCCGGCAGCACGACCTCGTCGTCGAGGGGCAGCACGGGCAGGGTGAGCGTCGGGTACTCCGTCGACTCGGCGGTGTCGGCAGTCATGATCTCCCCTTCGGCAGTCAAGTTGAGCTATGCCGACTCAATGCTTGTGAGCCCCTGAATGTTCCCCGGCGCCCGTTCGCTCTGAGCGATCGGGCCGGCGGCACGAGGGCCCGCTGACGGCGATCGTGCGCGACTGAGCCGGAGACGGCCGCACGGGGCATGCACCGGCTCTGGTCAACCGGGTCGGCCGAGGGCATGCTCTGCGACATGGTGGGCGGGAGCGGGAACGGGAACGGGAACGACGGCCGGAGCCGGAGAGCGTACGCGGGGCCGTGGATCGCCGCGGTGGCGCTGGTCGCGGCGTGGACGGTGGCCGGCTGCGCGCAGGACCCGGCGCCGGCCGGCGCTCCGGGGTCGGCCGCACCGACCCCTCCTTCCGCCGCGCCCGGCCTGTCGATTCCGCCGACCCCGACCGGGGACGACCACCGTCCCGGCCCGAAGGAAGTCCTGGTCGAGGTGAACGTCAGCGGCGGACTGGCCGGTGTCGCCAACCAGCTGATCGTCCGTTACGACGGCAGCTACACCACCCGCTCCGGCACCGGGCCCCCGCGCACCGGCCGCATGACCCCGGCCGAGGTCGCCGAACTCCGCACGGCGCTCGAGGCTCCGGCGTACGCGGCGGTGCCCGCCCGGCCGACCGGCGAGCCGGTGGCCGACGGCTTCCAGTACGTCGTCTCGTACCGCCACCGCGTCATCGTCGCCGGGGACGGCGGCCGGCCGGCGGCGCTGGAACGGGTTTTCGCCGCCCTGCCCGACGGCGGACCTCCGACGAATCCCTGACCCGCGCGCCCCAGGATGAACCGCCGGGCGTCCGGGGAGCGAGAGACGGAGCGTGAGACTGTCGCGCCCCGCAGAGGGCGGACGAGGACGACGACTCGGCGCTGTTGCGCGCGATCGCCCTGGGGGACGCCGAGGCGCCGGCCGTGCTGTGCGCGGTACGCGGCGCCCGTCCGGTACGGAACTGAACAGGCCCACGTGGAACAGGCCGTTCTCCACCGGGCCGCCCACCGTCACGCCGCCCAAACGGTTTGTCCCGGGCGCGCCCGCCCCGGGAGGATGGCCGGACGACCCGACGAGCCCGAGATCGGAGCGAGTGAACATGCCGAGCCCCGTCACCCTCGACCGCCGCGAGGGACCGTACGGAGAAGTCGTGCTGCGCCGGCGCGGCGAGCACTTCGAGATCATCGCCAACGGCACCTTCCTGATGGACACCTCCGACGGACGCTCCGAGCGGCTGCTGGTCGACGCGGCGATGGACGCCCTCGGCGGGCGCCACGGCGCCTCCGTCCTGATCGGCGGCCTGGGCGTCGGCTTCTCCCTCGCACACGCCGCGGCGGACCCCCGCTGGGCGCGGATCGCGGTCGTCGAGCGGGAGCAGGCCATCATCGACTGGCACCGCGCCGGCCCGTTGGCCGCCCTCTCCGGCGAGGCGCTCGCCGATCCGAGGAGCGTGATCCTGCACACGGATCTCGTGGAGTACGTCCACACTTCCCCCGACACCTACGACGCGCTCTGCCTGGACATCGACAACGGCCCCGACTGGACCGTCACCGACGACAACGAAAACCTTTACTGCGCCCAGGGGTTGGCGGCCTGCGCCGGGCGTCTGAATCCCGGAGGAGTCCTCGCCGTGTGGTCCGCGCAGCCCTCCGCCGATTTCGAAGCCTCCTTGCGGAATGCCGGATTCAGCGGGGTACGGACGGAAGAGATCCCCGTTGCCCGGGGCGTCCCGGACGTGGTGCACCTCGGCATACGGCCTGCGTAGCCGGGACGCCGCCGCTGCCTCTACGCTGCTGAGCGACATCAGCTACGCGAGGCAGGGCAATGGAGCAGACACACACCACTCACCACGGTGCGGCGGCCACTCCGGGCGCGCAGCGGCGGGTGCTGGTCGTCGAGGACGACACGACGATCGTGGATGCGATCTCCGCGCGACTGCGGGCGGAGGGTTTCCTCGTCCAGACGGCGACCGACGGCCCGGCCGCGGTCGACGCGGCCGAGGCGTGGCAGCCGGACCTGATGGTGCTCGATGTGATGCTGCCGGGCTTCGACGGCCTGGAGGTCTGCCGTCGGGTCCAGGCGCAGCGCCCGGTCCCGGTCCTGATGCTCACCGCGCGGGACGACGAGACCGACATGCTGGTGGGGCTCGGCGTCGGCGCCGACGACTACATGACCAAGCCGTTCTCCATGCGCGAGCTGGCCGCACGGGTGCACGTCCTGCTGCGCCGGGTGGAACGGGCCGCGATGGCGGCGGTGACCCCGCGCAGCGGGATCCTGCGGCTCGGCGAGCTGGAGATCGACCACGCGCAGCGTCGGGTCCGGGTCCGCAGCGAGGACGTGCACCTGACCCCGACCGAGTTCGACCTGCTGGTCTGCCTGGCGAACACCCCGCGGGCGGTCCTCTCCCGGGAGCAGCTGCTCGCCGAGGTGTGGGACTGGGCGGACGCCTCGGGCACCCGGACCGTGGACAGCCACATCAAGGCGCTGCGCCGGAAGATCGGGGCGGAGCGGATCCGTACGGTCCACGGCGTCGGATACGCGCTGGAGACCCCGGCGCCGTGAGCCGGGGACGGGAGGGCCGCACCAGGCGCCGGATATTGATCTCGATCAAGACCAAGCTGGGCGCCCTGGTCGTCGGCGCGGTCCTTCTGACCTCCTGTCTCGCCCTGGTGGCGATCCGGACCTCCACGGAGTTCCGCTACATCACGATCTTCGCGATGATCGCGACGCTGCTGATCACGCAGTTCGTGGCGCAGTCCCTGACGGCGCCGCTGGACGAGATGAACACGGTGGCCGGGTCGATCTCGCGGGGTGACTTCAGCCGGCGGGTGCGCGGTGCTGACCGCCGCGACGAGCTGGGCGATCTCGCCTCGACGATCAACCGGATGGCGGACGACCTGGAGAGCGTCGACCGGCACCGCAAGGAGCTGGTCGCCAATGTCTCGCACGAGCTGCGCACCCCGATCGCCGCGCTCCGGGCCGTCCTGGAGAACGTCGTCGACGGCGTCTCCGAGGCCGATCCGGAGACGATGCGGACGGCGCTGAAGCAGACCGAGCGGCTCGGCCGTCTGGTGGAGACCCTGCTCGACCTGTCACGTCTCGACAACGGTGTCGTCACGCTGAGGACTCGCCGTTTCGAGGTGTGGCCGTATCTGTCGGGGGTGCTCCGGGAGGCCAATCTGGCCGCCTCGCAGCGCGGCCTCACCTCCAGCTCCGGGCTGCACAACCGTACGGACGTCCATCTGCACCTCGACGTGTCGCCGCCCGAGCTGACGGCGCACGCGGACGCGGAGCGGCTGCACCAGGTGATGGCGAACCTCATCGACAACGCGGTGAAGCACTCCCCGGCGCACGGCCGGGTGACCGTACGGGCCCGGCGCGGCCCGTGGCCGGACTCGCTGGCGCTGGAGGTCGAGGACGAGGGGCCGGGCATTCCGGAGGCGCTGCGGCACACGGTCTTCGAGCGGTTCAACCGCGGATCGGTGCCGGCCCAGGCAGGTCCGGGCAGCGACGGCGGTACGGGTCTCGGCCTCGCGATCGCCCGCTGGGCGGTGGATCTGCACGGCGGGGAGATCGGAGTGGCCGAATCATCACGCGGCTGCCGGATCCAGGTCACCCTTCCGGGCAGCCTTCCGGCACGCGATTGACGTAGGGTTCGAACCGGAAGTGCACGTTCTGCGTGTACGTGATCAGGACGTGAGCAGGACGTGGTCAGGGATGCGAGCCCCCAGGGGTCGCAACCCCCGCCTTCCCTACCCGGGAGAGGGCAGAACCACGCTTGTTTCCCGCCAAACCATGCCCCGAAACACTCCGTCAAGTGTGACTTGCGCGACGTTGGAGTGCCCGGCCTGCACCTCTCGGCCAGGGAGGCGTAGCCTTTATTTCCGCTGTCCATCACCTTGTGAAGCGGAAGAGGGCGGTTACCGCCGTGTCGTCTCAGTCCCCCAGTAACTCGAGCATCTCCACCGACCAAGACGGGCAGGGTCAGAACCCTGCAACCGCCTTCGGCGCCAATGAGTGGCTCGTCGACGAGATCTACCAGCAGTACCTCCAGGACCCGAATTCGGTCGATCGTGCCTGGTGGGACTTCTTCGCCGACTACAAGCCCGGCTCCTCGGAGACTCCCGCCGCCGCGGGGGCGGCCGGAGCCACTCCCGCCGCACCCACCACCCCGAGCGCGCCCGCCGCGCCGCAGGCGGGCCCCGCACAGGCCGCGCCTGCCGCACCGGCGGCCCCCGCTCAGGCCGCTCCGGCTCGGCGGGCGCCGGAG
>NZ_JBEXOT010000074.1:0-16133 GCF_040611675.1 Streptomyces sp. NPDC006551
CTGTTTTCCTTGTCTTCTGGGCGGGGCGGCTGGCGTTGGTCGTTGCGCGGGGCCGGGGGGGGGGGGCCCCCCCGGGGGGGGGGGGGGGCCCCCCCCCCCGCGGGGGGGGCCCCCCCCACACTCGTATCAGCGTGCGTCCTCGCCTTCGATGCCGAGGCCGGGGAGGAGGCCCGGCAGCAGCGGCGGGATCGTCACATCCGGCATCGGAGGTACCGACTGGTCGCCCGCTGGGACCGAGGGCACGCCTGCAGGGGGCTGGTCGAGCAGGCCGCCCGGGTCCCCTCCCAGCAGGCCGTCGTTCTCCGGTGAGCCGGTGCCCGAACCCGAGGGCTGGGGCAGGGTGCTGCCGTCGCCCGCGGTGGGAGCGATGGGGGAGGAGGGCGGGCGCTGGGTGTGCCCGCCCGAGGCGTCCTGCGTGGAGCCGGGGGTACCGGTGTCGACGGCACCCTTCTGCGGGGTGCGGGGGAGCATCCCCTGGAGCGGCTCGACCTCTTCGTCTATGGCGACGAAGACGTCGTTCACCGCGTCGCCGACGTCCGTGAGCTGGATCGGCAGGCGGTCGCGCAGGCCGTTCCAGGTGTCGCGGTGGGCCTGGGCGAAGGAGTTGAGCCGGGCCATCGGGGCGATGGAACCGTCCTTCTCGTACGCCTGGCGCAGCAGTCGATGGCCTTCGGAGGCGTCGTGCTTCATGCCGCCGAGGACCCGGCGGATCTCGCCGAGCGACTCGTGGTCGAGGTCGCCGGCGCGCCCGCGTTCCATCAGTCTGCGTGCTTCGCTGAGCCGGGTCGATGCCTGGTCCAGATAGATACCGCCCCGGTCGGCGTCGTCGTCCGCCATCCCGAGCTTGATGTCTTCCATCCCGCGCTTCAGCCCGTAGAGCGAGTCACCGGGGAGGGCGTCGGAGCTGGCAGCGGCCACACCGCTGAAAGCGCCCGCGGCCACACCGACCGTGAGGCCGCCCGCGGCGATGCCCCTCGACCAGCGGGAGCGGGGACGCAATTTCCGGAGTGGGGAGGCCCGGTGGGCTCCCCGTCCGCTCGATGTCCGTTGCTCCGGCACGGTAGGGCCCGCAGCCGCGCTGCCCTCCGCGACCATCGCTTCCATGGCGGCGACGAGCTGGGCTCGTTGCACCACCTTGACCTCGGGGTCCATCTCCGGTTTCGGCAGTTCGCCGAGACCGTTCGTCAGCGCCAACAGCCGCCCCTGCTCGGCCGGTTCGGCCGACGTCTCGGGCTGCTCGGCCGCCGCGCCCTCGGACGCCCGATCCTCCAGGGCCTGGGCGAAGGCGTTCGCCCGCCGGTGCGCCGATACATTCGCGATCACTGGCGGCACCTCCTCTCGTCATGACGGTCGACTCCCCGGGGTGTCCGGAAGGTTGCACACCTTGAGCACATCCACACGAATGAGTGAGTGGCTGCGGCCAAGGTGTGACCACAGGGAGCCTGCATTCCGCACAACGAGCGGCGCGGCACTTGGGTTACGCGCGAAAGATGATCGGACCAGTGCGTCATCGAGGCGTCACCGACTGTGAGTTGACGGGGGTAGTGGGGACGTGGGGGGAAGGTGCGGAGCGGGGGACGTGGGAGGGGAGGGCGCTGTGGGGGGCGCGAAGCGGTCAGCGGGCGTCGTCCGGGAGGAGGCGTGCCAGGGTGCGCACCGCCCGGTACTGGAGGGTCTTGATCGCACCCTCGTTCTTGCCCATGACCCGGGCCGTCTCGGCGACGGAGAGACCTTGCAGGAAGCGCAGGGTCACGCACTCCTGCTGCTGCGGGTTGAGCCGGCGGACCGCGTCGAGGAGGGCCGCGTTGGAGAGGGACTCCAGGACGGAGTCCTCGGGGCTGCGCTCGACCTCGTTGGCGTCGAGCATTTCGCCCGTGGTCACTTCCAGCCGGAAACGGCTCGACTTGAAGTGGTCTGCGACCAGGTTGCGGGCGATGGTGACCAGCCAGGCGCCGAAGTCACGGCCCTGCCAGGTGAACGTGGAGATCCGGCGCAGGGCGCGCAGGAACGTCTCACTGGTGAGGTCTTCCGCGGTCGCCTTTCCGCCGACGCGGTAATAGATGTAGCGGTAGACGGTGTCGCTGTACTGGTCGTACAGGCGGCCGAAGGCCTCGGCCTCACCGGCCTGGGCGCGCTCGACCAGGTCCATCATGCGAGCGCTGTCGCTGTCGGCGGTGGGGCGGCGGGCGGCGGTCGAGGTTCCGGTGCCGCCGCGGCTGCCCCGTCTGCCGACAGCGGCACCGCTCTCGGCGAGGGCATAGCAGGGACCGGCGGGTGCCGGTGCGGCGAAGGCAAAGGCGGGGACAGGGACGGCGTACGCGGTGGGGACGAAGCCGCGCAAGTGGTCGAGGACCGTTGCGCGCAGCGTAGCCAGGCCCGAGGCGTCAACCCCGACGTGTGGGTACACGGGACTCCCAGAGGCAGAGCTTCCATCACGTGCAGTGCGGGACCGTTCACTCGTCGTGGCGACGTGTGGGTTCCGTTGTGCGTCTGAGGAGAATAACGCTTCGTACAGGCAGCGCTACACCCAGTTGCTCAAATCATCGATTCCGTCGTATCTGTTACCGCTTGAAGTCGGATCGAGTCGAACTTCGTGACCGATTGTTGATCGGATTACTTCCGAGTGTGACTGCGCCCAGGCTCTGTTGTGGTCGAGTGTGGGACGGGGGAGTGATCTGGCCCGCTGCTGGGTAGGGAGCCGCGAATGCCTCCGGGTCGACGTGTGCGGAGGTGTTCGACCACGTACGGGTGAGCCGCGCCGGTCCAGGGTTGTCGCAGGTGATCTCAGCCGAAACGTATCGGCAGGTCGAAAGCTCACCGCGCGTGACGGAGCCGGTGGGGCGGAGTCGGTCGTGAGGCCGTGGTTCAGCGGCGGCGGCGGTGCAGGGCGACCGCGGCGGCGGTGCCGCCCGCCAGCGCGCCGACACCCGCGGCGGCGGGGATGCCGACCTTGGCCGCCTTGCGGCCCGTGCGGTAGTCGCGCAGCCGCCATTCGCGCGCCTTGGCGTACTTGCGCAGCTTGGTGTCGGGGTTGATGGCGTAGGGGTGCCCGACCAGCGACAGCATCGGGATGTCGTTGTGGGAGTCGCTGTAGGCGGCGCAGCGGTTCAGGTCCAGGCCCTCGGCCGCGGCCAGCGCGCGCACCGCCTCGGCCTTGGCCGGCCCGTGCAGGGGTTCGCCGACCAGCTTGCCGGTGTAGACGCCGTCGACGGACTCGGCGACCGTGCCGAGCGCGCCGGTCAGACCGAGCCGGCGGGCGATGATCGTGGCCGTCTCGACGGGGGCGGCCGTGACCAGCCAGACCTTCTGTCCGGCGTCCAGGTGTGCCTGGGCCAGCGCGCGGGTGCCGGGCCAGATCCGGTCGGCCATGTACTCGTCGTAGATCTCCTCGCCGATCGACATCAGCTCGGAGACGCGGTGGCCCTGGACGATCGACAGGGCGCTCTCGCGGGCGTCCTGCATGTGTTCCGGGTCCTCGACGCCGGCCAGCCGGAACCACGCCTGCTGCCAGGCGAACCGGGCGAGCTCGCGGCGCTGGAAGAACTTCCGCTTGTACAGGCCGCGGCCGAAGTGGAAGATCGCGGCGCCCTGCATGACGGTGTTGTCGAGGTCGAAGAAGGCGGCTGCCCGCACATCGCCGACGACGGGGAACGCGGGCTCGGCGGGCTCGGCCGCCGCCTCTTCCTCCCGCTCCAGTTCGAGCTGCTGCGAGGTCTTGCGCGCTGCCTCGGCAGCGGCCTCGCCTGCCAGAACGCTCCGCGCGGTGGCGGAGCGCCTACGAGGGGTGAGCCATCCCAGTGCGGCCATGGCGTGAGCATAGCCAGTCTGTTCGGTACTTCCCGACTTGTGGGAATGCCGGGGTGTGAACACCGCGCGACTCTCCTGTCGAGCGGACCGCGAGGAGCAAGCTGGAGGGAGAGGGCCCGCGCTGCCTCCGGACGGCGCGGACGCGCACCCGTACGGCGCAGAATGGAGGGCATGTTCGGACGGACGAAGAAGAAGGACACCTCCGCGGCCCCCGTCGCCTCCGCTCCGCGGACCGTGACGCTGATCGGCAAGCCGGGCTGTCACCTCTGCGACGACGCCCGTTCCGTGATCGAGGCGGTCTGCGCCGAGACCGGGGCGAGCTGGGAGGAGAAGGACATCACCCAGGACGAGGAGCTGTACCGGGCGTACTGGGAGCAGATTCCCGTGGTCCTGGTCGACGGTGAGCAGCACACCTTCTGGCGGGTGGACGCCGGGCGGCTGCGCCGTGAACTGGGTGGCTGACCGGAAGACGGTTACCATCATGGACGTTTTGTTGGGTCCCGGGGGCGTGATCGTGAGGAGAGTGTGCGGTTTTGCCCCCTTCGGATGCTCAACGGGCTGACGCGCTCCGCGGTTCCGTCATCAGACGAACCGGGCGCGTGACCCCGGTCACTTTGGCCGGACAAAACGGACACCATCTTTGTGCACGCGTTCACAAAGACATAGCCTGCATTCGACGGGGCGGTCCTGGGACATATGGCCGCCTACAGCCCCGCTCATCCCGCAGGAGCACCGTGGCAACTGGCCGAACTCACCGACCGGCGACCCGCAGCCGAGGAATTCCCGAGGCCACCGTCGCCCGCCTTCCGCTGTATCTGCGTGCGCTCACCGCACTGTCGGAGCGCTCCGTACCCACGGTCTCCTCCGAGGAACTCGCAGCCGCCGCGGGGGTCAACTCCGCGAAGCTGCGGAAGGACTTCAGCTACCTCGGCTCGTACGGCACGCGCGGAGTCGGCTACGACGTCGAGTACCTCGTCTACCAGATCTCCCGCGAGCTGGGCCTGACGCAGGACTGGCCCGTCGTGATCGTCGGTATCGGTAACCTCGGCGCCGCCCTCGCCAACTACGGCGGGTTCGCCTCCCGTGGCTTCCGGGTCGCCGCGCTGATCGACGCCGACCCCGCCATGGCCGGTACGCCGGTCGCCGGGATCCCCGTCCAGCACACCGACGAGCTCGAGAAGATCATCGAGGAGAACGACGTCTCCATCGGTGTCATCTCGACGCCGGCCGGCGCCGCCCAGCAGGTCTGCGACCGGCTCGTGGCCGCCGGGGTCACCTCCATCCTCAACTTCGCCCCGACCGTGCTGTCCGTGCCCGACGGCGTGGACGTGCGCAAGGTCGACCTCTCCATCGAGCTGCAGATCCTCGCCTTCCACGAGCAGCGCAAGGCCGGCGAGGAAGCGGACGCCGAGGGCGCCGCCGCCGTGCCGCCCGCCGTTCGCGGCGGCTCCACGGGCCCGGCCCGGAAGGGACCCGACGGGGACGTCCCCGCCGTGATGCCGGCATGAGCCTCCTCGTCGTCGGGCTGAGCCACCGCAGCGCCCCGGTCAGTGTCCTGGAGCGGGCCTCGCTCGCCGCGGACACCCAGGTCAAGCTGCTGCAGGACACCCTCGCCGCCGAGCCGGCCGCCGAGGGCGCGGTCCTGGCCACCTGCAACCGCATCGAGCTCTACGCCGACGTGGACAAGTTCCACGCCGGTGTCGCCGAGCTGTCCACGCTGCTCGCCCAGCACAGCGGCGTCGGCCTCGAAGAGCTCACCCCCTATCTCTACGTGCACTACGAGGACCGGGCCGTCCACCACCTCTTCTCGGTGGCGTGCGGGCTCGACTCGATGGTCGTCGGCGAGGGCCAGATCCTCGGCCAGATCAAGGACGCCCTGGCGCTCGGCCAGGACCTGCACACCGCGGGCCGGCTCCTCAACGACCTGTTCCAGCAGGCGCTGCGGGTCGGCAAGCGCGCTCACAGCGAGACCGGGATCGACCGGGCCGGGCAGTCGCTCGTCACCTTCGGTCTCGAGCAGCTCGCCGACGGCACGGATGTCGGCGCCTGGGCGGCGGGCAAGCGCGCCCTGGTCATCGGCGCCGGATCCATGTCCTCGCTGGCCGCCGCCACGCTCGCGCGCGCCGGGGTCTCCGAGATCGTGATCGCCAACCGCACGGCGGCCCGCGCCGAGCGGCTCGTACAGATCCTGACCGAGCCCGGTGGTACGGGTGTGGCCGCGCGCGCGGTCGAGATAGTTGCCGTCGGCGACGAACTGACACGTGCCGACGTCGTCGTCTCCTGCACCGGAGCCACCGGACTCGTCCTGACCGGCGCGGCCGTCGAGACCGCGATGGCGGGCCGTACGGCTCCGCTCGCGCTGCTCGACCTCGCCATGCCCCGTGACATCGACGCGGCCGCCCACCGCATGCCGGGTGTGCGCCTCGTCGACATCGAGTCGCTGGCCGAGGCGTCGGCCGACGCCCCGATGGCCGCCGACGTCGACCAGGTGCGCTCCATCGTCGCCGACGAGGTGGCCGCCTTCGGCGCCGCCCAGCGCGCCGCGCACATCACCCCGACCGTGGTCGCCCTGCGCACCATGGCCGCCGACGTGGTCGCGGGCGAGGTGGCCCGGCTCGAGGGCCGGCTGCCCGACCTCGACGACCGGCAGCGCGCCGAGATCACCCAGACCGTGCGACGCGTGGTGGACAAGCTCCTGCACGCGCCGACCGTACGGGTCAAGCAGCTGGCCGGCGAACCCGGCGGCGCCGGGTACGCAGACGCGCTGCGGACACTCTTCGACCTCGACCCGGAGACGGTCGCCTCCGTCTCCCGGGCCGACCTGAATGACGCCGACGTCAAGAACCGAGGGCGAGTATGACCGAGAGGGCACTGAGGCTCGGGACCAGGCGCAGCAAGCTCGCCCTGGCCCAGTCCGGGCATGTGGCCGACGCCGTCCGGCAGCTGTCCGGCCGGCCCGTCGAGCTCGTGGAGATCACGACGTACGGGGACGTCTCCCGCGAGCACCTCGCGCAGATCGGCGGCACCGGCGTGTTCGTCGCCGCCCTGCGCGACGCGCTCCTGGCCGGCGAGGTGGACTTCGCCGTCCACTCCCTGAAGGACCTGCCGACCGCCCAGCACCCCGACCTGGTGCTGGCCGCGATCCCGCAGCGCGAGGACCCGCGCGACGTGCTCGTCGCACGCGACGGGCTGACGCTCGACCGGCTGCCGAAGGGCGCCCGGATCGGCACCGGCTCCCCGCGCCGCACGGCCCAGCTGAACGCCTACGCGCGCAGCCACGGGCTGACCATCGAGACCGTGCCGATCCGCGGGAACATCGACACCCGCGTCGGATACGTGCACAAGGGTGAGCTGGACGCGGTGGTTCTCGCCGCGGCCGGCCTCAACCGCATCGGCAGGACCGACGAGGTGACCGACTTCCTGTCGGTCGACGCCGTCCTGCCCGCCCCCGGCCAGGGGGCACTGGCGATCGAGTGCGCGGCTTCCGCCACCGACCTCGTCGCCGTGCTCGCCGAGCTCGACGACCCGTACACCCGGGCCGCCGTGACCGCCGAGCGTTCCCTGCTCGCCGCCCTGGAGGCCGGCTGCTCCGCACCCGTGGGAGCACTGGCCGACCTGCTGGCCGAGGATTCCGGCCGCGGGCAGACTGTCACCGAAATGCGCCTGCGCGGCGTCGTCGGCACCACCGACGGCTCGACGCTGGTGCAGCTGTCCACCACCGGTCCCGTACCCACGTCGTACGACGAGGCGATGGCGCTCGGACGCGAACTCGCGGACGAGATGCTCGCCAAGGGTGCGGCCGGTCTTATGGGGGAGCGAGCACTTTGAGCCCCACCAGTCCGACCACCAGCCCCGTGTCCTCGGCCTTCACCGGCCATGGGAACGTCACCTTCCTGGGTGCCGGACCCGGCGACCCCGGACTACTGACCCTCCGGGCCGTCGAGGCCCTGGCGGGGGCGGACGTCCTGATCGCCGAGCCGGAGGTGCTCGAGGTCGTCCGCGGCCATGCGCGCGCAGGCGTGAGCACGCCTGAGCTGACGGTTGTTGACGAGGCGTCAACAGCCGCCGGTGTCCCCGTGTTGAGGGATGCGGCCAATCTTGTCATGGAGGCCGCGCGGGGCGGCAAGCGGGTCGTCCGTGCGGTGACCGGCGACCCCGGCCTCGACGGGAACGCGGGCGCCGAGATGCTCGCCTGCGCCGCCGAGGGCATCCCCTTCGAGGTCGTCCCCGGTGTCGCGACGGCGGTGGGCGTACCCGCGTACGCCGGTGTTCCGCTGCGCGACGCCCAGGGCACCGACGTGCGGTTCGTGGACGCCCGGACCGCCGACGACCGGTGCTGGAGCGAGGTCGGCGCCTCGGACGGCACCGTCGTCGTGTCCACCTCGCTGGACTCGGTGGCGGCGGCGGCCGGGGAGCTGGTGGCGGCTGGCCGTAAGCCGGACACCCCTCTCACGGTCACCATCGCCGGCACGACGACGCGGCAGCGGACGTGGACCGCGACGCTCGGCACGATCGCGCAGGTCTTCAAGCAGGGCAAGGTGCTCCCCTCGCCCGAGGGCCACCGGCCGGTCATAGCCGTGGTCGGCGAGCGCAGCGCCCCGGCGCAGCGGGACCAGCTGGCGTGGTTCGAGTCGAAGCCGCTGTTCGGGTGGCGGGTGCTGGTGCCGCGCACGAAGGAGCAGGCCGCGTCGCTCTCCGACCAGCTGCGCAGCTATGGCGCCGTGCCGCACGAGGTGCCGACGATCGCCGTCGAGCCGCCGCGGACGCCGCAGCAGATGGAGCGTGCGGTCAAGGGGCTCGTGACCGGTCGCTACGAGTGGATCGCCTTCACGTCGGTCAACGCGGTGAAGGCGGTACGGGAGAAGTTCGAGGAGTACGGGCTCGACGCCCGGGCCTTCGCCGGGATCAAGGTCGCGGCCGTGGGCGAGCAGACCGCGGCGGCGCTGGTGGACTTCGGTGTGAAGCCGGACCTCGTGCCGAGCGGCGAGCAGTCGGCTGCGGGGCTTCTGGAGGACTGGCCGCCGTACGACCCGGTCTTCGACCCGATCGACCGCGTCTTCCTGCCGCGGGCGGACATCGCGACGGAGACGCTGGTCGCGGGGCTGATCGAGCTCGGGTGGGAGGTCGACGACGTGACGGCGTACCGGACGGTGCGCGCGTCGCCGCCGCCGGCCGACACGCGGGAGGCGATCAAGGGCGGCGGCTTCGACGCGGTGCTCTTCACCTCCTCGTCGACGGTGCGGAACCTGGTGGGCATCGCCGGGAAGCCGCACAACGTGACGGTCATCGCCTGTATCGGGCCGGCGACCGCGAAGACGGCGGAGGAGCACGGGCTGCGGGTCGACGTGCTGTCGCCGGAGCCGTCGGTGCACAAGCTGGCGGAGGCGCTGGCGGACTTCGGGCTGCGGCGGCGGGAGGCGGCGCTGGAGGCCGGCGATCCGGTGACGCGGCCGAGCGAGCGCAGGCCGGGCGCGAGACGGCGGCGGACGACGTAGTTCGGTTTCTCGGGGTGCGGGGCCTTGTCGGGGTCCCGCACCCTCGTGCGTTCGGAAGGAACGTCCACGACGGGGTCCGGCAGACTGTCGGTAAACGGATGGTTCGTACGGGCGTAGCCTCAGGCTTATGAACTCGTACGGATCCTTTCCCGGGGCGCGGCCGAGGCGGCTGCGGACGACTCCTGCCATGCGGCGGATGGTGGCCGAGACGCGGCTGAGTCCGGCCGATCTGATCCTTCCCGCGTTCGTGCGGGAGGGGATCGGCGAGCCCGTGCCGATCGCCGCGATGCCCGGGGTCGTGCAGCACACGCGGGACACCCTGCGGAAGGCCGCCGTGGAGGCGCTGGAGGCCGGGGTGTCCGGGATCATGCTGTTCGGTGTCCCGGCGGACGAGAAGAAGGACGCGGCCGGAACGGCGGGCACGGACCCGGACGGAATCCTGCAGGTCGCGATCAGGGACGTGAAGGCCGAGGTCGGGGACGATCTCGTGATCATGTCCGATCTCTGCCTGGACGAGTACACCGACCACGGCCACTGCGGGGTCCTGGACGCGAGCGGGCGGGTCGACAACGACGCCACGCTGGAACGTTACGCCGAGATGGCCCAGGTGCAGGCGGACGCCGGTGTCCATGTGGTGGGGCCGTCCGGGATGATGGACGGTCAGGTCGGGGTGGTCCGCGACGCCCTGGACACCATCGGCAAGGAGGACGTGTCGATCCTCGCGTACACCGCGAAGTACTCCTCCGCCTTCTACGGGCCGTTCCGCGAGGCCGTCGGCTCGTCGCTGACCGGTGACCGCAAGACGTACCAGCAGGACCCCGCGAACCTGCGCGAGTCGATGCGTGAGCTGGCGCTCGACCTCGAAGAGGGCGCCGACATGGTGATGGTGAAGCCGGCCGGCCCCTACCTCGACGTGCTGGCGAAGGTCGCCGAGGCCGTGGACGTGCCGGTCGCCGCGTACCAGATCAGCGGTGAGTACGCGATGGTGGAGGCCGCGGCCGAGAAGGGCTGGATCGACCGGGACAAGGCCGTCCTGGAGACGCTCACCGGGATCAGGCGCGCGGGTGCGCGGATGATCCTCACGTACTGGGCCACCGAAGCCGCGCAGAAGCTCAGTCGCGCGGTCTGACGACTCCTCGGCAGGGACGGAACCGCAGGGCGGTTCCGTCCCCTTCGTCGTCGTGGGCGGTGAGGACGTGCCCGTGCCTGCCGTCCTCGCCGCGGTGGAAGTACTGGGCGACGCCGTCGTCGGAGCGGGTGGTGCTGAGGGTGTGCACGGGCCCCTCCCGCAGGACGACGGAGCGTTCGTAGCGATACCGGCCGGGCGGACCCACCGAGATCAGGGCCTGGACCGAGTCGGCGATGGCCCGCTGGTTGGCCGGGTCGGCGGCGAAGGCGTGATGGGCGGTGGCGTCGGTCCACTGGGCGTAGTTGAGGATCGTCCGGCCGTCGGAGCCCGCCAGGCAGTAGCGGCCGAGGAACGCCTCCGGCAGTCGGGCGCCGGCCCAGGCGTCGATGACACCGTCCATGACGGCCTGCCGGCGCTCCGGGTCCGGGGTCTGCCACTGCGAGATCAAAATGAGGCCGGCGTCGGGACGGCCGAAATCGGGGAACGCGAGGGACTCCACTAAAACGTTAGTCATGTCTAACAGTTTCGCGTTCCGAAGCCCACCGTGCAAGCGCATTAACGGACGGTGAGCAGATCCGCGAGCCGTGAGAGACCGTCCCGCGCGTGACCGGCGGCGACCGCGCGGTCCAGGATCACCTGGAACGGCTCGAAGAGCTCGGTGCTGACGCCCTGATCCCTGAACGTCGTCAGGAAGTTGGGGAACGCGGCCTGGTTCACCGCAAGGCTGGAGACGTCGGTGACGTGCTGTCCGCTGTCCAGGTCCCGGGCGATCCCCGGAACGATGCCGAGCATGGCCGTGACCCACGGAACGAGAAGCTCGGAGTACTCCTCGGCGCTGACGTTCTCCGTACGGACCAGGGCCAGCGCCTGGATGACGCCGACGAACATCCCGTACATGCCGGTCAGCAGGCCGAGGTCGTACAGGGCGGCGAGGCCCGGGTCGCTCCCGGTCCACTTGGTGCCGCCGAGCGCCGCGAGAGTGGCGCGATGCGTCTCGTACGCCGCCTCGTCGCCGCTGTAGAAGACGTACGCGTCCGGGCCGGCGATCATCTGCGGGACGGCCATGATGCCGCCGTCGACGTAACGGGCACCCTGCTTCCGCGCCCAGGCGGAGAGCGTACGGGCCTGCGCCGGGGTGCCGTTGGTGAGGTTGACCAGCGTCTTGCCCGCGAGCTCCTCGGGAAGCGAGGCGAGCAGCTCGTCGACGTTGTCGTTGGACAGCAGGCACAGGACGACGAGCGGGCTCGCCGCCACCGCTTCCGCCGCCGATCCGGCGGGAAGCGCGCCCCGCGTCACCAGCGGGTCGGCCTTGGCGGGCGAACGGTTCCAGACGGTGACCCGGTGGCCCGCGTCCAGGAAGGCGCCGGCGAGGGCGCTGCCCATCATGCCGAGGCCGAGGACGGAGACCTGAGTGGAAGGCGAGGCGGGCGTGGTTTCGGACATGGAGGTGCTCCAGGGCTGGGAGAGGGAGGGTTCGGGCCGTCGGGCGGCTCGTCACCGATCCTTCTCCGCGGAGGTTCGCCCCACAAGTACCGACTTATTGGTCAGGTACGCACCGATTGGTAAGGATGGGCCGGGCGGCGCACCCTGGTAGTACCGCTGGAGGTGGTCCTCATGCAGACACTCGTCGGATGGCACATCGAGATGGAGTTCCAGGAGGACGGTGACCGGACCAGAGCGGCCGCCATGGTCCGCCTCGGTGACGGCACCGAGTTCCGCGCCCAGGGCAACGCGCACCGGCACCCCTCGGACCCGGAACAGCTGCGGGTGGGGGAGGAGATCGCGGGCGCACGCGCGCTCATGGATCTCGCCTCGCAGCTGCTGCAGAAGGCGCACACGGAGATCGACGAGGTGTCGGGCAGGACGTCCCACCCCATTCGCTGATCCCCACGGGAAAGGCCCCGACACGAGGTGTCGGGGCCTTCGCCGTATGCCTGACGTATGCCGCGTACGTGCGCCTGCCGTGCGTCAGAGACGCTCGGGGGTCCGGATGCCCAGCAGCGCCATGCCCTGGTGGAGCGTCCGGGCGGTCAGGTCGCACAGGAAGAGACGGTTCTCGGCGACCTCCTGCGCGGGCGCCGGCTTGATGACGGGGCACTGGTCGTAGAACGTCGTGTAGAGCGACGCCAGCTGGTACAGATACGCGGCCAGCTTGTGCGGGGCGTACTCCGCGGCGACCTCCGCCAGCTGCTCCCCGAACTGGTCCAGGTGCAGGGCGAGCGCGCGCTCGGCCGGGGCCAGCTCCAGCTCCGGGTGCGCCACCGGCGTACGGTCACCGGCCTTGCCGAAGATCGAACGGATACGGGCGTACGCGTACTGGAGGTACACCGACGTGTCGCCGTTGAGCGAGACCATCTGGTCCAGGTCGAACTTGTAGTCGCGCGCGGCGGACGTCGACAGGTCGGCGTACTTGACCGCGCCGATCCCGACGTACCGGCCGTTCTCCAGGATCTCCGACTCGCTCAGGCCCACCTTCTCGGCCTTCTCCCGCACGACCGCCGTCGCCCGGTCCACCGCCTCGTCCAGCAGGTCCACCAGCCTGACCGTCTCGCCCTCACGGGTCTTGAACGGCTTGCCGTCCTTGCCGAGGACCGTGCCGAACGCCAACTGGACGGCCTTGACATCGTCGTTCAGCCAGCCGGCCCGGCGGGCCGTCTCGAAGACCATCTTGAAGTGCAGCGACTGGCGGGCGTCGACCACGTACAGCAGAGTCGTCGCCTTCAGGTTCCGCACCCGGTCCCGGATCGCCGACAGGTCGGTCGCCGCGTAGCCGAAGCCGCCGTCCGACTTCTGGACGATCAGCGGGGTGGGGTTGCCGTCCGGGCCCTTGACGTCGTCGAAGAACACACACAGCGCGCCGTCGGAGCGCACCGCGACGCCCGACTCCTCGAGGACGCGGCAGGTCTCCACCAGCATGTCGTTGTAGCCGGACTCGCCGACGACGTCGGGGTCCCGGATGTCCATGTCGAGCTTGTCGAAGACGGAGTAGAAGTAGATCTTCGACTCGTCGACGAACCGCTGCCAGAGCGCGAGGGTCCGCTCGTCACCGGCCTGGAGGTCCACGACCCGCGCCCGTGCCCGCGTCTTGAACTCCTCGTCGGAGTCGAAGAGCGCGCGCGACGATTTGTAGAGCCGGTTGAGGTTCGACATCGCCTCTTCGCCGGAGACCTCGGCGCCGGAGGAGTGGTCCAGCTCGTGCGGGTGCTCGATCAGGTACTGGATGAGCATGCCGAACTGGGTGCCCCAGTCGCCGATGTGGTGGCGACGGACCACCGTCTCGCCCGTGAACTCCAGGATCTGGACCATCGCGGCACCGATCACCGCCGAGCGGAGGTGACCGACGTGCATCTCCTTGGCCACGTTCGGCTGCGCGTAGTCGATCACCGTCGTGCCGGCGTTCTCAGCGAACGGCACGCCGAGGCGGTCGTCGGCGGCGCGCGCGGCGAGAGTCCTGACGATCGCCTCGTCGGTGACCGTGATGTTCAGGAAGCCGGGGCCCGAGACCTCGATCTCCTTCAGCACGTCGTTCGCCGGGATCGCCTCGACGACCTTCGTCGCCAGCTCACGCGGATTGCCCTTGAGCTGCTTGGCCAGCGCCAGGATGCCGTTGGCCTGGAAGTCGGCCCGGTCGCTTCGTCGCAGCAGCGGGTCGGCGGAACCGGCCTCCGGCAGGGCTGCCGAGAGACCTTCCGCGAGGCGCTGCTGCACGGTCGAAGCGAGGGAAGGGACCGAGGCCATGAGCTTCCGTTCCTGTATGTGGGGCGGGTGGGCTATTTCGCTTGTCAAGTGTCCCATGGGCGGGCAACGTGTTTTCTCCCCTGTGGACAACCTCGGAGTGCTCCGTTCCGTCTGGGAGAATGGCTGACGTAGGGCAGCAAGCTTTCGAGGGAACCAAGGAAGAAGGACGTACCGACCGTGGCTCAGAGCAGCACCGAGACCGACTGGGTCTCCCGTTTCGCGGACGAGGTCATCGCCGAGTCGGAGCGACGTGCGCCTGGCAAACCGGTCGTCGTCGCCTCCGGACTCTCCCCCTCCGGCCCCATCCACCTCGGCAACCTCCGCGAGGTCATGACCCCGCACCTGGTCGCCGACGAGATCCGGCGCCGCGGACACGAGGTCCGGCACCTCATCTCGTGGGACGACTACGACCGCTACCGCAAGGTGCCCAACGGCATTCCCGGCGTGGACAAGGAGGGGTACGAGCAGCACATCGGCAAGCCGCTGACCTCCGTCCCGGCCCCGCCCGGCTCGCCGTACCCGAACTGGGCCGAGCACTTCAAGGCCGCGATGGTCGAGTCCCTGGCCGAGCTTGGCGTCGAGTACGACCCGATCAGCCAGACCGAGCAGTACACCGCGGGCACCTACCGCGAGCAGATCCTGCACGCGATGAAGCACCGCGGTGACATCGACGCGATCCTCGACCAGTACCGGACCAAGAAGGCCCCGGCCAAGAAGTCGCAGAAGCCGGTCGACGAGGCCGAGCTGGAGGCCGAGGAGGGCTCCGGCGCGGCGAGCGAGGACGACGGCTCGGGCGGCGCCGGCGGGTACTTCCCGTACAAGCCCTACTGCGGGCAGTGCGAGAAGGACCTGACGACCGTCACGTCGTACGACGACGAGACGACCGAGCTGGCCTACACCTGCACGGCCTGCGGCTTCGCCGAGACTGTCAAGCTGAGCGAGTTCAACCGCGGCAAGCTGGTCTGGAAGGTCGACTGGCCCATGCGCTGGGCGTACGAAGGCGTGATCTTCGAGCCGTCCGGAGTCGACCACTCCTCGCCGGGCTCCTCGTTCGTCGTCGGCGGCCAGATCGTGCGGCAGATCTTCGACGGCGTACAGCCGATCGGCCCCATGTACGCCTTCGTCGGCATCAGCGGCATGGCCAAGATGTCCTCGTCGCGCGGCGGCGTGCCCACCCCGGCCGACGCGCTGAAGATCATGGAAGCCCCGCTGCTGCGCTGGCTGTACGCGCGGCGGAAGCCCAACCAGTCCTTCAAGATCGCCTTCGACCAGGAGATCCAGCGGCTCTACGACGAGTGGGACAAGCTGGAGTCCAAGGTCAAGGACGGGACGGTGCTGCCGGCCGACGCGGCCGCGTACGCCCGTGCCGCGCGCACGGCCGCCGGTGAGCTGCCGCGCACCCCGCGCCCGCTGCCGTACCGGACGCTCGCCTCCGTCATGGACATCACCGCCGGCCACGACGAGCAGACCCTGCGGATCCTGACCGAACTGGACCCGGAGAACCCGGTCACCTCCCTGGACGAGGTCCGGCCCCGCCTGGACCGCGCCGAGAACTGGATCACCACCCAGGTCCCGGCCGACCAGCGCACCATCGTCCGCGACGAGCCCGACACCGAACTCCTCGGCTCGCTCGACGACGAGGGCCGCGAGTCGCTGCGCCTGCTCCTGGAAGGCCTGGACACGCACTGGTCCCTCGACGGACTGACCACCCTCGTCTACGGCGTCCCGAAGGTCATGGCCGGTCTCGACCCCGAGGCCAAGCCGACCCCGGAGCTGAAGGTCGCGCAGCGCGCCTTCTTCGCCCTGCTCTACAAGCTCCTGGTGAGCCGCGAAACCGGCCCGCGTCTGCCGACGCTGCTGCTGGCCGTGGGCGCCGACCGGGTGCGCAAGCTGCTCGGCGCGTAGCCGGACGCCGTACGCGAGAAGGCCGCCGCCCGGGTTCCGGGTCCTCCGCGCGGTCGAGC
>NZ_JBEXOT010000075.1:0-15249 GCF_040611675.1 Streptomyces sp. NPDC006551
TGTCCCGGCCCATCGCCGCCGACACCTCCGCGTTCTTCACCGCGAACGTCCCCCCGAAGCCACAGCACTCCTCCGCACCCGGCAACTCCACCAGCTCAAGGCCCTTGACCGCCTCCAGCAAACGCCTCGGCCGGTCACCGAGACCGAGGCCGCGCAGACCGTGACACGAGGGGTGGTACGTGACCCGGTGCGGAAAGTACGCACCCACATCCGTCACCCCCACCACATCCACCAGAAACTCCGTCAGCTCGTACGTCTTCGGAACGACGGGGGCGACCGCCCGGGCGAGTGCGTCCCCCCGGCCCTCCGCCCGCGCCCGCTCGCCCATGCGCGGGTACAGCTCGCGGACCATCGCCCCGCAGGAGCCGGACGGAGTGACGATCGCGTCGTAGCCGCCGAACACCTCGGCGAACCGCCGGGCGAGCGGCTCGGCCTGGCGCCGGTGGCCGGTGTTGTAGTGGGGCTGCCCGCAACAGGTCTGGCCCATCGGAAAGTCGACGTCGACGCCCAGCCGGGTCAGGAGTCTCACCACGGCGCGGCCCGTGTCCGGATAGAGCGTGTCGTTGACACAGGTGAGGAAGAGAGCGACACGCATCGCGGCTCCTTCGATTCCATCAGTAGGGCTCCGGGTGGGCACGGTGTCGGGGGCCGCGCCGACCCGGAGGTTCATGGCCGGGTCTACGCCTCGATCCGGCGGGCCGCCGCGTCCCAGGCGGCCCTGTCGCCCGACGGTTCGTACCGGCGTGACGGCTGCGTACGGGCGAGGAGTTCGCGCATCGCGGCGCGGTCCTCGACCAGTCCGTACGCACGTGCCTGGACCAGGACATTGCCCAGCGCCGCCGCCTCCACCGGGCCGGCGACGACGGGCAGCCCGCACGCGTCGGCGGTGAGCCGGCACAGGAGGGCGTTCCGGGCCGCGCCCCCCACCATGTACACCACGTCGACGGGGTGGTCGGCGAGCCGCTGCGCCTCGTCGATCGCCCGACGGTGGGCCAGCGCGAGCGAATCGAGGATGCAGCGCGTCGTCTCACCGCGCGTCGAGGGGACCGGTTGGCCGGTGCTCCGGCACGCCTCGGCGATCCGCTCGGGCATCCGGTCCGGCGCGAGGAAAGCGGTGTCGGACGCGTCCACCACCGACCGGAGACCGGGCGCCTCGGCGGCCTTCCGCAGCAGCCCGACGACATCGCTCTCGCCCCAGGCGCGCATGCACTCCTGAAGCAGCCACAGGCCCATGATGTTGCGCAGATAGCGGACCGTTCCGTCGACGCCCAACTCGTTGGTGAAATTCGCGGCCCTGCTCGCCTCCGTCAGCACGGGCGCCTCGAGTTCGAGCCCGGCCAGCGACCAGGTGCCCGTACAGATGTAGGCGTATCGCTCGCCCCTCCCGGCGGGCACGCCTGCCACGGCGGACGCCGTGTCGTGCGAACCCACCGCCGTGACCGGCACCGGGGCGCTCGCCCCGATGTACTCCCGTACGTGGGGCAGCAGCGTGCCCGCAGGGTCACCGGGGCGCCGCAGAGGCGCGAAGAGGCCGAGGTCGACACCCACCGCCTCCGCCACTCCCGGCGCCCAGCCGCCCGTGCGGGGATCGATCAGCTGGGTCGTCGAGGCGTTGGTCACCTCCGTTCCCTGCTCGCCCGTCAACCAGTACGTGATCAGGTCGGGGATCAGGAGCAGGCGCCGCGCTGCCGCGAGCTGAGCCGTGCCCTGGGCCGCCACCAGCTGGTACAGGGTGTTGAACGGGGCGTACTGGACACCCGTCTCGGCGTACAACCGCTCCGATGGGATCTTTTCCCACACCCTCTCCGCCACGCCCTCGGTGCGGGAGTCGCGGTAGTGGACGGGAGGTCCGAGCAGGTTTCCGTCGGCGTCGAGCAGGCCGTAGTCCACGGCCCAGCTGTCGACGCCGACGGAGTCGACCGGGCCGGCGGCTCGCAGCCCGTCCAGGATGCCGGAGTACAGGGCGAGGATGTCCCAGCGCAGCCCCTCGGGGAGGCGGCACGGACGGTTCGGGAACCGCTGGACCTCGGTCAGGTCCAGCAGGTCCCGTCCGACGCGGCCGACCATGACGCGCCCGCTGCTCGCGCCGAGGTCGACCGCGGCGAACGCCTTCGTCCGTCCGCTCATCGCAGGAAGGCGGCGGCGACTCCGGCGTCCACGGGGATGTGGAGGCCGGTGGTGTGGGTGAGGTCGCCCCCGGTGAGGGCGAAGACCGCGCCGGCCACATGCTCCGGCAGGACCTCCCGCTTGAGGAGGGTGCGCTGGGCGTAGAACTCGCCGAGCTTCTCCTCCTCGATGCCGTACGTCGCCGCCCGCTGGGCGCCCCAGCCGCCCGCGAAGATCCCCGAACCGCGCACCACCCCGTCGGGGTTGACCCCGTTGACCCGGATGCCGTGCTCGCCCAGTTCGGCGGCGAGCAGGCGGACCTGGTGGGCCTGGTCGGCCTTGGTGGCGGAGTAGGCGATGTTGTTGGGGCCGGCGAAGACGGCGTTCTTGGACGCGATGTACACGATGTCGCCGCCGAGGCCCTGCGCGATCATCACACGGGCGGCTTCCCGGGAGACGAGGAAGGAGCCGCGGGCCATGATGGCGTGCTGCACGTCCCAGTCGTTCGCCGTCGTCTCCAGCAGCGGCTTGGAGATCGAGACGCCCGCGTTGTTGACGACGAGATCGACCCCGCCGAAGGCGAGCACCGCGGTCTCGAACGCCTGGGTGATCTGCCGCTCGTCGGTGACGTCGACCGTCACCGGCACCGCCCTGTCCGGGCCTCCCAGGTCCTCGGCCACCGCCGCCGCGCTCTCGGCGTCCAGGTCGGCGACGACCACGCACGCGCCCTCCGCCGCCAGCCGGTGGGCGATCGCCCGGCCGATGCCGCTGCCCGCCCCCGTGACCAGGGCGACCCTGGTCGCCAGGGGCTTGGACTTCGGCAGGCGCCGCAGCTTGGCCTCCTCCAGCTCCCAGTACTCGATGCGGAACTTCTCCGACTCCTCGATGGGCGCGTACGAGGAGACGGCCTCGGCACCGCGCATGACGTTGATCGCGTTGACGTAGAACTCGCCCGCCACCCGCGCCGTCTGCTTGTCCTTGCCGAAGGAGAACATGCCCACGCCGGGGATCAGCACGATCGCAGGGTCGGCGCCGCGCATCGCGGGGGAGCCGGCGGTGGCGTGCCGGGCGTAGTACGCGGCGTACTCCTCCCGGTAGGCGGCGTGCAGCTCCTTCAGACGGCCGACCGCCTCCTCCGGCGGCGCCGTGGCCGGAAGGTCCAGGACCAAGGGCCGGACCTTCGTCCGCAGGAAGTGGTCGGGGCAGGAGGTGCCGAGCGCCGCCAGGCGAGGGTGCTCGGCACGGGCCAGGAAGTCCAGGACGACGTCGGCGTCGGTGAAGTGGCCGACCTGCGGCCGGTCCTGGGAGGCGAGGGCGCGGATGTGCGGGGCGAGGGCGGCGGCGCGTTCCCGGCGCGCCCGCTCCGGCAGCGCCTCGTACCCCTGGACGACCGGACCGAACGGCTCGGGCCCGCCCCGCTCGGCGAGGAACGCCTCGGCGGTGCGGATGATGTGCAGCGAGTTGGCCTCGCACTCCTCCGAGGTGTCACCCCAGGCGGTGATGCCGTGCCCACCGAGGACGCAGCCGATCGCCCGCGGATTCGCGGCCTTGACGGCGGCGATGTCGAGGCCGAGCTGGAAGCCGGGGCGGCGCCACGGCACCCACACCACGCGGTCGCCGAAGCACTCGGCGGTCAGCTTCTCGCCGTCCGCCGCGCAGGCCAGGGCGATGCCGGAGTCCGGGTGGAGATGGTCGACGTGGGCGGCCTCGACCAGGCCGTGCATCGCGGTGTCGATGGAGGGGGCCGCGCCGCCCTTCCCGTACAGACAGTGGTCGAACGCGGCGACCATCTCGTCCTCGCGCTCCGCCCCCGGATACACGTCCTTGAGCGCCCGCAGCCGGTCCGGCAGCAGGACCGCGAGCCCGTCCTCGGTCAGGGTGCCGAGATCGCCGCCCGAGCCCTTCACCCACATCAGCTCGACGTCCGTACCGGTCACGGGATCCGTGGTGGTTCCCTTCGCCGAGGTGTTGCCGCCGGCGTAGTTGGTGTTGCGGGGATCCGAGCCGAGACGGTGGGAGCGGGCCAGCAGGGCGGCCGGTGCGGGATGGAGTGCGGAAGACATGGATCGTCCTTCGAGACGTGACGAACGTGGAGAGTGAGGGGGGAGGCGCCTCCGGAGGAGGCTTCCAGCGACGGGGCGCGGGGAGGGGGCCTCTGGGTGAGGCGTTCCCGTGACGGGCGGCGGGGAGGGGCCCTCTGGGTGAGGCGTTCCCGTGACGGGGCGCTCGGTCAGGCGCCCCATCCCGCGGGCGCGCCGCCGACGCGCTCCTCCGTGACCTTCCGTGCCCAGCCCGAGCGGTGATAGGCGGCAACCGGATCCGGGGCGAGACCCAACTCCTCACGGACCTCGGCCAGCAGCGGGCGTACGTCGGTGTCGTACGCGTCCATCAGTACGGCGTTCGCGCCCAGTACGTCACCGGACCGCTGGGCGGCGGCGAGTGCCTGGCGGTCCACCAGGAGGGCCTTGGCGGTCGCCTCCTGCACGTTCATGACGGAGCGGATGATCGCGGGGATCTTGGCCTCGATGTTGTGGCACTGGTCGAGCATGAACGCGACCTCGGGGCCGAGGCCCTCGCCCCTGACCACCTCGTACATGATCCGGAACAGCTGGAAGGGGTCCGCGGCGCCGGCCATGAGGTCGTCGTCGGCGTAGAAGCGGGAGTTGAAGTCGAAGCCGCCGAGCTTCCCCTCGCGCAGCAGCGTGGCGACGATGAACTCGATGTTCGTGCCCGGCGCGTGATGCCCGGTGTCCACCACGACCCGGGCCTTGGGACCCAGCTTCAGGCAGTGGGCGTAGGCGGTTCCCCAGTCCGGGACGTCGGTGGTGTAGAAGGCGGGCTCGAAGAACTTGTACTCCAGCAGCATGCGCTGGCCCTCGCCGAGCCGGTCGTACACCTCGCGCAGGGCTTCGGACAGCCGGTCCTGTCGCTCACGGACGTCGTCCTGGCCGGGGTAGTTGGTGCCGTCCGCGAACCAGAGCTTCAGATCCCTGGAACCCGTCGCGTCCATGATGTCGACGCACGCGAGCAGGTGGTCCACGGCCTTGCGGCGCACCTTGGCGTCGGGGTGACACACGCTGCCGAGCCGGTAGTCGTCGTCCTGGAAGGTGTTCGAGTTGATGGTGCCCAGCCGCACGCCCCGCTCTTCCGCGTACGCGGCCAGAGCGGCGTAGTCGTCGACCTCGTCCCACGGGATGTGCAGGGCGACGGTGGGAGCCGCTCCGGTGAACTCGTGAACCTTCGCCGCGTCGTCGAGCTTCTCCCGCGGAGTGCGGGGGACGCCCGGCTGCGTGAACACCTTGAACCGCGTTCCGGAGTTGCCGTAGGCCCAGGAGGGCGTCTCGACGGCCTGGGCCTTGAGAGCGGCCTTCACGGCCTCGTGCACATCAGTCATGAGCCACCTCGGAAGCTGGGCCTGCTTGTGAATCGTTTCAGTAAAGCTAAGCCCCCGCTTCTTTCATGGTCAAGATGGCCGACCGAGTAAGCGTGAAAGGATTCATTCCCCGCTGGACGGGGCTCAGCCGGGGCAGATCCCGTGCGGAAGCCAGGTGGGAAGGCCCCGGCGTTCGTCCTCGGTCGGGCCGCGGCCGAGGGTCTCGCACAGCTGGTTCTTCCACAGCTCGGCATCGAGGCGGAGGAGGTTCATGCCGTTGTCGTCGGCGAGTCGCAACAGGGCCTTGCCGTCCTTGGAGGCCGCGAGGAACTCCTGCTCCTCCGTGAAGCTGTAGAAGTCTCCGCCGCTGGAATCGGTCAGGTTCTGGAAGCGGATGGAGCTCCCGTTGGCCAGGAAGAACTCCGCGCGGTCCCGCAGGAACCCCGCCTGGTACATGTCGTACGGGTGGAGGGGGCCGAGGGGGCCGAGCACCCGCTCCACGGGTCGTCCGGGCCGCACCGACCAGACCTCCGCCATGCCGCCCATGAGCTCCACGGCCGCGTACCGTCCGCTGTCGTCCAGGATGGCGCGATCGACCTCCGGGCCGAAGCGCAGCAGAAGTGCCTTGTTCTCCTTGCCCGTTCGCAGATCTATGGCGTGGATGACCGGGCTGCCCTCGACCATGAGCTGCGTGTGTCCCGGTTCGGGGTGTCTGGACACCGTGAACCGCGGCGGGTCCTGCTCGGTGAGCCCCAGATCGCGTACGTCGATCGTCTTGGACAACCGCCGGCCGGTCCGGGCGTTCCAGTGCTCGATCAGGCCGCCGGAGACCGTCAGCAGCTCGTCGTCCTCGACGAAGTAGAACTCCACGTCGTCCCGCGCCTTCCCGGCCCGGTCGACGGGGGGCGCGGCGGTCGTGACGTCCGTGACCTGGCGCAGGGACGGGACCGCCCAGACCCGGATCCTGTTCCGGCCGACGAGATCGGCCGCGAGTGTCTGGGCCCGGTTGACGCCGATGCTCGGGCCTGTCTCCTGCGGAGCCATCCAGGTGGTTCTCGACGGCCGCGGCACCTTCTTGAGGACCGTCGTCCTTCCGCGTACGTCCATGCGTGTGAGACCGAGGGCGTTCCCGCCCTCGCTCATACGCACCAGCATCTCGTTGCCCTCGCCCTCGCCCTTGCCCTTGCCCTCGCCCTCGCCGAGCAGCACCGGCGGGCTGTCGGCGACGACGGTTCCGGTGCTCAGCGGGCGTCCGGTCACGGCGGTCTCGTCCCAGGTGACCAGGACCGGCTCCCCAGGGGCTCCGACGAGGGTCAGGTCGTCGGCGTCGGGCAGCTCGCGGGGACCGGTCGCCTCTCGCACCGGCCCGCCCGGCCGCGTGTCGACGATCGTCCACTCGTTCAGCAATCCCCGTACGGCGAAGTGTTCGCCGGTGCCGTCGATGGCGATCGCGTGATCGCAGGGCCGGACGGTGGAGTCGGGCGTGTGGGTGGCGAGCGATCGACCGTCCGTCACACGGACCGCCCGGTACACGGCGCCCTGACCGCCTCGCCCCTTCCGGCAGAACGCCAGCACACCGCCGTCGCCCGACAGGGCCAGACGCGGCCGCGCCGACGTACTGACGCCGTTCGCCAGCTCACGCGTCCCGCCCGTGGTGATGTCGACGGCCATCACGGAGGAGTCCGCGTTCGTCCCGGGCCCGTATCGTGGCTGGGCCACGAGCGTGTTCTCGTCCGGGCCGAACCACACCTTCTCCAGAGCGGGCACGCCTGAGGGCAGCCCCCGCCCCTTCCTCGTCGCCAGCTCCCAGAGCCGGGCCCGCCCGCCCACCACCATGACCACCTCACCGGCGTCGGGCGAGAAGTCGGCGAGGCCGAGGCTCTGACCGAACGAGGCCACCGGGATGTCACCGAAGTCGCTGTGGTGGACGGTGCGCGGCGGGCCCAGGACGTCCTCGGCGTCACGACGCACGTCGTACCAGACGAGGGTGCCGCCCCGCCGCGCCGACAGGTAGGCGATCCTCCGCCCGTCCCTGCTGACCAGCGGGTAGCGGACCTGACCGTCGAGACGCAGATACTCGCGGTGGACCTTTCCGCCGGGCTTCCGGACGAACAGCACGGCGCCGCTCCGTCCGCTCACCGACCTTCCGATCTCGGTCGTCACGAGGGTCACCGCGCCGTCCGTACTCGTCGCCACGTCCCTCACGGGTGACTCGGTGCCGGTCAATGCCCAGGAGTCTTCCCTGAACCGGTCGTAACCGCGCAGCAGTGCGTTGCGGGCCTCCTGCGTCGGCGCGATGT
This sequence comes from Streptomyces sp. NPDC006551, assembly GCF_040611675.1. Classification (NCBI taxonomy): domain Bacteria; kingdom Bacillati; phylum Actinomycetota; class Actinomycetes; order Kitasatosporales; family Streptomycetaceae; genus Streptomyces; species Streptomyces sp. NPDC006551. Next base: position 7,780 of record NZ_JBEXOT010000075.1, read on the forward strand.
CATGGGCCCCGATGGCGACCAGGGCGGCCAGCCCCGGATCCCGCTTCGTCAGCTCGTCCGAGAGGGAGGCCAGCGAGCGCGACCGTCCTTCCGCCTCCTGCCGCGCGTTGACCTGTGACTGGTGGACGAGGAAGGTGGCAAGCCCGGCGATCAGCGCGAGTACCAGGGCGGACGCGATCCACGCGGCACGTACGCGGTTCCGCCGCGTACGGTGACGCCGCCGCGCGCGTTCGAGGAAGTCCCGTTCCGCCGGGGTCAGCTCCGCCTCGCGGCCGCGCAGCCGGCTCCGCAGGGAGAGGAGTTGCAGCGAGCCGGGCAGGAGTTCCGGGGGCCTGTCCGCCTTCTGCCAGCGGTCCAGGTCGTGTGCGAGTTCGGCCCGGCCGGCCAGGAACTCCCCGTCGGCCCTCACCTGCCGCGCGAGCGTCGGCCAGGCGCTGATCAGCGCCTCGTGGGCGAGTTCGACGCTCTGCGATTCTCCCTCGGCACCGTGCAGGACGAGCAGCCGCCGCTCGGCGAGCGAGGTCGCGATCCGCCACCGCGTCTCGCCGGCTTCTTCTCGAGTGAGCATGCGGCGCAGCGGAGCCTCACTGCCGGGCAGCACCCGGACCAGGCCGGTGAGCAGCCGCAGCGCTTCCTGGTCGGTCTTGTCCCCGGCCCCGTCCTGGCCTGTGTGCTGCTTCTCGACGCACTCCCGCCATGCCTGCTCGGCATGGAGCCTGAGGGCGCCGGACACGCCCTCGTTCTCCTCGTACGTCGCGGTCCGCAGGCGGCCGGCCGTTCTGTGCTCCCACAGCTGGGCCAGGACGAATCCCAGCAGGGGCAGGATGCCCGGCTCGCCGCCCGCGTCGTCGAGGATGCGCCGCTCAAGGCCCGGGTCGTACTCCACGGCCGGGACGCGCGCGACCGGTTCCCTGATCACCTCGGCGAGCTGATCCCGGGACATCGGCGTGAGCGGGACCGTCACGCCCCTCTTCAACGCGGAGCCGAGGTGCGCGTGGTTCAGCGCCGCGTCCATGAAGTCGGCCCGCAGCGTGACCAGCACCCGTACCCCGTCCTGCCGGCGCTCGGGGAACAGCAGACCGGCGACCTCCTCGGTCACGGCCTCGGAGGAGTCCAGGAGCGCTTCGGCCTGGTCGAGTACGACGAGAACGCGGCCGGCCGACGCACCCAGGGCACGGTGGACGGTGTCCGCCAGCCCCAGCCTCGCGAGCCACTCCTCGACCTGGTCGGCGCTTTCCGCGCGCGGGGGGCCACACTGCCCCGACCTCACGGCCTCGAACAGTTCGGCGGCCAGCGCGGCCCGCACGGAGGTGAAGCGTACGGCGTCGATACGGAGGATCCGGTAACCGCTCTCCCGCATCCTCGGCGCCACACCGGCCAGCGCGAGCGACGACTTGCCGCACCCCGAGGGGCCGTACACCGTGACGGTGGGGTGATCGCCCCGAAGGGCGGTGACGACTCGGTCGATGTCGTCGTCCCGGCCGAAGAAGACATCCGCGTCGTCCTCCTGGAAGGTGGACAGGCCACGGAAGGGCGTCGCCGGGCTCACGGCCGGGGCGAGTTCGGGCACTTCCCTCAGGAGGGTTCTCATCCGCAGGACGAACGCCTGCTGGGCCTCGCGCACCGGCTGCGCCGCCACCATCATCCCGACGGCGGCACCCGACTCGTCGTCCCAGACCGGGCTGCCGCTGAAGCCGCCCTTGACGTACACGGCCTCGCCGTCGGACCGCGCGAGCTGGATCCAGCCCTGACGGGTGGGACCACGGAATCTGCCGCTCTGCCAGATGCCGTCCGGGTGGTCGTCGGTGAAGCCCACGGAGCGCGCGTCGTGGTCCCACACGCCGTGCGGCGGGTCGGTCATCGGAAGCGGACGGGCTCCGGGGATCCGGTCCCGTAACCGCAGGACGGCGATGTCCCCGGTCTGATCGGGCCTGATCGGTATCCATCGCTGGACCGTCGCGCTTCGGTCGCCCCCGTCGACGCCGTCGGCGTTCCCGGCCAGCGGCAGGTCGACCGTGACCTCGGTCCCCGCCTCGACCGGGTGCTCGCGGGGCCGGTCGAGAGCGTCCGACACCACATGGGCGCAGGTCAGCACGAGATCGGGAGCGATGAGGAAGCCCGCGCCGCCGATCGCTCCGTCCGGCCCCTTCACCCGGACGACCGCCGACACCAGCGCCGACTCGGCCTCCTCGGCGTCCCGCCCCCGAACCCCCGTCACTGTGACCTCCGTGTCACGTGCCCCCGCTTGTGCCTGACCGGCGACCTGGCCGGCTCAATTCCCCGGCGCGGTGTTTCCGGCGGCGTCCTTCGCGTCGCCCCTGTTCCAGGTCAGACTCACGGAGAAGTTGGCCGCCGTCGCCGTACTGGCGATCACCACGTCCGCCTCGGCCGACAGGGACACCCCGAACTCCAGGGTGATCTCGTCCGGCGCGTTCGCGAGTCCCTTGAACCGCTCCACGAAGCTGTCCGCCACAGGGCCTACGGTGTCCAGCATCTCTCCGAGCGACCGTCCGGCCCTCGCGATGGAGCGGCCTCCTCGACCCACGCGGACGAGCGTCTCGTCCACCTCCCGGATCTGGACACGCACGAACTCGTCACTGCCGTCACCGAGCGGGACTTCGACCGTGTGGACGGGGCGGTCGCTCATAACTGTCCTCCATCATTCGCGAGTTGGAGATCATATCGCCATCGGGGGGCCGCGTCCCTCGTCGGCCGGTAAGGCACGGTGCGCAGGACCCCTCGGTCATACGGCCGGCTGCTCGACGCCCTGTGAAAGCGGTTGCCGGAAGCGGGGTCCGGCGGGAGCGCGCGCGGCTCCTGCGCGGTCGCTCCGTCGAATTGCCATGAGGTACGCATACGTTCCGGACGCACGGGCACGCGAACGTCAGCCACAGACGGCGGACGGAGAGATTCTCCGCGCCGATCTTCCAGGCCTACAGGCGGGATCATGAACGCGACTGACGACGAACGTGACAAGAAATCCGGCGAGCGTATCGACATCTCCACCGCGATGAGACGGGCCTCCGCTCAGCTCTCGGAACTTCTCCGGTGCGAGCCGGGATCCGTCTCGGCGGTGAAATCCACCGAAGAAGGCTGGTCGGCGGATGTGGAAGTGGTCGAACTCGAAAAGGTCCCGGACACGATGAGCGTCATGGCGTCCTACCGCGTCGCTCTCGACCCCGAGGGCCGACTCGTCGGGTACGAACGGACGAGACGCTACGCCCGAGGCCAGATCGACCGCCGCTGACGGCGGACGGGGCGCAGGCTCCTCCCTCCGGGGGCGCCGGGCGCCGGCAGGCATCATCGGAAGGAGTTTCATCGTGACACTCGTCCAGCAGAGCAACGCGACGAGCGGCGGAAGCGGTTCCGGAAATCTCTACGATGTTCTGGAACTCATTCTCGACCGGGGTCTCGTGATCGACGCGTTCGTACGCGTCTCCCTCGTCGGGATCGAAATACTCAAGATCGACGTCCGAGTGGTCGTCGCCAGTGTGGACACCTATCTGCGGTTCGCCGAGGCGTGCAACCGGCTCGATCTGGAATCGGGCCGAAAGGCGCCGACCCAACTGACCGAGATCGTCGGCGACATGACCGAGAACGGCGCCAAAGGAAAGTCGAAGGGCGTACTGAGCGGGGCCGTCGAGGCATTCACGGACACCTTGCACGGCAAGCGCGAGGAACCCGAGGAAGAGCCACGGAAGCGGTCGGCGCGCAAGACCACCTCCAGCCGTTCGTCAGCCCAGGGAAGCGAGGAGTAGCGCATGTCCACTTACGTCTACGCCATCACCGGTGCCGACCACCCACTGCGGCTGGACGACCTCCATGGAGTGGGCGACCCCCCGGCGCCCCTGCGGACCGTCACGACCGGCACCGTGGCCGCGGTCGTCAGCGACGCGCCCTCCGGCCTGCGGGCCAAGCGCCGTGACGTACTGGCCCACGAGAACGTCCTCGAGGCCCTGATGTCGGACGGCGCGACGCTGCCGATGCGCTTCGGACTGCTCGGCCCGGACGACGAACGGGTGGCCGAGGTACTGGACCGGGAGGCTCCGGCCTACCGCGAGCGGCTGGCCGAACTGGACGGGCATGTCGAGTACAACCTCAAGGCCGCCCGGGACGAGCAGGACATGCTGCGCGAGATCCTGACGCAGTCCGAGCAGGTACGGCAGCTCAACGAGCGCACCCGCTCGGACCCGTCGGCCCACGAGGAACGGGTCGCACTGGGGGAGCTGGTCGCCCACGAGGTGGCCGCCCGCGGCGGCGGCCAGGCCGAGGAGACGATGCAGCGCCTCGTCCCGGCCGCGGCCCGCGCCTCCCGCAGCGAACCCGGAACGAGCCACTTCCTCAACGTGTCGTTCCTCGTCCCGGCCGGGTCGACGGACGCCTTCGTACGCGCCGTGCAGGAAGAGGCCGACCGGCTGGGTGATGCGTACACCTTCACCCTGACCGGGCCGCTTCCCCCGTACAGCTTCGTGTGACCGCCCCGGGAGGGAGGTGACGGCCATGGGACTCATCACCGGCGTGCTGACCTTCCCGATGGCGCCCGTACGCGGCACGGCCTGGGTTCTCGACCAGGTGCTGCTCGCCGCGGAGCGGGAGTACTACGACCCGGAGCCGGTGCGCGCACAGCTGGCGCGGCTCGCGGACGACCTGGCGAACGACCGGATCGACGCCGAGGAGTTCGACCGGCGTGAGGACGAGCTGCTGGACCGGCTCGACGAGATCGAGGAGTACCGCCGGCGACGGGAGAACAGCTCATGACCGTACCGAGTGACGGTCGGCCGTAGGACGTCCGCCGTACCGGAGCCGTACCGCGGCCGTCGGAAGCCGGCCGCGAACCAGCACACAGACAGGGACCAAACCGTGTCCGATTCACTGGCAGGCCGTATGCCCGCCCCACCGCGCGCCGCGCCGGTCCACGGCCAGCAGGGCTCGTCCGCCAACCTCGCGGACATCCTGGAGCGCGTGCTCGACAAGGGCATCGTCATCGCCGGCGACATCCAGATCAATCTCCTCGACATCGAACTCCTGACGATCAAGCTCCGGCTGCTGGTCGCCTCGGTCGACAAGGCGAAGGAGATGGGCATCGACTGGTGGGAGCACGACCCCTCGCTCTCCTCACGGGCACGCCCCGTCCCTCCGGTCGAGGGCCGGCACGAGCCGGCGCTCGACCGGAGGGACCCCCTGGCCGAGGAGAACGAGCGCCTGCGCGAGGAGCTCGCCCGGCTGCGCTCGGGGGTCGGCTCCGCGGGTGCCGGTGCGGGATCCGGTGCCGGTCCCGATGTCGATGCCGGTGTCGTACGGGAGGAGGACGAGAGGTGAGCACACGAGAGCGGACCCGGGAGGCGGCTGCCTCCGCCGCGAACGCCTCGGACGCCGTGCGCGGTGCGGGCGCTTCGGACGGCTCGGAGGCGACGCTGACGTACGTGTACGCCGTCGGCCGCGACGACGGCGCGCTCCGGGGCGCCGTCGGCCGCCTGACCGGAGTGGACGGCCACGAGCTGCGGCTGATCGGTGGCGACGGCCACGGTGACGGTGACGGTGGTGGCGGTGGCGGCGGTGACGGCGGCGGGCTCGTGGCACTCGTCTCGCCCGTACCGGCCGATGTGTTCGGCGAGAGCGCGCTGCGTGCTCGGATGGAGGACCTGGGAAGACTCGAGGAGCTCGCCCGCGCCCATCACGCCGTGATCGACGCCGCGTTCGCCGAGACGGTCGTGCTTCCCCTCCGCCTGGCGACGGTCTACCTGGACGAACGCCGGGTGGTCGCCATGCTGACCGAGCAGCGGCTTCCCTTCGAGCAACTCCTCGCGGAGCTCGACGGACATGTCGAGCTGGGAGTGAAGGTCTACGCGGACCCGGCCTCCGCCACCCGGCACGCGGCCGCCTCGCCGCCGGAGTCGCCGGCCGCCCCGGCGAGTCCCGGCCGGGCGTATCTGGCTCAGCGGCGGGCCCAGCGGCTCGGCACCCAGGACCTCTACCGCGCCGCCGGGGACATCGCGGCCGAGGCGAGGAGGGCGGCGGAAGCGCTCTCCCGGGCCAGGGCGGTGCACCGCCCCCAGCAGGGGGAGCTTTCCCGGCAACGCGGGGAGAACCTCAGCAACGAGGCGTACCTGGTGCCCGCGGAGGAGGTGGACCGGTTCCGGGAGCGCGTCGGTGCCCTGGCCCTGCGCGCGCCGGGCGTCCACGTCGAGGTGACCGGCCCCTGGGCTCCGTACTCCTTCGCCACACCTGAGATGGGCGGGGACGAGGGCGCGCCGCGATGAGCGCACCGTTTCCGGGCGACGGCTTCCCGGACAGGGAACCTCTCGCCGGGCCGCCGGTGGCCCTCATCGACCTGCTGGACCGCCTCCTGAACGGGGGAGCGGTACTGACCGGGGACCTGGTCCTGTCCGTCGCCGACGTGGACCTGGTCCATGTCAACCTCCGGGCGGTCATCCGTTCGGTCACCGGTGACGAACCGGCTCCCGAACTCTTCTCAAGGAGGTCCCCAGAGTGAAGCGAACACCCGAGACCGTGGACACGGTCCCGACGGCGAAGAAGGCGGTCCCCACGGCCCGACGGCTGGCCACGGACCCGGACACGGTGGAGCGGGACCTCATCAAACTCGTCCTCACCATCGTCGAGTTGCTCCGCCAGCTGATGGAACGCACCGCCGTCCACCGGGTCGACCAGGGAGACCTCAGCGAGGACCAGGAAGAACGCATCGGCATGACGCTGATGATCCTGCACGAACGAATGGAAGAGCTGTGCGAGAGATACGGCCTTTCGATGGACGATCTCAATCTCGATCTGGGGCCGCTGGGGTCATTGCTACCCCGTGACTCGATCGGCCGTGACGGAATCCTCTCCGTGACGGAGTCTTCTCCGTGACGGAATCTTCTCGGTAACGAAAACCGGCGCAACGCCCCCCGTTTCATCAGTGGTTGAACGGCAAGGAGGAAACTCATGACTGCAGAGAGCGACAACGCCAGGAATTCCCGCACCACGCAGGCCAACAACACGCAGACCAAGAAGACGACGGCCAAGAAGACGACGGCCAAGCGGGCGGAGACGAAGGCGTCGAACGCCACGGCCACTGTCGAGTCGGCGGCACGTGATGCCGAGAAGACCGCGTCGGCGAGTGCGCGGTCCGCCGGCGAGGCCACCAAGCGCGTCGGCCGTGCGGCGGCCAGCGGCCTCCAGAGCGGGCAGCAGACCCTGACGGCCAACGCCGCCAAGGCGGCGACCGCGGCCACCACGGCGTGGACGGTCGTCAAGCAGCGGAAGGCGATCGCGGCCGGAGCCGCGGCGGGGGTCGCCGGAGTCGCCGGCGCGGCCTTCGCCATCGGCCGCTCCACCGCCAAGCCGCCGGTCGGACCGCTGACCCGGCTCGCGCGCGGCCGGATCTGAGCGCGAACAGCGTCACGACTCCCGGTCGGCGGCCGCCGACACGCGCACTCTCCGGTCCGCCCCGTCATGACGGGGGGGACCGGA
>NZ_JBEXOT010000076.1:0-14422 GCF_040611675.1 Streptomyces sp. NPDC006551
AGGACGGGGCCGGCGCTCGTCGCGGCGACTCGCTGGGTTCCCGAGTACCTGGACTTCGACGAGTCCCGGGCCCTCGCGGTGAAGGCGATCTGGGCGCTCGGCGCCATTCCCGGCGAGGAAGCCCGGGAAGCCCTCGAGGGCTTGCGCGGCGACGAGAACGAGATCATCCGTGAGAACGCTGTGAAGCAGCTCGCTCGCCGCGGCGAGCTCTGACCGAGGAGTCGTAGCCGTTCGTCCGGCTCGAGTGGGACCGGACAGTGGCCGCCGCTACCTGTCAGGTGGCCGGAGGCGGGGCTCCCGGGTCTTTGTGGTCACGTCCGTCCTGCGTTTCCCCTGGAGGGGCCTCGCCCTGTGCCGGGCCGATGCGGATCTCGAAGTCGCCCGCGTACTCCTCGTGGCCCGCGATCACGGCTTCCTCCACCGCCTCTTCGGCGAGTTCTTGGCGGACGATCAATGGGTCTTGGCGGAGGTCTCGCAAGAGGGCCCAGCACATGCCGATCATCACCAGGACGAACGGGGCCGCGACGAGGATCGTCAGGTGTTGCAGGCCCGCGAGGGCATCGCCCTTGGACGAGCGGCTGGCCGTTCAACGGGACGTCGGACGGGCCGCGGCGCTCGCCGAGCCGGTCCGCCGCATTGCCCAGCCCCGCAGGCGCGCGCCAGGCGCCGACTACCACCGGCTCTCGTACGCCGAGCACCGATGGGTCTTCGACGAGCTTGCCGATGCCGCTAGTTGCTGGCCTGCGGCCCTCATGGAGATGCCCGCAGCGCAGAACGTGAGCCCGAGGGCGGTCCTGCTGCTGCGGGCGGGCGGGCGCCTGCGGGAGGTGTCAGCAGCCGTAGGTGGTGCCGTTCGCAGCGGTGTTCCAGTTGCAGGTGCTGATGCTGCCGGTGCTCGTGTTGTTGTCCGGGCTGCCAGGCTTCTTCAGCCGCAGGTCCGGGTTCTTCACGGTGCTGGTGTTCAGCAGGGTGTGGCGGGCGTAGCCGCGGTAGATGTGGTGTGCGCCGCTGCTGTCTCGGTAGTGGCGGCCGCTGCCGGTGTGAACGTAGGCCTTGGCGCCGGCCGGCAGGTAGTAGGTGGGCAGGGCGCGCCCGTAGGTGTTGGTCGTGATGTCGGGGACGTAGCCGCCGGTGTTGACCGTGCGGCTGGTGACGTTCTTGATGACGAAGTACTCGCCGTTGAGGTTCAGCTGGGTGGTGCCGCTGGTGTCGGCCCCGGCGGCGTTCGGCCGCACATGCGTGATCATCAGTGCGCCGGTGGTGGAGGCCGCCTGGCTCGGGGTGGCCAGGGCGACCACACCAAGTGCGGCGGAAGCGAGCGCAGCGATACGTACGGTACGGCTCATAAGGACCTTTCAGGAGAAGGGGGGTGGCGTCTGAAGAGTGCGATCATCGCACCCGAAGAGCGCTAGATGTGTGGAAATTGTGAAGTTGGGCCAAAGTCTGCGGAACGGTACGAGCGGACCTAGTGAGCCGATGTCATCGGTGGCCCGAGCGGCGGATGTCCGCGTGCACCCGGGCCCGTACGCCGGACTCGCCTGGTACCCGCCACACCGGCGTGATGCCGGAGGTCGCCCACAGCTGCTGAAGCCCGTCCAGCACCGCGCGGGCCGTCTCCTCGTCGCCGGCGGTGACGTCCAGGACGACCAGGCCCGGTTCGGCGACGTGCTGCTCGTCGATCTGCATGCCCCCATCGACTGCAGCTCCGGGCAAACTGGTTTCACCCGTCAGCAACATGCACCCGAACGAGGGAACCAGGCAACCCACACTCACACGCGGCCATGCCTCCCTGCCAGCCAATCAGGCCCGCCGACCGACCGGCCCCAGCGACGGCCTCACACATCGAGAACGAGTGGCTGTGATCAGCTACTCGGACGGTGAGCGAATGAGCCTCAGGGCGGCATCGCTGCGCGCTCGGCCGCGCTGCGCAGAACGCAGAATTCATTGCCTTCAGGGTCGGCAAGGACGACCCAGCCGACGCCATCGGGTTCCCGGCGATCGGCGACGAGGGTGGCACCGAGGCTCAGCTCGCGATGATGCTGAGCGATCCGAAGGGTCTCGACGGTGACGTCGGCCTGGATGTCCTCGGTCATCACGACCGCCTGCCGAACTGCCAGTTGTGCACCCAGGGTCGGCGTACCGGTCCGGGGTCGGGATGGCGCGTGCCGTGTCCGGGTCCGGCCTCCGAACCAACGCCGCCGTCCCCAGCCGGGTGGCGCCGTTGTCGGACAGCCGCGGCCCATTGGCGATCAGCTCGTCCCGGTCGAGCGGCACCGCGAGGTCGGCGGCCTGCCCCGTGCCGAGGTCGAGCACCAGGTCAGGTCTGATCCGCGGCGCGCAGGGCCCGCGCCAGCCATTCCAGCTCCTCGGTCGCGTCGGGCGACGAATTCTGCCCGCGCACACGGGCGACGAGCCTGCGGTAGTGCTCTGCTCCTGCCTCGATCCCGGCCTCCAGGCTGCGCAGCACGGCGGCCCGATCGGCGTCACCGAACAGCTCGGACAGCACCTCGGCCGCTGCCGGCTCCTCAGGAGCGACCCCGCCTTTTCTGACCTCCGCGACGGTCCGCACGATTGCCTGGCCCACCAGATGGACGCCCCGGGGGACGGCTCTGCCCCGGTACGGGCGTGTTGAGCTCCATCCATGTGCGCAACCGGGCGCGGAACCCGGGGTCCCGAACCGATTCGGCCAAGTCGATCCAGGCGTCGACCTGCTCAGGTGTGGGATCGTCGGGCAACTCGATGCTGAAGGCGCGCATGCGGTCGCGCAGGCGCGGGTCGTCGAGGCCGCCGAACACCTCCTCCTTGAACTCGTCGATGATCTGCTTGCGCTCGGCGGCGGAAAGCCGCGCCAACCGGTTCATCAGTGCTGTCTCCTCAACGGTCGAATCCCGTTTCGCCACGGTGGACAGGACGGCCCGGCTCACCTTGAGGGAGCGGATCTGTGCGTCGAGCGCGGCCACATGCGCGTCGGCGACCCCGGCGACCGTGGTGCGGCCACTCAGGACACGGCACACGTCGTCGAGCCCGAGGCCCAGTCGCAGTCGATGACGGCGAGCGGGCTTCTCGAAGCGCGGGTCGACGGTGGCCGTCGCCGTGGTCTTCTTCGCCACCGCCTTCTTCGCACCCGGGCGCCGCGACGACGCGGCCGCCGGCTTGGCGGTGCTGCTCACCGCCGCCTTCGGGCGGGACGACGGCACGGTGGCGGGCGCCGGGGCCGGGGTCGGCTCCGGGTCCGGGTCCGGGCCGGTGAACGCTTCCGGGATCGCCGACGCCGGGGCAGCGGCGGGTACGTCGGAGGCCGGGGCGGGGAAGCATGCGGCAAGGCCCTCCAGGAGACGGAGTTTGAGTGATCCGCAAGTGGTCGACCCGCATCCGGCCCGACTGGCGAGCCACTCGACGGTGATCTCGTCCTCGCCGCACCGCTTCTCCAACTCCTCGATGCCTCGGTTGGTGAAGTACACGGAGTAAGCGGCGTACTGACCACTGCTGCTACACGGCAGCGCTGACCACGACTCTGCTGCCCGCGCCTCAGCCAGTGGGCAGGTCACCGGCAACCCGTCCCGCCAGGGTGGCACTACTGAGCTAGAGCTTCGGCGCACCCAATGGCGCCGGCTCCCGCACCGCCCCTGCCTCCGTCGCGGGCCGCGTCCTGAAACTCGTCTCGGCAGCGTAGGTGGCCCGGGCCCTCGACCAGCCCCTCCCGCACGGTCACCCGCCGAACCCAGCTCGATCGCTGGGCATACCGGTCTACTGCTGTGGCATCGGCGTCTTCTACGACACCCCGCCCCGACCGTCCGTTCCCCGGCGATCCTGACCAGCGCAGAGCGCCTAATTGCCGAGGGCACAGGCACAATCCAGCAGGGACGGGAAGCGTCGGTGAACGTCGGCACCCCCCTTCGCTTCGGTGAAACATGGAGGTCGCGCTCAACTACGGGACCGGCTTCTTCATCGCCCCCGCCTGGGTGCACACCCGTGGCTGGCAGGTGCCCACGGGGCGGCACGCTGCCGCACGAATGACGGAAGGCCGGGCGCGGCCCCCTGCGCTCACAGGGGGCCGCGAGGTAGCCCAGCAACTTCATCGACAGGGAGAAAGAAGCATGGGTCTTACAGAGCCTACGGTCGACGCCCACCGCGCGTCGACGCCACGGTCTACGCGAAGGGAAGAGCCGCCAGCTTCAGTGACCTCGTCCCGAAGCGAATCTCCCGCTGCCAGGCGACAGCGATATCTGCGGTCACTGACCGCACGGCAAGCCACGGACTGGTCTACGGGCTGGCGTCAGCAATGGGCGGAGCCATCGTGACCGGGCTCGTCTGGTGGGGCCAGCGATGACCGTCAGGCCCGCCGCCCCAGTGGGCGGCGGGCCCTTGGTGCGTCTGTGAGACTCGCGCGCTCTTCCGAAGGTTGCGCCCGGCCGCCCCTACCGCCCGGCGGAGGTTCGGTCGGCGGGACCGACTTACGGGGGCGCCTTCAGGCAGCCGGTTGAGGGCCCGTCAGCATTTCCTGTTATGTCCCGGCGTCGAACAGTTCCTGTGCGCAGAGCAGTCGGGTCTCGTTGAGCAGTGGTGCCTGAGCAGCGTCGGCGGAACAAGATTGGAGGGGCAGCGGGGCGCCCTGCCGTTGGGGCCGCACGTCACCGCTGGCAGACCTGGGCACCTGGTGCCGCTGGACCGTTTCTCCGGTGAACCTCTTCACCCACGCGGCTGAGCGGCACGCGAAACGCTCAACCAGCCCGACACCGTGGCCTGTACCCCTGCAGTTGTGATCAAGAACTTTACCCGCGGCTTGGCCGCGCTCTCCCTGGCCCTGACCCCGCTCACACTGCCCGCTTCTGCGCAGGCCGCCCCGGCGGCTGCGGCCGCGCAGACGTTCCCGCTCAGCTACGCGGTCGACCAGATCCCCGTCGCCGACGAGAGCAGGGCTGGGTACACCCGGGATAAGTTCCGCCATTGGAACAATGGACTCGACCCCGCCGACGGCTGCAACACCCGCGCCGAGGTCCTCCTCGCCGAGGCGACCGAAGCGCCGACCGTCGCGGCCGGCTGCAAGGTCGGTGAGGGCGAGTGGCTGTCGTACTACGACGAGCAAGAAGTCACCGACCCGGCGAAGCTCGACATTGACCACATGGTCCCGCTCGCCGAGGCCTGGGACTCCGGCGCCTCCACGTGGGATGCGAAGCGGCGTGAGGCGTACGCCAACGACCAGGACGCGGCCACCAGCCTCGTCGCGGTCACGGCGCGGACGAACCGGCAGAAGGCCGACCAGGACCCGGCGACGTGGATGCCGCCGGCCCCAGGCGCTACCTGCCGCTACCTCGCCGAGTGGACCGCGACCAAGCTCCGCTGGGGCCTGACCGCCGACCAGGCCGAGATCGACGCCATCAAGGTCTACGCCGGCGGCCCGTGCGAGAAGCAGGTCGTCCACTACACGCCCGCTCCGTAGCTCGAGTCGCCGACGGGCAACCGTGCCCGTCCGACGCCACGGTCCCCAGGAGCTGACACGACGGCCGAGCAGAGTGACACCGATACCTACATCGAGGAAGGCTCCCACACGACGCCGACAGCGCCGCCACACCTGCCGACGTGGCAGACCAGGCCAAGACCACCACCGACTTCAACGACTCGGACGATCGCTGATCAGCAGGGCAGCGGCCAGTCGGTCTCGACGAAGACGACTACCGCTTACCCCGCAGGGTGGTGAGGCCCCGCGCCAGCATGGCGCGGGGCCTCGGGTTCCCGGCGGGTCCTCCCGGATCAGCGGGCGACGAGCTCCTGGGGAAGGTTGGGCGAGCGCAGGAAGACACGCATCTCGGTCTCCCAGGGCATCTCGCGGGCGAACCCTTCGGCGATCTCGGCGCTGTGCCGGACGGGCTGGGGAAGGTGCCGGTCGCAGAAGCCGAGCATTTGCGCGCTGGCACGCCAGATGCGGGCGTCGGGGCTCTGTCCGACGGCGGCATGGTGTGCGGCGAGCAGATGCGCGGCAAGAGGGTCGCCGGCGCCAGCGGCGAACCGCCACCAGTACAGGGCGCTTTCGCGGCGGTCGAGGCTGTACAGGAGGCAGGCGAAAGTCCGGGCTCCGGCTTGGTCGTAGTCGGCGGCGAAGTCGGCGAGGGTGTCGATGTCGTTGGAGCGGAGCACGCTTTCGCACAGTTGTTGGACGTAGGCGAGGACAGCGAACTGGGATGCTGCGTGGTCGGCCTGGATGATTGGGGTGGGGCGCCGCCGGATGCCGTGCCGGGCGCGAGGGCGGGTCGTCCCCTGCGGACGCGTGGAGGAGCGCTCGGGCCCAGCGGGCGGCGGTGCGACCTGGGTGACGGGCTCCGCCTCGGACTCGGCGTCGGACAGGTCGGGTGCCGCGCGCCGGAACGCCTTGTCGGTCGGGGCGTATCCAACGCGGGCGGGCCTGCCTGCGTCCTGGGCGACTCGTGCGGCCAGGCGGTCCATGAAGTCGTCGGTGTCGTGCTGGTCCGCCTGTCGACGTAGGTACTGGACTTGCCTGTCCAGGAGTTCTTCCAACATCAGGAGTCCCCTTTCTCCGTGTCCAAGAGCTCCGTGAGCAGCGCCCTGAGCTTGTTCTTTCCCTTGAACGCGTTGGTCTTAGCCGCGCCCGGGGTGATTCCCAAGTGCTCGGCGATGTCGGCGTAGGAGTCGCCGAGGACGTTGTGCATCTCCCAGCACTGCGCCTGCTGCGGCGCGATCTTCCTGAGTGCCTCCAGGGCCCGGTCGAGCCGGTCCTGCTCGCGCAGCTCCATCAGGTAGGAGGTGTCGGGGCGCTCGGTGAGGGCGAGCTCCCTGCCCGAGTGCCGGGCCCGGGCCCGATAGAAGTCGGTGATCTTGTTGTCGAGGATGCGCATTGCCATGGCCATGGGGTTCGCGTGGGCAAGGATGCGTTCCCACTTCTTGTGCATGGTCAGGCCGGCGTCGCCCAGTGCCTCGTCGGCGTCGCGCGGGTCGCGCAGCCGGTGGAGAGCTATGCGGAAGAACCTGTCCTTGTGCTGCCGGAAGAAGGCATCGAAGGAGACGGGGAGCGCCGCTCGTTCCGGGTCGGGCTCGATGGTGTCGGGCCAGGGGCCGAAGGTGTCGTTCACCGCTCGCCCTGCCCTTCTCCCTGCGCGGGCGCGAAGCCGGGGTGCAGCTCCCGGTAGAGCGGCTGGACGGCGCCGGGCGGCGGGGCGATGGGTCCGCGCGGGGTACGGACCGGGGAGGTGACGGGCTCGGCGGTGGTGGACTGCCGAGCGATGTGAATGGTTCGTCGCACGACGGCTTCGAAGCACACCGTGATCATCCGGTAGGCGCCGACGATCGCCAGCGCGTACCAGGTCCAGTGGAGCTCCACGAAGCCTCCTTCATCAAGCAGTTGGAGCTCGGGTCGGCGACGCTGCCACCCCGAGCAGAACACAGCGTGTCCTCACCCTTACTCACCGAGACGGGACCCCTCTGGGTTACCTCTGAGACGCACGTTTTCTCTCCGGAAGGTGTCGGTCCGGTTACCCACCGTGCCCATGATGCGACGTCACCCGAACTCGTGAGCTAAGTCACACGCTGATGAGGTTTGGCCGCCAAGGCGCGCCACCCGCGCACTACCCGTCCAGCCAGCCCATCTCATCGCCGCAGACGGCCGTCACACACGACCGCGCCCCGGCGCACGCCCCTGATCAGAGCCTTCAGGTGGAGGGTCCGGCTCTGGTGACGAGCTGCGGTAGCGGCGTGCACCGCGTCATGGCTAGCGCTCTTCGTCCGGGTTTCCCGGGGCACTCCCCGGGGGGTGACAGGGACGGCGGTACTGCCGGGCCGGCCTGCCGCACCGCGCGGGATGATGGGGATGGAATGACGGAACGCGAGGTCAGGAGCTTCGATGGCGAAGCGGGTTCACCAACCCCGCGAGGACGCGGAGTTCGATTTCATCCTCGGGATGAGCGAAGTTCCGGTCCTCGCCTACTTCACCGGGACATGGCCCAAGGCGATCGAGCCCTGCCGGGCGATGGACCTCGTCGTGGGCGGGATCGCCGACGAGTACACAGGCCGCCTGACGGCCGTCCGCACCGCCATCACGCGCTGTCCGGCCGCAACCGAGCGATACGGGATCACCGGAGCCCCGTCCTACGTCCTGCTGAAGGAGGGAGAGGCGGTGGCCCACGGCATGGGGCCCATGACCACCGCCGAGGTACGGGAGTTCCTGGACGGCCACCTCTGAGTGGCCGCCACTGCGCCGCGGCCGCGATGCCCGTCCGGGAGACTGAGACACCGCTGCCCTCACCGTGCGCGTCGTCGGCACCGGCGGTGAGCCGGACGGCCCGGGAGGGTGTGCGATCACAGCAGGGGTCTGCATAGTCTGAGGTCAGAACCCCAGGGGGGCTCCTGGAGGTGCTGATGCCCGGTCGTCCGATCTGGAGCGGGGCCGTGAGTTTTGGGCTCGTGACGATCCCGGTGAAGCTGGAGCCGGCCACGGAGTCCCACGATGTCTCCTTCCGGCAGATCCATGAGAAGGACGGCGGCCGGATCCGCTACCGCAAGGTGTGCGACCTCGACGGCCGGGAGCTGGGCCAGGACGAGATCGGCAAGGGCTACGAGATCAGCAAGGACCGCGTCATCCCCATCTCGGATGACGAGCTCGCCCAGATGCCGCTGCCGACCGCGAAGGCCATCGACATCGTCGCGTTCGTCGACCGCAAGAGCATCGACCCCATCCAGCTCGGCGAGGGCAACTACTACCTCACCGCCGACGGCGCCGTCGCAGCCAAGCCGTACGTCTTGTTGCGCAAGGCGCTGGAGCGTACGGACAAGGTGGCCATCGCGAAGTTCGCTCTCCGCGGCCGTGAGCGTCTCGGGATGCTCCGGATCAAGGGCGACGCCCTGCTGCTGAACAGCATGCATTGGCCGGACGAGATCCGTTCCTCCGAGCCCGTCGCCCCCGGCGAGACCGAGCTCACCGAGGAGGAGGTCGAGGGCGCGCTCGCGTTGATGGAGACGATGAGCGCCGAGCACCTGGACGACCTTGAGCTGGTCGACCACTACCGCGACGCCCTGGCCGAGGTCATCGAGGCGAAGGCCGAGCACCGCCAGCCGGTGCCGGTCGGGGGCGAGGAGGCGGCGCCGACCGGGAAGGTCGTGGACCTGATGGCGGCCTTGCAGGAGTCCGTGGTGAAGGCCAGGGAATCCCGCGGCGAAACCGGTGGCGACGCCACCGTGCATGAGATGCCGAAGCCGAAGAAGAAGGTCGCGGCCAAGGAGACGCCCGCGAAGAAGACGCCCGCCAAGAAGACGACGGCGGAGAAGACAACCAGGAAGCGGGCCTCCTGAACCGGCTCACGGGGCGTCACCAGCGCCAGACGGGCATCGGCTGCTCGTGTCCTGACGGGCCCGTCGCCTGTTGATCCCTGCGTGGAAACTGCTGAGCCGGTGACCGGCGACTATCCGACCGAGCCGCTTCCGCCTGTGCTGACCGCTGCGGAGGCGCGGGACGCGGTCGGATATATGCGGCTGTTGGAAACCCTCGACCTCACCCCGCGCGGCCTGGCCGCCGGACAGCTCGCCTCGGACCTCTCCCGCCGGATCCCCGCGGAGTAACCGTCCAACCTGCGACCGGCCCGGCGTGGTGTCTCAGTCGAGGATGCCGAGGTCGGAGTCGGGCCGGCAGATGTCACACGCCCGTATCCCGCCGGCGGTCAGGGCGTGGCGGGCTTCGTCGCGGCTGAGGGGCTTGGTGATCTTCCCGGCCATGCGGCAGTCCCCGATGTGGATGCTGTCCGCCACGGGGCGGCCGCCGACGCGCAGGTAGGCCAGCACCCAGCCCGGTCCCTCGGGCAGGACCCGTACCGGCCGCAGTGCTGCCTCACGCGTCTCGACCTCGGCGATACGGGCCCGGACGCGGTCCAGGGACAGCACCAGCCAGTGCTCCAGCGTCCGCAGACGCGGCAGGTCGGGCGGCAGCTCGGACATCAGCTCACACCGCGTCTGCGAGGGTTCGCTTGGGCTTCTGTAGCTCGGCCACCTCTGTTTGATGGGCCTGGCACAGCGGTGAGCCGCCAACCCCGTAACGATGGCACGGAGCGAGGCAGCGGGCGCAGCGGCCCAGGAGGTGCGGCGGGCACATGTTGGCGGGGAGGTTGCGCGGCGCGGGGGCGGGGGCGGGGGTCGTCATGGCGCTCTTCCTCAAGTCGGCGGGCGGGTGCCGTTCCGGCAGAGGGCAGAACTCGCGTTCCCCTGGGCCGGGTGCGGCACGACGTGCGCCAGAATTCGAACAGGTGCTCTAATCATTCTATGAGGCATCACCCCTTCCCCGAAGACCTCGTCACCGCCCAGCGATCCTGGGCCGCGGTCTACGCCGAGCTCGCCCGCCCCGGCACGGCCCGTACGACCGTGCTGCGCCGCCAGCTGCTGCGCCTGTCGGCCGCCGTGTACTTCCACCCGTACTGGGCGCGGCCGCGCACGGCAGCCGGGCGGGCCGATCTGGCGAGCCTCGTCCACGACGAGCGCGATCACGCGGGGAGCCCGTCATGACGGCGTCGCACACCATCTGGCACGTCCGGTGCCGACCGGACACCTCCCCCGAGGACCACCGCCGCGTCCTGGACCTCCTCGCCGGGTTCACACCACTCGTCCAGCCGCTCCCGCCCATGGCCGCGCTCGCGCAGGTCAAGGGATCGCTCAAGCTGTTCGGCGTGGACGCGGGCGAGCTCGCGCAGCGCTTCCGCGTCCAGGTCCTCGTGCAGGTCGGCATCGACACACACATCGGGGTCGCCGACACCTGGGCGACCGCCGCGACCGCCTCCGCATGCGTCGGCGGCTCCGGGGTGCTCCACCTGCCCGACCACCGCGCCGTCGAGGAGTTCCTCGGACCGCTCCCGATCCAGGCCCTGCACGGCATCGGCCCCGCCCAAGCCGCCCAGCTCAAGGCCTACGGCCTGCACACGGTCGCCGCGCTCGCGACCATGGACGAGCCCGTGGTGTGCCGGATCCTCGGCGGCAAAGCCGGCCGGACTCTGCGCGACCGCGCCCGCGGCATCGACCCCCGCGCCGTCGCCGTCCAGCGCATGCCCGAGTCGACCAGCGCAAGCTTCGGCTTCGCCCGGGACATGTACGACCCGGTCATCGTCCGCGCCGCGCTCCTGGACCTGGTCGTCACCCTCGCCGGCCGGATCCGCGGCCGCGGGCAGATCGCCCGTAGCCTCACCCTGGTCGTACAGATGGCCGACGGCGCCACCGCCCAACGCACCAAGCGCCTGCCCCAGCCCTCCGCCCACACCGAAGACCTCCGCGCCGGCACGCTCCGCCTCCTCGACGCGCTCGCGTTCCAGCGCGCCCGGATCCGCCGCCTCACCCTCATCGCCGAAGACCTCCGACCCGCCGACGAAGGACCCGGTACCCAGCTATCCCTCGACCAGGCGCGCGAGAACCGGCTCCGCCTGGAACCTGTCATGGATCAACTCAACGCCCGCTACGGGTACCGCGTCGCAGGGCCGGCGGCAGCCTACCGGCGGGCGAGCTGAGGCCAGCGGGTTCGTCGCCCACCTTCGGCTCGATCCTGGCCGGTCAGAGCGGTGCCGACGCTGTGCCGACCTGCGGGCCGCCGGACGCCGGGAGGATCCGGAGCGGGCCGCCGCCGAGCCCCTGCCACTGCTCTGAGGAATCACCCACCAGTAGGCCCCCCATCCACCGGTGGGAGGCCCGATCCATCGGCGTTAGGTTAGAAGCCACAGGCTCTGCACAAGCAGGGATCGGCCGCAACGACCGATCAGCGTGTGACGTCACCGCGGATCGATCCTTGGGTCCCGGGGCCGAAAGTCAGTCGCACTACGAGTGCGGGAGTCAACGTGACATCGA
This sequence comes from Streptomyces sp. NPDC006551, assembly GCF_040611675.1. Classification (NCBI taxonomy): domain Bacteria; kingdom Bacillati; phylum Actinomycetota; class Actinomycetes; order Kitasatosporales; family Streptomycetaceae; genus Streptomyces; species Streptomyces sp. NPDC006551. Next base: position 11,821 of record NZ_JBEXOT010000076.1, read on the forward strand.
CTCATGGACAGCTCGGCGTCGTTTTCGTCCACGGGTTCAACGCGGGCCCCGACACGTGGAACAAGTTCGTGGAGCTGATAGAGAGCGACCCAGACCTCTCCTTTGTCGCCCCCTTGCCTTTCAAGTACGCCACATCGCTGGTGTCCCTCCACCCGCTTCGCCGCCTCCCTACTATCGACACCATCGCAGACAGCCTCAGAACGTTCCTCGAGACCAAGGCCTCAGACTTTCAGGCTCTGGCGCTGGTCTCCCACAGTCAGGGCGGACTGGTCATACAGCGCTACCTGGCCCGGATGCTCGGCAAGGGGCTCGGGAAGGACCTGAGCCGCATCCGCCGCATCGTCATGTTCGCCTGCCCCAACACCGGCTCTGACCTTGCCCTGGCTCTGCGCAAACTGTTGCCGTCCAACCCGCAGGAACTCGAGCTGCGTCCCTTCACGGAGTCAATCAACGACGCCCAGAGCATCGTGATCAACCAGATCGTCAACGCCCAAGCGCTCTCCGGATCGACGTGTCCGATTCCGATCGCGGTATACGTCGGCGAGGAAGACAAGATCGTCCCGCCCGCATCCGCGCGCGCGGTCTTCAAAGACGCCGGCGCACTCCCCGGCGACCACTCCTCTATCGTGCGCCCCGACTCGCACCAACACCGTTCCTATGCAGCCTTGAAACACGCCCTCGAAGAGGCCAAGGCGCCGCCCACGGAGACACTGCAAACACTCACCGCAGAGATGCTGGAAGTCCACACCAGCGCGCTGCCGAGCAGATCTCCCGACTCCATCGAGGCCCTCACGCCCTATTTGGCGCGCGGCCACGACGCCGCATTGCGTCAAGTCCTGACCCCGGCACTGGACAACGGCCCATCGGTCCTGGCGGTGCTGACCGGTGAGTCCTCCACCGGCAAGACCCGTGCCCTCTACGAAGCCCTCCGCGACCTTGCGCCCACCCGCCCTTTGCTGCGCCCAGCCACCGCTGAAGACCTCCTGGATCTCATCGAGGGACGCCAGATCAGGAGCGGAACAGTGGTGTGACTCAACGAAGCGCAACGGTTCCTGGAAGGCTCTGTCGGCGAGCGGGCCGCCGCGGCACTACGGACCCTGCTGGAAGCACAGCCGGGAGTGGCAGCTGTAGCAACACTATGGACCGACCCGTATTGGAGCGAACTCACAGCCCAGGGAAAACAAGGGGACCCGCACAGTCAAGCCAGGGCCCTGCTCACCGGGCCGCGCACACAGCGCATCCCTGTTGCTGTGGAGCTCTCAGAACATGACCTCGACCGCTGGAATGAGCTCGCTCACCGCGAAAGCGACCCCCGGCTGACCCACGCACTGGAAGCCGGAGCGGGCGACGGGAAAGTTGTACAACAGCTCAGCGGCGGACCCGAACTGCTGACCGCATACCTTCGAGGCCCTGGAACACTCTTCACCCACATCGAGCACGCGCTCCTCACCGCCGCACTGGACGCCCGCCGCCTCGGCCACTACGCACCCCTCCCGGCCGCCCTGCTCGCCGACGCAGCCGACGGCACCCTCGCTCCCCGCCATCGCAGCCCAGACCCGGCATGGGCCAACCAAGCCCTCCACGCCCTGAGCACCGGCGCACGCACCGACGGCACACGCATCGACATCCGCAACACGCTCACCGCACTGACAGCACTGCGCACCCGCTCTGGCACCCCCGCCACCTACGAACCCGCCGACTACCTGGACCAGCACACCCGAACCCTGCGCGCCGACCAAATCGGCTCCGCCTCCCTCTGGGAGGCACTCACCACGCACACCACCGAGCCCGACGACCTCCAACGGCTCTCTTACAGTGCTACGGAATATGACTTGAAAAAGCAGGCTGTCCAACTCGGGCGCAGAGCCGTGCTTACAGGCGCCTCCCATACTCCGGCCCTCTTGATGAGGAAAATACGGGGACCGCTCGACCCACACCATCATGCGGCCCACTGGATCGCCACCCACGCAGACCTCAAAGACCCGTACGGCGTTGCCATGCTGCTGGACGCGTTGCGGGAGGCTGGCGCAAGTCAGGCGGCGACGGTGCTGCTGAACCGTGACCCCGCCACCCACACCGACCTCACAGAACCGTACGGCGTTAGCAACCTGCTGAGGGCGTTGCGGGCGGCGGGCGCCGATCCGGCCGTCGAGAGTCTGGCCACCCGAGCCGTCACCCAGGCTGACATCACTGATTCGCTCACTGTTGCCTGGCTACTGCAGGCGTTGCGGGAGGCTGGCGCAAGTCAGGCGGTGACGGCGCTGCTGAACCGTGACCCCGCCACCCACACCGACCTCACAAATCCCGGGAACGTTGAGCAGTTGCTGCGAGAGCTACAGAGAGTGGACGCGGATCAGGCCGCCGAGAGAGTGGCGAACCGAGCCGCAGTCCAGGCCGACCTCACTGATCCGTTCGACGTTGCCAGGCTGCTGAGGGCGTTGCGGAAGACGGGTGCGGATCAGGCGGTGACGGCACTGCTGAACCGTGACCCCGCCACCCACACCAACCTTACACGTCATCTCATTTGGGCTGTTCGATAGCCTGCCCGTGTGGGGATCGTTGAGCGGCTGGTGCCGGATGAGCTGTGGGAGTTGTTCCAGCG
>NZ_JBEXOT010000077.1:0-13293 GCF_040611675.1 Streptomyces sp. NPDC006551
AACTCGCCGCCCGTTACAAGGCCGGAGTCCACATCGCCTCACTCATCCTCTGGCTCCGTGAACCCATCCAAGATCTTTTGTCAGACAGGACCTAGCGGTCGGCATGTCGACGGCGGCGAAGGCCAGCCTCGATGATGCATGCCACTGCCGACGTCGAGATCCGAACAGCGGAGCGTAACCGGCAGCCGCTCCGGCAGAACTCCGCGTCGTTACTTTGACGTGCTCAGGGAACACGCGTATATTCATGTGCGATCAAATATCTGATGAGACATGGAGAGTCGGGTGCTGCTGACCACCAGCCAGGCGGCCGCCGAACTCGGCATTGCCGTCACGACGTTCCGCCGTCTCGTTCACGCGGGACTGCTCCCCGGGCTATCCAAGAGGGGGGTACGCGTCATGATCCCGCTCGAGACGGTGCAGGCTCTCAGTGAGCGGCCTCCAGCCCCCCTCGATGCGATCAGCGCAAACAGGTTTGCGGTCCTGCGGATGGACACCGCCCGCCCCACGGACTTGGAATCCGACTGGATGGGGTTCTCCGCCGACCTCACGCCGGACGAACTCCTCAAGACCCTGCGGGGCTGGTGGAGGTGCGACGCCGCCGGCGTCGCAGCCGGGGGAGTGCTGCCTGTGACGGTCGCGGGATTCGTCGTCGCCGTCCTCACGAGCCTCAACACCTGGGTCAGTAACGATCACGGCCGGCACGCGTTCCCTGACGCGACTCTCGCAGGCCACGTCACCGACCTCGCCACCCCTGCCATTCATCTCACGGCAACCACCGCCAAAAACCGCACTCTCGCGAAAAGGCTTCTGGGCACCCGCCTGCCCTCGCGCTCCGGCGGACCGATCGCCTACATCTCCACCCCCGAACTGACCGAGGGACCGTGATGGACGCCAAGACCTACAACGCAGCCCTTGCAGAACTCCGCGCGGACCGGGACGAAATCAAGAAGGTCCGGACTGCTCTGGCGAAGCTCGAGGCTGCCCGAGACAAGAAGATCCGCGCACTGACCGGTTACGAGAAGGCGAGCGCCGACCGTATCGCTCCCGCGGCCGGCCTGAGCATCGGGGACATCGTCAAGATCGCCCCCGTGCTTGCCCCCGCGAGCCTTACGGCAGCCCCTGACGGCACTGTTGACGAAGCGCAGCAGACACCCCAAGCACCTGCCGTCGAGACCGGACCGACACACGACGCGGCTCTCGCCCCAGCAGGCGCCGGTCACACAGCCGCGCCGTCTGCCGCTTCGGCCAAGCCTGAACGCCAGGGAGCGCCCGGCGCGGGAGCGCCCGCGCCGGGCGCAGTCGCGCGCGAGCTGCCCGCCATTGCCCAGGGAGAAGAGGGGGACCGTTGGTTCGCCCACACACCGAACCTCGCCTCCACGCACCCGAACTTCACCCAGCAGGCCCGCTCGACCGTCTTCCTCGACACCACCACCGGGATTCTGGTCCACCGCGACCAAACTCTGCGCCTGAACCTGCCGGACACGTCGGCTGCCACCATCCTTCAGGCCGTCTTCCACGCGGTCCCGGAAGGCACCGAGCGGATCTTCGTCACCGCCGGAGACCCCTGGCATCACCAGGCCGAGCAGCACCCGTTCCTCAAGGACGCCGTCGCCGCCTGGCTGAACACGCCGATCCCCGGCTGGCGGACCGACACCGGCCGCGGCAAGGACCGCATGGCAGGGCACTTCGTCCATCCCCGCCACCCCGTCGGCCGCTACCAGAGCGACAACGGCCAGTACCACGTCGAAATCCGGTCCGTGAGGGAGTGGTTCGACGCCGAAGGCGCCGACCCGACCATCGTCCGCGACGCCTTCGTACTGCTGTGGAAAGCGCTGCGCGCCCACTGGGGCGACGCCGTCCTGATGGGCTCACCCTCGCAGACCGGGCGTGACCTGTGGACCCGCACCATCCCCACCCGCGGCCAGCACGCCGACGGCTACCCCGTCCTTTCCGAGGAACTGCGCGGCCTGCTCCACGCCACCGCTGGCCAAGGCCGCACCGAACTCATCACACCGCCCCGAGTGCCGGACAAGCTGCCCGCGCTGGTCGAGTACGACCGCACCTTCGCCTACGCCAAGCACACCTGGAAATCCCCCGTCGGCACCCCCCGCCGCATCACCGCTGCCACCTTCTCGGCCTGGAGCGAGAAAGAACAGGTCAAAGCCCTCTACGGCTGCGGACACTGGCACGTCCGCGTCACCGTCCCCGACACCTGGAACCACGTCGGCATCCTCCCCGCCCCCGCCCCCGGCGACCGCGCCTGGCACTACCCCGCTGCCCCCGGCACCACGTTCACCACCTGGGCCGGCGGCCCCGAGATCTACACCGCCCTGACCAACCCCATCCAGCCCTGGCGGATCGAAATCCTCGACGGCCTCCTGTGGGACGACGGCAAACCACTCGACGACTGGTCGAAGAAGCTCAAAGAAGCCTGGTCCACCCTCGCCGCCCAAGCCCAACTGCACGGCGACCCCGCACAGCGCCAGGCCGCCCACCTCGCCTCCCGCGCCGTACGCTCCCTCCTCCTCTATGGCATCGGCTCCTTCGCCCAGCGCCCCCGCACAGTCACCGGCACCACCCCCCGCACACACGAGCGCGACGTCCCCCCAGACGCCGAGATCATCGGCTTCACCGACGAACAGATCACCTGGCAGCGCCCCACCGGCTTCTCCCGCGACCCCAACGCCCACCCCGAATGGGCCGCCGCCATCTGGTCCGGCGCCCGCGCCGCCCTGCTCTCCCAGCGCATGCGCGAAGACAACACCTACGTCGGCGCCCTCCATGCTCCCCCCGGCACAGTAGTTGCCTTCCGCACCGACGCCGTCTACCTCACCGCACCCCAGAACTGGCCCTACCACGGCCAGCCCGGCGACTACCTCCACAAAGGCCACCTTGCCGGTCCCATCCCCGCGCCTACCACCGAAGACGAACTCCTGGCCCTGCGCGACGCAGGACGCGCAGCCCTGAAGCAGACCGCCACCGCCACAACCGGGCAGGCGTGATGTCACCCCGCAACCGCCGCCCCTCCTCGAAGTTGAACGAAGCCGCCCACCTCGCCGATCAGCTCCAGGCGGCCGGCTTCACCAAACGTGACATCGCCCGCATCATCGACCGCGACGCCTCACTCGTCTCCCAGTTCTACACACGGCACAAAGGCGCGGCCTTCGTCCCCGCCCTCACTCGCGTACTCTCCGCCGTCCAGACCGCAGGCATCACCGACACCAGTGAACTCGCCGCCATCGCCGCTCCCCATATCACCCGCCGCACCACCACCTCTGGCACCCGCGCACGCGTCCGCACCAAAGCCGTCCTCATCACCCCCACCGGGACCGGCACCGGCCGCGTCGGCGCACAAGCCATCGCCTCCGGCTCCACCCGCCTGCGCACCCTGATCGCCGAAGCCGCCCGCCGAGGTCTGCGCCTCGCCTTCACCGTTCGCGTGCCCAGGACCGGATACGTCCTTCCTTCAGGCAGCCGTACCGACTCACCCGGCATTCGCCGTGATGTCGTGCAGCGCTCCGATCACACCGAGGAACGCTCCTACGGCTCTTCCGCCACTGGCGGGTTCGACGCGAGGGAATTCGCTCGTCGTACTGACGACGCAGGAGGGGACGTCACCGCGGCCGTTCATCAGTGGCTTGTCGAGACCGGGCGCATCGACCCGGACGCCCGCATCCTCCATCTTGAGATCCGCACCTGGCGTCCGCGCTGACTGCATGCTGCGGAGGAAGCTGTCCTGGCAAGCAGCTCCGCCGGTTCGCCGTGACCGAGGGCCAACCGGTGATCTTGAGCTGAAGGGGTGTTCACGAGTGTCTCTGACCAGGCGGGACAGAAGCGGTTGAAGATCGTTTCCCGCTGATGGGGCGGCCATTCGATATGGAGTGGAGTCGGGGCGGCCACGCAAGGCAGAGTGGGACGGTGAGTGAACTGTGGGCGCATGCCCTGACGTGGGCAGATGTGGATCCGGCTCGACATCCGTTCGAGATGGACGATGATGCGGCGGAGGAGTTGGCGAGCCTTGTCTGGCCCTTGTTGCCCAGCGCTGAAGTCGCTTGCGAGGATCGCTGGCGTTCGTTGGATCCCGTCAGCGAGTTCCTGGTGGGCCGGTATGGCCGATGGGCCTGTGGATGGAACTGGTCGGTCGGCGAGGGTGACGTCGACGGAGGCGTTGTCGAGGTGTGGTGCTGTTCATCCGACTCCGTGACGACCCCGGATGCGACTGCTGCGCTGGTTGTTGAGGCCCTTCAGGAATGGCGTGGCTGGCTGGAGGACCTGGTGGAGCGGTTCGCGGCCCTGGCTCCACCGGGGAGCACCCCGGTGTCTTCGGCGGACGTCTGGCACTGGGAGCGGGCGTGCACGCGCCTGGTCACCGTGGTGGCTGACCGTACCCAGGCCGAGAGCGGCTGGTACGGGCATTGCATGCAAGTCCTCCGATGGTTTCTCGCCTACAACGGCATCGACGAGGGCCAGGCCGAGGAGATCGTCGAGAACGCGGTCGGCGGCCGGTTCGGCAGTTGGATCGCACCTGACGTTCCGGTGGTCGACGTGGTGAGCTCGCGGTTCGCCAGAGGCGTGGGCGGAATCAGATGACTTCCGGGCCCGGCCAACCGAAGGACAGCCTTGCCGACTGGCTGCTCATCCGGCCGGAGATCTCCTGGCCATCCTGGCGCGGCGCATGCCTCGCCTCCGGAGCGCCAGCCCGCGACGGCTTCCGGAATTTCTTCATGGCAACGCGAGGCGGACGTGACAGCGAGGGAACCGCGCGGGTCCTGACCGCTCTCGAGTTGGCCTTCGCCGACGCGGAGCAGGGCAGGCCGCTGACCTTCGCCCTCATGGCGAAGTGGCAGCGGACCGTGCTGGGCCACGACCTCGTCGGTTTCCGCACGATGCCGGCCTTCGCGAAGGGCGGACGGGAGTGCTACGGCCTTGCACCCGATACGCAGGCACTATTCGAGCACTGTCTGTCCGAGAGCGCTCAACCGGATCTGCCCGTCCCCTCACGCGCTGCCCGGACCTACCTCGACAGCCTCTTCTTCCACCCGTTCGAGGACGGCAATGCCCGCGCAGCAATGCTGGCGTTGGCCTTCGTCCTGGCCCGCGAAGGAACGGCGATCGACCAGGTGCACGCGCTCCAGACCACCCGCTGGGCCAACGACGCCGAGGGAGCGGCCGATCTGGCGGTGCTGCTCGGCATTCTGATCACCGCGGCGGGGCGCCGCCTCTCCAACGGGAGGCAGGCATGAACGAACGCGACGTCCTGCTCAACGAGCTCGCGCAGGGGCTGCGCCCGATATCAGAGGGCATCGAATGGTTCGACGGCCTCGGCCAGGAAGAGCAGGCCCAGACTCTACGGTTCCTGGTTCACCACTGCACCCAGGCGCGCGCAGTCCCCGAAGACGGACCGGAGAGCATCCGCCGTGCTGGGCTGCGCCCGACGCATACGCCCGCAGTGCTGATCTCACGAGGCCGGATCGACGAGCAGCTGGGAAAGATTGCCGGTCTCGCGCCTCTCGACGAACGCCGCAAGGCGTTCAGGCTGCTGATCGCGGTGCTCACGATTGCCGACGCGCGGCGCCGCAAGCGCTTCTGCTCCGGCGGCTGCAGTCACTGGTGGCACAGACTGTCCGCCGCCTGAAGCCCCGGCACAGCGCCCCTGAGGCCAGTTCCCAGTTGAGCGTTTTCTGCGGACAGGATCAGTCCCACCAGAAGTCCCAGCGGTGGGCGTCGGTGATCCGCTCGGCGTATGCAGGTAGTGTGTACGGCCTGCTGCCCTGCCAGATGTTGTCCGGGCAGAAGGCGAAGTGCTCGGCCGCCACCAGGAGAGCCTCGTGCTCGCCCGCAGGCGGCGTGGCGACACTGAGGTGCAGCGTGGAAAACCCGACCGCTACGACACGGGCGCCGAACCGGTGCTCCCAGTCGCGGACGACCGCGGAGAACTTCGCGGTGTCGTTGTCGTAGTTGCAGGGGCCGGCCCAGCCCGCGGCTGTCAGCGCCTCGGCACCGGATGCTGCGGCGACGAGCCCCAGACGCGTCTGGGGGCGGTCAGCGAGGAACGCCTGCGCGAACCCGGCGGCCAGTTGATCGGGGTTCGTTGTCGTCTCCCGACTGGGCGCGAGACCGGGCCAAGTCTTCCCGAAGGGAGCCGTGACGGCGAGGCGCCTGCCTGCGTCGAGCATGTCGTCTTCGTCGACCGCTGTGTAGATATCCCACCACCGTGCGAGGAGGCTGGCAGAGTCGTGGTTTGCCGGGGAGGACATCTGCTCGGGAAAGACCTCTCCGGATCCCCACGGACGGAATCCGCCGTCGTTCGGGTCCAGCGAGTCGAGCAGCAGCGGCCACAGGCCGGAACGTGTGTGTTCGGCGTGCATCCGCGTCCATAGCTCGGCCGTGGCCGGCCCGTCACTGAGCCAGAGGGGTTGTACATCTCCGTCGCCCTCATCGGACGTGACCATCCGACCGGGCGGAAGCATGCTTTCGAGGCCGAATCGGGTTTCGGGGTGCATGGGGCGGATGCTGGCGCGGTGACCGGGAGGTATCACTGGGAGGGTCCCAGCACTCGATCGCGGAACTGCTGGAAAGCGTGCCAGCCCGACGTCTGCCCCGGAGTGATCAGGTCCCCTTCGGCGCAGTCGAGCGCCTTGCACCGCAGAGCTTCGGCGAGACGGAGGACGGGCGTCAGCACGTCGTCGCCGGAGCCCCGGATGTGGAGCATGAGGGAGTCCACCGGGTCTTCTGAGCCGATGTTGAGCTCAATAGACCACGTGGGGCCGGAAAGTTCACCCCACGCGGGGTCCGAGAGATCAAGATCGGGAACGGCCTGGGTGACAGCCGCGAGTACGTCGTGTCGCCCGCCAAGCGGGTCCGGGGTGTAGTCGGCAGGGATCTCCTGCACCGAGGTGACACCGTCGGGCAGGCGAAGGAGGATCACGTCCCAGCTCATGATGGCCTTCCGGATAGGACTCGAGTAGCGGTTACGGCGGGTCAGCTCAGGCTGGTGTCTGTCGGAATCACGGGATGTTGCCGACTGCTGTCAGTACGAATACAGCGCGGTCAAGGCGGGGAGCCTGCGAGCCATCTCTTCACGATCGTCAAAATCGAAGTCCCAGGCAGGGTCCAGACACGGGTACCGGATGGTGAAGGCGTCGGCGGGAAGTTCCTGACCAGTGGCCTTCTCGTGTGCGTTCCAGACGATGCTCAGCATGTCTTCGCAGTCGAGGTCTGTGCCCTCAGCCGCGGCAGTGCGGACGTGGGAGAGTTCGGCAAGTGTGTCGGGGACTGCAAGGACGCGCTCGAATGTCGTACGTCCTTGTGCGATCAGCCAGCCTCGGAAGTAGTCGAAGCCATCGTCCGAGCAGCCGCCGTTGACGACATAGGCGGCGGCCCACAGCCGGTTCTGGTAGGAGTCGGCCATGAGATCCCACAGGGTCTGCTGTGCCGCGGTGATCTCTTGGACTGAGCAGCGAGTAAGCAAAGCGGAGGCACAGTCGGCGATATCGGAACCTTCCCTGGTGTCAGGTACGCGTTCACGGGCTTTCTCGATCAACATCCAGAACTGCTCCTTGTTCATGGCCGCGAGCATGCCACCACGTACTGACAACGGCTCCCGGACCGGTGCCTGTCAGAGGGCACGGCTACCGTGCTGGCGTGTCGAACTCATATACGACGTTGTGGACCAACGACTTGTGCCGAGAGCTTGAGCGGTCCGGCTATGCCGGTCAGCGACTGACGATGCTGTTCGGCGGGCCGCACCAGTCGCTGCCGAGCTTCCAGCGCGCGGGGGTGCAGCCTGGCGACCGCATCTACCCCGTGCGAGCCCACCGCACCCGCCTCCATGTGCTGGGGATGTTGGAGGTAGCTCACATCGTTCCCTACGAGAACGTCGGCTCGGTGCTTCCCGATGATGACTACGTGAAGTTGCTGGACTGGCGCCCGCTCAAGGCTGGATGTGTCACTGAAGTGCTTGTCGGACCGCCAGGTGCCCCGCTCACCTTCGACACGGTCGTCCCCGGGGACTTTCTGGAGCGGCTGAGGTTCACATCTCGTCGTGGCGAGCGCCTGCTCAAGTACGTCGAGGACGGGCGCCTGATCCGCTCGGTGAGCCTCCAGGGCATCTATCGCCTCGCCGCCGACTCCGCCGAAGAGCTTGACCAGCTGGTTCGCCACGACGGTCCGAGTGGAGGAGCCGATGAAGTTTGATGAAATCAAGGCGTCCTTCTGGAGCGGACACACCTACGGTGTCCAGCCCACCTTGACCCAGGCGACCGTCGCCGAAGCGGAGCACGTCCTCGGGCTGCGACTCCCCGAATCGCTGCTCGACCTTCTGCGTGTGCAAAACGGCGGCGGCGTCACGGCCGACCGGAATGCCTTTCCGACCATTCAGCCAACTTCGTGGAGCGAGGACCACATCCCGTTCACCGAGTTGATGGGGATCGGCACCGGCGGGCACGGCTTGTCGCTGGTGGACACGCCGTACCTGGTGGAGGAGTGGGTAATTCCGTCTCCAGTCGTGCTGCTGTCCGGTGACGGCCACTACTGGATCGGGCTCGACTACCGAGCCTGCGGCGCGTTGGGGGAACCGCCGGTGACCTGGTTCGACACCGACTCCGGCGCAGAACTGCCGCTCGCGGCAGACTTCCGGGCATTCGTGGAGGGCCTCCAGCCTCTCAGCCGGTTCGAGTGAGCGGCCGTGGAGCCGGTCGAACGTCCGGTCTTCGCATTCTGCGGCGGCAACGAAAGGCGCTGGTGAGGTTGGCCAGCTCTGCTGCGACAGTGTGGATGATGGTGCGGTGACGAGGATCAGCGGAGACCACGTGAAGGTTCATTTCCGCATGGATGTGGATGAGGAGGGCTGGCCGCCGGCAAGCGTCGAGAGCTTGTGGGCAGTTGATCTCGGCGACGGCTCGGTGCGGTTGGACAACACGCCCTGGTTCGCACGCGGAGTCGCCAGCGGGGACATCATCCGAGTGGAAGCCGACGACGACGGTGTTCGCTGGGCCGGGGAGACGGTCCGGGCCTCGGAGCACTGCACCATCAGGTTGATCGTGCTGAAGGACAGTGGTGCAGCTACCGCCCGTCAGACCGTGCTGAAGACTTTTCATCGCCTCGGCACCACCGGCGAGGGGATCGAGCAATTCAGGATGGTGGCTCTTGACGTCCCGCCCGATGCGGATCTGCCACGGATTCGGAAGCTCCTGGAGCATGGCCAAGCTGAGGGGTCGTGGCACTGGGAGGAAGGGTGCGTCACCGCCGCTTGGCGATCCACGGCCACCACTTGACCGTCGTGTTGGCTTTGATCGTCTCCCTCGGATGCCATGCGCTCAGCCTCAATTGCTGTCCGCCCATTCGTCGCTGTTCCACATGACGGGCATGGCGCCGGCAGGTTCGATAGATCGGACGGGATCTCGTGAACTCTTCCTGAGTGAACTCAAGAACAGTCGAGCTGGAGGTGCCCGAGTGCCTCAGCCCGGCGTGCAGCAGGGCTGGGCTGCTGCACGCCGGGGACTGTCGTTGCTGCTGGGAGATCAGCCCCATATGCCGAGGCTGATCTCCTCGAAGAACTTGCTCCACTCGCCGTCCTCGCTGGCGAAGGGTGTGCCGTCGACCTGGACGATGGTGTTGCGGAGACGGTCGATGGCTTCTTCGCCTGCCTGGGCGTCGTCGTGGGGGAGTTTCTGGAGTTCGGCGAGTCCGGTTTCGACGCAGTGAGGGTGTGGACGAGTGAGGAGACGTCCTGGTGCATGGGGACGTAGAACTCCTCGCCCTCGGCGAACGAGTAGACGTTCCCGGTCCTCGGGTCGAGGGCGACCGTGGCGTACTGGAACTCCCCAAGGACCTCCCAGTGCGAGGCGTCCTTGGGAAGCGTGGCGCCGTCGGCGTCGAACGCGGCCTTGAGGGACGGCTGGCACGGTGTACACGGCGGCGAGGTTCCCCTCCTTGCCGTGCTTGAGCAGGGGGGTATCCGAGGGTTCGCTCGGAGTAGGAGCCTTCGCTGTCGCCGACGAGGATGATCTCTTTGCCGGTCTTGGGGTCGATGTACTGGTCGGCGGCGAAGTTGGAGCCGGTGTAGTCCTGCTTGGCGAAGCGTGCGATCTCTGTCGCGCGGGACAAGTCCGTGCCCCCGGGGTCGATCTTCGTCGAGGTGACCTTCGGGCAACCGGCGAACCTTTGCCGCTGCAGTCAGTGCCTGCTGACTCAGATCAGGACCGCCCGCCACCCTTGCAGTCCCGGGGCGAACGATCCACCCCAACGCAGACCAGCCTCTGGACTGCCCCCTGTCGGCTGCTCTCTGCCGAACCGGAGGCACACTCGCTGCCGGAGCACTGCCTTCAGGCTCTGCCGCCAACCCAGTACACCGGGCCTGACGAGGACGAAGGACGGGAGCCGGGAGGCATCGCCGGGGTCAGGCTCCTCGGGATAGACCCAGCCGGCCTCCACCTCGGATTGGCAGGCACCGACGCTCGCGTCACTATCGCCGGGCCGGACCCCAGGCAGTGGCGGACCATCGTCACCCAACACCGGGCCTCATGCCCTGACCGCGACCTCCTCTCACTGTGGGAGGCGCCCGCGGTGAGCCCATTCGAGTCTGCCTACCTGGCAGCAGACCCCCCCCTGGTGGCAGGAGCAAGCAGACCACGCGTGGGTCGCCAGCGGCCTGCTGCGCCGCAAACCGTCCACAGCCGCTCGGCGGACAGGTGGACGAAGCGGCTCGGGTACAGCGGGGATCCGCCGTTCTGGCGTCGTCCGCGCGGGCGGGGGCGATACTGATCGTGACAGTCGTCCCACCGCCGGGTCGGCCTCGGACGCGGGCTCGGTCGGTGGGGTCGCACCTTTGCCGATGTCTGCGAGGGGAGCCGTTCATGACCACGGCGAAAGACCTGTTCATCATCGCCATTGACCTGAAGCGTTCCGTGGGGCAAGGAGACCTGTCCCTCGCACTCGCGGGAGCCGAGCTGATCGATCTCATGGGTGCGGGGGCGGTCGCCGTGGACGGCGACCGCATCGTGCCGGGTGGACCGTCGACGTTGGACGATCGGTTCCTGGACGAGGCTGCGGCAGGACTCACGCGACAGGCGCCCTACGAGCGGATCGAGGACTGGCTGTGGCGCCGGGGCCGAGACCTCTCGGCGGCGTACCAGGCCGCACTGGAGAAGAACGGTGAGCTGAAGCCGCAGCAAAGCGGCCGGTTGTCCTTCGGCACGGAACGCGTGGAACCGGCCGATACGCCCGCACGCCGCCGTGCAGCCGACCGCTGGAAAGAGAAGGAACCCGTCCTGGCCGCCCTCGCCTCCGTCGTGGGCATCGACGACGAACGCTCCGACGATGAGGCCGGCCTCGATGACGAGGCGGTGACGACCGTGGTGGCCGCCGTCCACGACGCGGTGATGGAGCTGGAGGCCGTACGCCAGAGGCGGACCATCGAGAACAGGGCCTTCGCCAACCTCTGGCGGGGACCGTGAGCCGAGCCCGCCTTCGGGGGCGCGGTCAGGTCCGACGGCGGCAGTGAGCGGTCGTGCGGCCGCCGGGCGGCGCTACGGCATGTCCGTGGGCCAGTTCCGGTCAGGGCCGCGCCGCCTCCACCTGGAAACCGGGTGGGCGTCCGGCCCACAGTCCGATCACGGTGTCTCATGAGACACGGCCAGTCTGGAGAACGACGGCTACAGATGCCTTCTGTTCACCCCGGACCGACCGGGCGCGCCGCTGCTGCTGCAGTCCAGCTGCGGCAGCCTGATCCAGCGACGCTTCCCCGGCCTCCTCACCGCGGCGGCGCAGCTTCCGTACGGCCTGTTCCTCGACGGCGTTATGTGACCTGTACGGGTGTCTCAGACCCAAGGTGTCTCAGGTGGCGCACCTCCGTAGACGAGACGCGTTCGCCGCCGATGATTCGGGGAGCCGAGGATGGAGATAGGGTCGTGGGGCCGTTGTCCGGTCCCAGCGATGTGTAGGCAGTCCCCGCTTTTCTGTAGGCGAGTGCGCTCGCGTCCCAGTTTTCTGTAGGCAGGTTCCGAGACCGTCGGCCTTGTGTCCGTGGCTGGGCGCTCCTACGGTCGTGCCGTCAGTCGGCGGCATTCCGGAGGCCCGGTGTCTGCCCCAGCTATGTGTAGGGAGTCCCACGCTTTTGTGGGTGAGTGGCCCACGTTCCGTTGATGTGTAGGCGGGATCTGCATCTGATGGCACGAATTATGCTGAGGCCCCGCCTCATCAGCTCAGGGAGCTTCGTGCCGCCGTCCTTCGCTCATCAGATAACCAAGTACAACCCCGCCGGCCGTGACGAGCGCGGGCACTACTTGGGTGCTGAGGACACGGTGAGCGACCACGGACCGGTGGAGGCGGCCTACTTGGAAGCGATCGCTGCCTTCGCACGGGAAGCGGGCATCGACACACTGGAGATCGGTGAACCCGAGGTCACCGGGTTCGTCAACTTCGGCCTGGAAGAACGGATTGACGGCCACGGCCTCGCTGGTCTGTTCCCGCCGGACCTGACTGGCTATTAAGACGGTGCCGAAGTTTCACTGTCTGTAGCGTTGGAGCTGGTGCGTACCATGCTCCGCGACGAGGGTGCTTGGTGCCGGTTGGAGCGCGAGGACACGTTCACCATCCACGTCGGGTGGGACCAGTACGTGTACGTCAGCAGCGACCGACCCTGCGACGCAGCGGTCGCTCAGACACGTGAAGTCGGCCTGTTTGCGCAACCGATCAGCGCCTCCCCCTACGCGGCAGGTCTTGAGGAACTTGAAGTGACCGAGGCTGCTCACGAGGACTTCTGGGAACGAGTCCGCGTCGAACTCGCGTCGCAACAGACGCTGCTCCTGGAAGAGGCCTACGTCCGTAACGCGACCCGTTGGCACCGCCTCACCGCGAGCAATCTCGACCCGGTACGTGCTGGGCTCGGTCCTCGCGCGCTCCTGACGATCTGGCCGGACCTCAGCCCCGATGTTGACGAGGTCCTTGCTGCGCTGCCCGCGGACGCCTCCATGGACTTCGTCTGGGAGGCACCGAACGGAACGATCCGCCACGTCACCATCGACGAAACCGATCACCAACAGCTCGCCCCCCTGGTCGCGGGCGCGAAAGCAGCCTGCTCTTTGGCCCTGATTCTCGACGAGCGCCACCCGCTGTTCCATGCTGCCTTGCCGGATAGCGACGGCGTGCTGCGCGCCAGGTGGTGACTAGGGCCTCTCGTTCGGATCATGCCGGGCTCGCGTGCCCTGGCACCGCGCCTCGCCGCGTTGTCGTCGGTCGCCAACGCTCCGCGTTGGCTCCCTCCTCCGCCTTGCGATCCGTCCCCTCGGCCCT
>NZ_JBEXOT010000078.1:0-11327 GCF_040611675.1 Streptomyces sp. NPDC006551
GTGGTCACTCGCAGCCTGACGGCGCGGGCGTACGGAGTGAGCGCGTCGGTCACCTGTTGCGCCAGCTCACGCGTGGGGACGAGGACCAGGGCGAGTGGCTGCCGGGGCTCGGCGCGCTGTCCGGCGGTACGGGCCAGCAGCGCCAGTCCGAAGGCCAGCGTCTTGCCGGAGCCGGTGCGGCCGCGGCCCATGACGTCACGACCGGCCAGACTGTTCGGCAGGGTCGCACCCTGGATGGGGAACGGCACGGTCACGCCCTCGGCGACGAGCGCGGCCAGCATCTGCGCGGGCATGTCGAGATCGGCGAACGCCTGGACGGCGGGCAGCGCGGGGGTGATCGTCCGGGGGAGCGTGAACTCGCCCTGCACCGCGGCGGGCCGACGGCCGTAGCCGCCGGAGCCGGCAGTCGCCGCGCTCGATGAGGTCCTTGAGCCGCCCCGGGGTGGCGACGACGACCTCCGCCCGGCCGGCCCGCCGGAACGGCGCGGCGTCGGCGAACCGAAACGGCTGCCGCCCTTTCCGGCGTCGGCACTGCCGTGACGGGTGCGGGCGGATCGGTCGTTATTGCGTGTGCGGTTCATGCGGAACCTTCCTCGATGTGGCGCATATCAAGGAATTCCCGCAGCGATGAGCGGCACAGGGAACCACAAGTATGGACCGGTGATAACAGAAAGCAATCCGGCCGGTGAAAATACACGCGGGCGCAGATGCTGAAATGGGTGACGTGATGGGACGTAACATCCGGGCGTCGACCGTGGTGCGGCTCGTCAGGATGCTTCTGCATCCAGACGGAGGAGCCGCGCGAGGTGAGGCTGCGGATCCCCGGAGTCGTCCCGCAGGGGAAACCGATGCGGGAAACGCATGCAGCTGGGGCCCGCACCCCGAAGGATGCGGGCCCCAGCTACAAGATGCGTCAGCGTCAGGCCGGAACGATGTTCTCGGCGGTCGGGCCCTTCTGGCCCTGCGCGATGTCGAAGTTCACCTTCTGACCTTCGAGCAGCTCACGGAAGCCCTGGGCGGCGATGTTCGAGTAGTGGGCGAACACGTCAGCGCCGCCACCGTCCTGCTCGATGAAGCCGAAGCCCTTTTCCGCGTTGAACCACTTCACGGTACCAGTACTCATGCCATATCTCCTTTGGGGCAGTACATCGGTATCCGCACTGCGCGGACGCCGTGTCGCCGCGATGATTACCCCGCCCGGAAAATGACCGGAAATACAAGAGCGCTCCCACCAGCAGTAGCCGAGTGAGGGCACTTGAAGTTTTGGGAACCACAACTGCAACTGAGATCGACAGTAGCATGCCGCAACGGCCTGCGTACGTCGAAGAAATCCACTCTGTTCGTTGCTGCAATAACTCTCACTGCATGGTCCGTCAAACTCTCCCCTCGCGAGCGCAGATATCATTCTTTCCTGAGCGCCGCACGCAGTCCCTCGTCGCAGAACCCGAGCGGCATTCGGAGATCCGACACGGCCACGTTCGGGCGGTGGGCGGGCAGGATCTCGGGCGCGGTACCTACGGCGGCCACGACCTCGTGACCCGCCGAGGCGAGCAGCAGGACCAGCCCCTCCCGCAGCTGCTGTCCTCGGCGATCACCACACGCACGGCAGCTCCGCATCGATCACGCTCAAGCTCTCGACGGGGTGGACCTGGCGGCGCTTCACAGGAAACGGCAGTGCTCCTTGCCTGCCAGGCTTCCCCCGCCCGGCGCCTTACTGCCTTGAAGCCTGCAAGGGTCTGTGCATTTTGCGGAACCTTTGCTTGGAGGCATCCGTTGGTCCGGTGAACGCGCGAGCGGAATTCGCGACCGCTGACTCAGAGGAATACCGAGGGACATCAATGGCTATGTGGGACCGGCTCAAGGACCAGGCCAAGAATCTGCAGCAAGCCGAGCGCGGGGGCGGTGCGACCCACGGGCCGAGCCGCGGCGCAGGGTCCGGCGGTGGTCAACGCGCCCAGCTGGTAAGCACACTGAAGACGCAGCTCGGCTCCCTCAAGACCGAGCTGAAGAGCGGTGCGTACCGGGACGCGAGCATGGCGATGTGCGCACTGGTCGCTGCCGCGGACGGGCATGTGGACCCGGCCGAGCGACAGCACGTCGAGTCGATGATCCTCAGCAATGAGGTGCTGCAGAACTTCCCGCCGGAACAGTTGCGCCAGCGCTTCAACAAGCATGTGGACCAGCTGACCCACAACTTCCAGCAGGGCAAGGCCGAGGCGATGCAGGACATCGCCAAGACCGCCAAAAAGCCGACCGAGGCGAGGGCGGTGATCCAAACCGGCATCGTCATCGCCGGGGCCGACGGCGACTTCTCCCAGGCCGAGCAAATGATCATCCGGGATGCCTGCACAGTGCTGGGAGTGTCTCCCGCCGAGTTCCAGCTCTGATCTGCCGCGTCCGGATCCCAGACTGCTGACGCAGGGGCACATCGGGGGAGCCGGACGGCCGGCACGCCGTCCGGCGGCCAGAAGCGGCGCTCATTCACCCTGCGAGCGATCCGTGAGCGGGTCGGCAAGCGGGGTGTGTCCGCGTACCTGGAGAAGGCCGCGCAACGGCAGATCGAGCGCGACAACCTGGACGAGCTGACGGGCCGACCACGAGGCGCGCCCGGCCTCCCGTCGAGGACCCCGCCCAGCGGATGGAGGTGTCCCGTCCCGGCTCACCACCCGAAGACAGGCAGTAGGATTCCTCGTCCTCCAGGAACAGGACCGGAAAGATCCCTGTGCAGGTGGCTCGCCCCCCACCGCCACGTGCACGAACTCGACCTGACAACCTGCCAGGACGACGTCACGGCTTTCCGTTCGGCCAAGCCGTTCCACGGGCTGGTCGACTGTCGCCAGACGCGCCCGGTCACGCACGAGACAGCGGATCAGCGCCAACGTACGTCATAACGTGGCACCCGCCCCTGCGCCCCCTCGCACCGCGCGCGGCCGTGGGGCACCGATGCGCGACATCACCTGCTGCACTTCGACAGCGGGCACCTACCGGTGCCCGCCTCCATCCGGCGGGCGCGGTGGCCGGCCTCTGTCCCTGAGCGCCGTGCTGGCGGCCTCCGCACCGGCCGCTCCCGCCGAACGGATCGGTGGGAGCGGAAGAGTGACTGCCCGAACAGCCACGAGCCGTGGCGCGTGCCGGGCGTCTGCCTGGCCTTCCGGTAGTGCGCGGGAGTTACGGGAGGGTCGGCGGCTTCACCGTGCCCGGGGCGTAGTCGAAGTTGGGCGTGAGCATGCCGAAAAGACTGCCGGCGCGCGGTGTATGGAGAGCGCGGCCACGGCCCGCAACGCTCCCGCCCAGCGCCACTTGGACCTCAAGAACGACTTCTACGCGCCGGTCAGGGCGCGCGGGCAGACGCCAGACTCCGAGATCCGCCTGCGCCAGCCAATCGTCAAGCTGAAGGAACTCCGCGCCGAGGACGCCACGAACTGGCACAGCTGCGGACCGACATCGAGCACCTCGTCCGAGCTGTCGATCAACTGACCGCGCACAACCGGCAGTTGCGCGCCCTGCTCATGATCCTCACCCAGCTCGCCATGGTCGCGATCATGACGACGACGCCGGTCCACATGCACGACCACCGCCACGGAACCGCCGTCTCCGACGCCCGAGACCCCTGCCTCGGACATCACCGTCGACGGCATCGGCCTACTCTGCGTCACCCCCCAGCTGCGCCTACGCGAGGAGATCGACCGCGCGGGCGGGCTCCGCCATCCATGTCGTTGTCCGGCCGTGGGCGCCACCTACACTAGATCTTCCATGGAAGATAGTTCTTCGGAAGTGAATGATGGCTGATCTGAAGCTGCTGTACCGGGAGCTGGTCTCTCTGGAGATCGAGCTGTGGAACGGCATCGAGGGGCGGTTGCGGGCGGAGTACGACCTGCCGCTGACGTCGTTCGAGGTGTTGCATCTGCTGTTGCGCCGGCCGGGGCGTCGGATCCAGGACATCGCCGAGGAGTTCTCGATCACGGTGGGCGGGACGAGCAAGGTGGTCGACCGGCTGGAGGCGGCGGGCCTGTGTGAGCGTCGCGCGAATCCGAACGACCGGCGTTCGTCGATCGTCGAGCTGACGGCCGAGGGGCGGCGGCTGGTGGGCGGGGCGGTGAAGGTGTTCGAGGACGAGTTGGAGTTGCGGATCGGGTCGGTGATTCCTGAGCAGTCCGTTCAGGAGGTGACCGCGGTTCTCAGCACGCTGCGGGCGGCCGGACGGGCCCTGGACGCGGAGCGGAAGGCCGCGGGTCAGACGCCGGTGCCGGCGATGCGGGCGCCGAAGCAGCCCGGTCGGTCGGCCTCGTGAGCCAGGGTGCCTTGGGGGCGACGACGGGCGGCTGGTGCGGGGCGGTGAACCATCGTCACCGCCCGCACCAGCCGCCCGTTGTCGTTCAGTCGGCGATGCCGTCGAAGGCGATGACTTTGTCGATGCGGGCGCGGGCGAGGAGGCTGCCGGGGCCGCCGTTGCGGGCGGCGTACTCCCGGGGTGCGGTCTTCGCCCATGTAGCGGGCGCCGAGGAGGCCGCCCCAGTGCACCATCTCGTCGGGGTTCTCGGAGGCGCGTCCTTGGAGGATGACGAACGCGTACGGGGGGGCGGTCGTCGTCGACGCAGAGGGCGAAGCGTCCGTCGCGGGCGAGGTTGCGGCCTTTGACGCCGTCCTTCTCGGTGGTGAGCACGGTGTCGTCGCCGTCGAGGAGGAACCAGACCGGGGTGACGTGCGGGCTGCCGTCGGCCCGGACGGTCGACAGCTTGCCGGTGCGGGTACCGTGCGTGACGAACGCCCGCCACTGCTCGTCGGTCATCTCCCGCATGCGATGGCTTTCACGCTGATGGAGAGCAGTGCCTGTGGCCGTCGTGCGCCCCGCGGCCGGGTCGGCCTCGGGGCACACTCGGGTTTCAGCGGCCCCAGAAGGCGTCTTCGGCGCTCTGATCGCCGGAGAAGAGCCACATCTCGGTGATCTTGCCGTTCTGGACGCGCAGGAGGTCCACGCCGTCCATGCTCATGGACGCGTCGTCACGGCGGCCGGTGAAGTGGATGTGGGCGGCGACCAGATCGCCGTTGCCCATGAGTGAGTGGACCTTGTCGATGGCGAAGGTGCCCTGGCTGGCCTCCATCATGCTGCCGAGCATCCGGAAGACGGCGCCCTGGCCCCTGTGGTCGCCGGAGAACTGGTTGGTGCCGGGCTGGTGCCAGACGATCCGCTCGTCGAGGAGGCCGCCGAGGGCGGCCATGTCTCCGGTCTGCACGGCCTGGAAGTAGGCGCGGGCCAGGTCGAGGTTGGCAGTGGTCATCGTGGCTCCGGGGGTTCGGTCGGGGTCATGTCGGTCTTGACCAGCTTGTGGTCGCCCGGGAGGGGCATGGGGTGCTCGCCGGGCGGGTCGAAGGTCGGGTCGGCGACGAAGCCGAGTCCGCCGTACTCGATCAGGGCGGTTGGGCCGCCGTAGACATGCACAGGGATCTTTTCGCGGTTGGCGCCGGCGCCGGACATCGAGGAACCTCCCGGCCGGGGGAACGGTGGTACGAGGAAGATGTGACTCTCCGAGGCAGGCTAAATCCATACGGTGACCATTGCCCTGCAGAGGGGACTCTCGGGAACACGGCGGGGGTTGGCCCGCTCCGGGCCGGCCCGGCGCCCAGCAAATCATTTACATTCCATGGAAGCAACTTCCATGGATTATTGTTCCATGCCTATGGGTTCGGTGACCTGCGGTCTGCCGCCCCTCGGACAGCACAGGAACCCGGCGTCTCGGCCGCGGACGGTGAGGTCAGCAGGAACGAAGCGGTCGCGAAGAAGGAGTGGGGCGACTACGGCGTACGTGAAGAAGAACGCGGTCGAGTACCCGGGGCCGGTCCGCAACCTGATCAAGTCACCCCTCGACACCCGCGACATCGACCCGCTCACCAGCCCGGCCCGCGCCGAGGTCGGCATGACCGTGACCACCACCGACGACAAGGCCAGCCGCCGCCCAGCCCGGCTGCGCCGGGGCGGGTGCTGTCGTGTCCTGTCGGGCCGGCGGTGTGGCGTCGTCACTCCATCGCGGTGCGGCGGGCGTAGGCGCAGGCGGCGCGGGCGCGGTCGCCGCAGCGGGTGGAGCACCACTGGCGGCGGCCGTGCTTGAGCAGGAAGCGGTTGCATGGAGGGGAGGCGCAAGCGGTTAGGCGGGTGGCGTCGGGGGAGGTGAGCAGGTCGGCGGCGTCAGCGGCGATGACCGCCAGGGCGTGCTCGACGATCGCGGCGGTGGGGTGGGGTGTGGCGCGGTAGGGGCCGGTCTGCTCGCCCCAGAGCAGCAGGGATGCGGTGGGGACGCGGGTCATCGCGCCGTTGATCGCCGTGACGGCGGCGGGCAGGGCGGGCTGGTCGGCGACACGAGAGGCCAGTAGCGACCTGACCTGTTCACGCAACGAGCGCAGCCGTGTCGCGCACACCTCCGCCAAGCCGGCGCCGACCGGGGCGAGGCCGCGCCGCGCCAGCCACTGCTCGGCCTGCGCCGGGGTGCCCAGGAGGTCGGCCGTGTGCCCACCGGGCAGTGCGACGGCGCTGTTGGCCAGGGCCAGGGCGAGGTGCCCCGCCTCGCCCGGTGCCGACGGCAGGACGGCTTCGTCGATGGCTGCCTCCACGACGAACTCTCCCATGGTTCTCACGGTACGGGTTGCATTCATCCGTGAGGCACACCTACAGTCGACTCACGGTTAACACGCAATCTATCCGTGAGGAACTTCTTTCGTGTCTTCCCCGAACCCACAGACCGCCCCGTTCCCCGTCCGGGTCTTCGGTGGCCCGACTGCCCTCTTCGAGTACGGCGGCCTGCGCTTCGTCACCGACCCGACCTTCGACGGACCCGGCGACCACCAGGCGCCTGCCGTCGTGCTGACCAAGACGGCGGCGGCCGACGGCAGCCCGGCCGATCTGGGTCGCGTCGACGTGGTCCTGCTCTCGCACGACGAGCACGCCGACAACCTCGACACCTCCGGCCGGGCCCTGCTCGCCGACGTCCCGCTGACGCTCACCACCCCCGGCGGTGGGGAGCGTCTCGGGGAGGCCGCCACCGGCCTTGCCGACTGGCAGTCGGTCGAGCTCGAGCGCCGGGACGGCGGGCCCGGCACGGTCACCGTGACCGGCGTGCCCGCCATCCACGGCCCCGGCAAGCGCGAGGAGGTCGAGCCGATATGCGGCGAGGTCGTCGGGTTCGTTCTGACAGGCGAGGATCTGCCCACCGTCTACGTCAGCGGCGACAACGCCTCTCTCGACGCGGTCAGGGAGATCGCCGAGCGCTTCGCCCCGGTGGACACGGCCCTGCTCTTCGCCGGAGCGCCCCGCTTCCCCGAGGTCTTCGACGGCGGGCTGATCGTCCTGGACAGCGCCCAGGCCGCCCAGGCCGCGAAGCTCCTCGACGCCGGCCGCGTGGTCCCCGTCCATTACGACAGCTGGGCCCACTTCACCGAGGGCCGCGACGAGCTCGTCGCCGCCTTTGCCGCCGCCGGTCTCGCCGACCGCGTCGACTTCGGCGTCCGCGGCTGACCCATTTGCGTCGGGCCCGTACGCCGGACACGGCCGGGCGCCGGCCGACAGAGACCCGCCGCGGCTGTCGGTCGGCGCCCAGCCCCGCCCCACCCTCGCCTCCCACACCACCGAAGGACCGCACCACCATGACCGACCCGTTTCGCGGCACCCGCCACGGCTCCGCCCCCGCCCCTTTGTCCGTACTGGACTCCGCCATGACCGGCACCGGCCAGACCGCCGCGGAGGCGCTGGCCGGCAGCATCGAACTCGCCCGGCTCGCCGACCGGCGCGGCTTCACCCGCTATTGGATGAACGAGCACCACGCCATGCCCGGCGTCTCCACCTCCAGCCCGCCCGTCCTGCTGTCCCGGCTCACCGCGGAGACCAGCAGGCTGCGGCTCGGTGCGGGCGGGATCATGCTGCCCAACCATCCGCCGCTGGTCGTCGCCGAACAGTTCGGCATGCTTAACGCCCTCGCCCCCGGCCGCATCGACCTGGGTCTCGGCCGCGCCCCGGGCACCGATCACGCCACGGCCGACGCCCTGCGCCGCGGCGCGAGCGGCGCCGAGGACTTCCCCCAACAGGTCCTGGAACTGCTGCACTTCCTCGGCGACGACTTCCCCGCCGAGCACCCCTACGCCGACCGCGTGTACGCCGTACCGGGTCCCGCCCAGGACCGGCTCAACGGCGTCACTCCGCCCATCGGCCGCCTGCCGGTGTGGCTGCTCGGCTCGTCCGGCTACTCGGCGCAGCTCGCCGCCCGGCTCGGCCTGCCGTTCGCCTTCGCCGCGCACTTCAACCCGCGCGATGTCGTGGCCGCCCTGCGTCTGTACCGCGAACGGTTCACTCCGTCCGAGGCCCTGGCCGAGCCGTACGCGCTGGTCAGCTTCACCGTCGCGGCATCCGACGACGAGCGTCAGGCCCGCCGACAGGCCGGCACCCTCGCGCACGCCATGCTCCGCATGTTCCAGCGCAAGTCCTACCTGCTGCCGTCCCCCGAGGAAGTGGACGCCTACACCTACGACGCCCAGGAGCGCCAGGCCGTCGACAGCTGGCTGACCCACGTCCCGCACGGCACCCCCGAGCAGGTCACCGCCCACCTGAACCAGGTCCAGCGGGACTCCGGCGCCGACGAGCTCATGATCGGCAGCGTCGGCCACTCCGTCCAGGCCCGGCTGCGCTCCACCGAGCTGATCGCCGACGCCTACGGCATGCCCGACAGCCCGCACTGACGCGGGACGAGCGGGACCCAGTCCGTCGACGCCGATCACCCTTCACCGCCAAGTCCCGCTGATCCTCAGGAGTTTTCGAGGAGTTCCCGTGGCCACCGTCCTCGCCCTGTCCGGCAGCCCCTCCCGTACGTCCCGTACCGCCCTGCTGGCCGAGCACACCGCCGCGGGCCTGCGGGCCCTCGGCCACCGGACCCACGTACTCGCCCTGCGCGACCTGCCCGCGGCACCGCTGCTCACCGCGGACACCCACGACGCGTCGTTCGCCCGCGCCGTGAGCCTGGTGGCCGAGGCCGACGCCCTCGTCGTGGCCACCCCCATCCACAAGGCCGCCTATTCCGGCCTGCTCAAGACCTTCCTCGACCTGCTGCCCCAGCACGCGTTCGCCGGGAAACCGGTGCTTCCCCTGGCCACCGGCGGCAGCCCGGCCCACGTCCTCGCCCTCGACCACACCCTGCGCCCGGTCCTCACCGCGCTCGGCGCCCAGGTCGCCCAGGGCCGGTTCGTCCTGGACCGGCCCTGGGCGACCACTCCGGACGGCGCGATGGCCTCGACCACGACGACGAGCGGCAACTGGCCCGCGTCACCGACGAGTTCGCCCGCGCTCTCCAGGCGGCCCGCCCCCGGGAGGACCCGCCGAGGCGTCCCGCGCGCCCCTGACCGCCGCCTGACGACCACCGACCGCCCCGCCCGGTAGCCGCCACCCCGACCTCCCGGCAGCCCGAAAGCACGGACCCCATGGCCCACCTGCCCCTCTCCCCTACCCGCACCCCGCCCACCTCCACTCCCTCCATATCCGCGGTGCAGAAGCGCACCCTGACCGTGCTGCTCGTCTCCCAGATCCTCAGCGGTGTCGGCCTCGCCGCCGGGGTCACCGTCGCCGGGCTACTGGCCGGGCAGATGCTCCACAACACCTCGCTGACCGGCCTGCCCATCGCCCTGCTCACCGCGGGCTCCGCCGTCGCCGCCGTCGTCATCGGACGCGTCTCCCAGCGCCTCGGCCGCCGCCCCGGACTGGCCGCCGGATACCTCACCGGCGCCCTCGGCGGTACCGGTGTCGTCGTCGCGGCCGCACTCGGCAGCCCCGCGCTGCTGTTCGTCTCCCTGTTCCTGTACGGCGCCGGCACCACGTCCAACCTCCAGGCCCGATACGCGGGAGCCGATCTCGCCGCACCGCATCAGCGCGCCCGCGCCACCTCCACCGTCATCGTCGCCACCACCGCCGGCGGCATCGCCGGACCACTGCTCGCCACCCCCGCCGGGCACTTCGCGACCGCCCTCCGACTGCCCGAGCTGACCGGCCTGTTCCTCCTCTCCACGGTCGCGTTCACGCTGACCGCACTCACCCTCCTCGTATGGCTACGGCCCGACCCGCTGCTGCTCGCCCGCACCCTGCCCGCGACCCCGGCCGAGGGCGCAGCCGCGGATTCCCCCTCCCGGTCCGGGCCCGGGCTGCTCGTCGGCGTCGTGGTCCTCGTCCTCAGTCAGCTCGTCATGGTCGCCGTGATGACCATGACCCCCATCCACATGCACGCCCACGGCTTCGGCACCGCCGCATCCGGCCTGGTCATCGCCCTGCACACGGGTTCCATGTACCTGCCGTCGCCCCTGGCCGGCCGCCTCGTCGACCGATTCGGCGCCACTGCGATGAGCGTGGTGACGGCCGGCACGCTGCTCGCGGCGGGAGTGGTCGCCGCCCTCGCGCCCGGCCACTCCTTCACCCTGCTCACCCTCGCCCTCGTCCTGCTCGGCGTCGGCTGGAGCTTCGGCTTGGTCACCGGCACCGCGATCGTCACCAACAGCACGCCCCTGGCCACCCGCGCCAAGGTCCAGGGACTGGTCGATGTCGCCATCGCCATCGCGGGCGCTGTCGGCGGCCTGGCATCCGGCATCGTCGTCGCCTTCGCCAGCTACCCGACCCTCGCCGTTCTGTGCGGCGTACTCGCCTCTGTGGCTGCGCCCGCGGCCATCGTCGCGGCCCGCAAGGGCTCCTCGCGCGCCTGGCCGACGTAGTCGGGGTGGCACCGGAAAACGAGCGAAACGTGCCACACACCAGCCGCCGGGCAAGTCACGGGCGCGAATCGGTGGCGATGACCCCCGCTGCTCGAAGAGACGACTGAGGTCGTTTCATAGGTGGTCGCTCCTGAAACACCCGACCGCTGCGACGGACCAGGACCCAGTGCCGGCGGTCGGGCCGGTGCCAGGGCGGTGCTCGGCCCGGGCCCAGTCATAGACCCGCGGCCCGTGGGCCCCGGTCCCGCACGAACGGCGCCGCCACTTCTGCCGCGGCGGGGAGGCGATCAGTTCATCGACGCGGCGGCAAAGGCCGTTGCAGTACCAGACCCGGGGGCCCCGACGGCCGCTGCCGTCGGGGCCCCGGACCCGTCAGTCGTACGAGAGGTCGGAGCCCGTGTAACGGCAGGTCACGCCGTCGGGGCCGGTGCCGGTCTCGGTCGGCTCCTTGCCCGTGTTGTTTCCGGTGAACCGGACGCACGGCTTGATCTTCTTCTTGGTGTCGCCGTGGATGCGGACCTCGCGCAGGGCCGCGGTGTCGCCGTAGTTGGCGTTGACGCCGACGATCGACCCGCCGGGAGCGGTGACGTCCACGT
>NZ_JBEXOT010000079.1:0-11088 GCF_040611675.1 Streptomyces sp. NPDC006551
CTTCTTCCGTCTGTGCGCCGCCAGGGACTCGAACCCCGGACCCGCTGATTAAGAGTCAGCTGCTCTAACCAACTGAGCTAGCGGCGCCTGCTGACAGAGAAAATACTACCTGGTCCCGCGGGGTGCTCATGACCACCCTCGCCGAGGGCTCAGATGGCCAGTGAGAGCACCACAGGGGCCGCTCTGCGGTTCAGCGTGTCCGCCGCCGAGCGAAGCCGGTGCGCGTGCTCGATCGGCAGCGACAGCGCCAGGCAGCCCACGGCCGCGCCCGCCGTCAGCGGGACCGCCGCGCAGACCGTGCCCACGGCGTACTCCTGCAGGTCGAGCACCGGGACGGTCGGCGGCTGGCTGTCCAGCTTGGAGAAGAGCACCTTCTCGTTGGTGATCGTCCGGGAGGTCAGCCGGGCGATCTTGTGGCGCGAGAGGTGGTCCCGGCGGCCGTTCTGGTCGAGCTGGGTGAGCAGGCACTTGCCGACGGCGCTGGCGTGCGCGGCGGAGCGGAAGTCCACCCACTCGTTGACCTTGGGTGTGCGCGGACCGTCGGCGAACTGGGTGATCTTCACCTCGCCGTCGATGTACCGGCTGATGTAGACCGCCGCGCCGACGGAGTCGCGCAGCTCGGTCAGCGTCTCCTGGAGCTTGGCCTCCAGGGCCTCGCGACGGGTCATTCCGGAGCCCAGGAGAACCAGCGAGTCCCCGACGACATAGGCGCCGTCGGCGACCTGCTCGACGTACCCCTCGCGGCGCAGCATCAGCAGGGACGACAGGTGGGCGACGGGCAGACCGGTCTCCCGAGCGATCTGGACGTCCGTCACCCCGCCACCGTGCCGTGAGACCGTCTCAAGGACGCGCAGGGCGTATTGCACCGAGTGGAACGGCGCGGTGGGCTCGGGCTTCAGCGCCACGGTTTCCCCCTACCAGGTTGTGACCGCAAGCTTCTGTACCACGATAGCCGTCAAGGACCGTTTGCGGGGCGGCTGTTGGCGAGATTCATGCGGCGCCCCAGCGCCGTACGCTGGGGCGCACCACCCTGGCATATGCCATAGGCACACTTGCCCGAAAGAGCCTCAGGTCAGAGCACCGCGCCGAGGAACTCGCGCGTGCGCTCGTGCTCCGGAGCCGAGAAGATTTTTTCCGGAGAACCGGACTCGATCACCTGTCCCCCGTCGAACATCAGCACCTGGTCCGAGATGTCCCGGGCGAAGTTCATCTCGTGCGTCACACAGATCATGGTGATGTCGGTCGTCCGCGCGATGTCCCGGAGCAGGTCGAGCACGCCGGCCACCAGCTCCGGGTCGAGCGCCGAGGTCACCTCGTCGAGCAGCAGGACCTTCGGCTCCATCGCGAGCGCCCGCGCGATCGCCACCCGCTGCTGCTGGCCGCCGGACAGCTGCGCCGGTCTGGCCTCGCACTTGTCGCCCAGACCGACGAGATCGAGCAGCTCGCGGCCGCGCGCCTCGGCCTCCTCCCGGCTCTTGCCCAAAGCCCGGACCGGCGCCTCGGTGATGTTGCGCAGGACGGACATATGAGGGAAGAGGTTGAAGTGCTGGAAGACCATGCCGATCTTCTTGCGGACCTCCCGGCGCTGCTTCTCGTCGGCCGGGTACAGCTTTCCGCCGTTGACCCGGATGGTCCCGGCGTCGGGCTTCTCCAAGGTCATCAGGAGCCGCAGGATCGTCGTCTTGCCGGAACCGGAGGGTCCGATCAGGGTGACGTGCTCGCCGGCCCGGACCGAGAAGCAGAGATCGTCGAGGACGGTGATCTCCTTGTCGCCGGTCCCGAATCGCTTGGTGACGTTCTCGAAGTGGATCAGGTCGTGGTCGGTGTCAGTGGGCAAGACGGCGCTCCAGGGTGCGGACGAGCAGGGAGGCGGGATACGCGATCAGGACGAAGGCCACACCGACCACCGTGAGCGGTTCGGTGTACTGGAAGGTGGCGGCGCTCTCGAGGCGGGACTGCTGGAGGAGTTCCAGCACGCTGATTCCGGCCAGGAGCGGGGTGTCCTTCAGCATCGCGATGACGTAGTTGCCCAGCGCGGGCGCGATCCGGCGCACCGCCTGCGGCAGGATCACCGTCACCCAGGTGCGGTGGCGCGGCAGGCTGAGCGCGGTCGCCGCCTCCCACTGGCCGGCCGGGACGGCGTCGATACCGGCGCGGTAGACCTGTGCGGTGTACGTCGAGTAGTGCAGGCCGATCGCGAGCGTGCCCGTGGTGAGGGCGGAGAACTGCACGCCCCACTCGGGCAGGACGAAGAAGAGGAAGAAGAGCTGCACGAGCAGCGGGGTGGTGCGGACGAACTCGGTGACGGCGTGCACCGGCCACCGGACGATCCGGCTGCGGGCCCGGAAGCCGAACGCCCAGACGAGTCCCAGCGTGAACGAGATCAGCGAGCCGAGGACCAGCACCTGGAGGGTGACGAGGAGGCCGTCCCAGAAGCGTGGCATGAAGTCCGCCACCGCGGACCAGTCCCAGTTCACTCGGTCACCACCCCCAGGTTCGCCTTGGTGCGTCGCTCCAGGGCCTTCATCGAGCGGGTGATCACGAGCGCGATCACGAAGTAGACGAGGAGCGTGACGGTGTAGATCCCGCCGCTCTCCTGGGTCGCGAGTCGCACCAGGTAGGCGGCGAACGACACGTCGCCGACGCCCAGCAGCGAGACCAGGGCGGTGCCCTTGAGCAGCTCGACGAGGAGGTTGCAGAGGGAGGGGATCATCTCCGGCACGGCCTGGGGGAGCAGT
Source organism: Streptomyces sp. NPDC006551 (assembly GCF_040611675.1). Classification (NCBI taxonomy): domain Bacteria; kingdom Bacillati; phylum Actinomycetota; class Actinomycetes; order Kitasatosporales; family Streptomycetaceae; genus Streptomyces; species Streptomyces sp. NPDC006551. The sequence goes on from NZ_JBEXOT010000079.1 coordinate 2,739, forward strand.
ACGAGCCGCAGTCGTTGCCAGGGGGTGAGGCTGAGGGCGATGCCCGCCTCCCGCTGGGCCTTCGGTACGGCGTTCAGCCCGCCGCGCACGATCTCGGCGCCGTAGGCCCCGTAGGAGAGTCCGAGCGCGAGGATCGCCGCCCACATCGGGACGAGCTGCCAGCCGATCAGCGGTGGCAGGACGAAGAAGAGCCAGAACATCAGGATCAGGGCGGAGGTGCCGCGGAAGACCTCGGTGTAGAGCCCGGCGAGGAAGCGGACGAACCGGGAGCGGTGGGTGCGGGCGGTGCCGACGGTGAAGGCGACCAGCGCGCCGAGCGCGGCGGAGGCGATCAGGAGCTGGAGGGTGATCCAGATGCCGGGCAGGACCCAGTTCTGCCAGAGTCCGGCGGTCATCGGCACAGCTCCTCGGCGGTGAGCGTGGTCATCTCGGCCTGGGTGAAGCCGAAGCGCCGCAGGATCCGGAAGAGTTCGCCGCTCTTCTTCATCTTGTGCAGCTCGGTGTTGAAGGCGTCCCGCAGAGAGGCGTCGGTGGGGCGGAAGGCGAAGCCGCCGCCGTCGATCTTCTTCTCGCCGTCCACGACGGCGGCGAAGGGCTCGGTGGCCTCGGCCCCGCTGGACTTGCGGACCACCGCGCGGGTGGTGAGGGCGGTGCCGGCGAAGACGTCGACCCGGCCGGACTCGACGGCGTTCAGGCCGGCCACCTGGTCCTGGAGGATCACGATGTCCTTCTCCGGGTATCCGGCGGCCACCGCGTAGGCGATCTCGGCGTACCCGCTGCCGGTGGCGAAGCGGGCCTTGGCGCGGACGACGTCCTCGTACGACCGCAGACCCTTCGGGTTGCCCTTGCGGACGATGAAGGAGTCGAGCATCTGGTACTCGGGGTCGGCGAAGAGCACCTGCGCGCAGCGCTCCTTGTTGATGTACATCCCGGCCGAGACGACATCGAACTGCTGGGAGTTGAGCCCGGGGATGAGCGAGGCGAAGTCGGTGGCCACGGGCTGGACGCGCTCGATGCCGAGCCGCCGGAAGATCACCCGGGCCAGCTCGGGGGCCTCGCCCGTGAAGGCTCCCTGCTCGTCGACGTAGCCGTAGGGCACCTCGCCGGCGATCCCGAGGCGGACCGTGCGCTGGGATCTGAGACGGCCGAGGGTGTCGCCGGAGGCGACTCGCGCGCAGCCGGCCGCACCGAGCGCCGCGCCGGCCGCCCCGGCGGTGCCGAGGAGCAGGGTACGGCGATTTATGTGACTTGTCCTACTGGCGGGACCTGTTCGAGCCATGGGCGCGCCGCTACCCCGCGCTGGACGAGTCAATCCTGCGGAATAAGCGGAGACAGCCTCCTGTTCTCTTCCGTCGTACCTATGTCTTCGCACGCGGAAGGGTCGTCAACGGTGAGCGACGCGATTCGGGGCACGGCACACGGGGATTCGCCCGTACCGCTGTCCGTACTGGACCTGGTGACCGTCGGCAGCGGACGGACCGCGACGCAGGCGCTGGCGACGAGTGTCGAGATCGGCAAGCTCGCCGAGCGGCGCGGCTACCACCGCCACTGGGTGGCCGAACACCACTCCATGCCGGGCGTCGCCTCCTCCTCACCGGCCGTGATCCTGGCCCATCTCGCCGCCCACACGCGCCGCATCCGGCTCGGCTCGGGCGGTGTCATGCTGCCCAACCATGCCCCGCTGGTGATCGCCGAGCAGTTCGGGACCCTGGAGGCGTTCGCCCCGGGCCGGATCGACCTCGGCCTCGGACGCGCGCCCGGTACGGACGGCGCCACGGCCGCCGCCCTGCGCCGCACCCAGACCCTGGGCGAGGGGGCCGACGACTTCCCGCGACAACTGGCGGAGCTGACCCGGTTCCTGGACGACGACTTCCCCGAGGGGCATCCGTACGCCCGGATCCACGCCGTGCCCGGGCCCGTGCAGGGACCGAAGGGGCGCCCGCCGGTCTGGCTGCTCGGCTCCTCCGGCTTCAGCGCCCGCCTGGCCGGCTCGCTCGGTCTGCCCTTCGCGTTCGCCCACCACTTCTCCGCGCACAACACGATCCCGGCGCTCGACCTCTACCGGGACTCCTTCCGGCCCTCGGAGGTCCTCGACGAGCCGTACGCGCTCATCGGCGTCTCCGCACTCGCCGCCGACGACCCCGAGGAGGCCCGTCGCCAGGTCCTCACGGGCGCGCTGTCCATGCTGCGGCTGCGCACCGGCCGGCCGGGGCTCATCCCCACGCCGGAGGAGGCGGAGGCGTACGCCTTCAGCCCGACGGAGCAGGACTTCGTGAGCGGCTGGCTGGCGAACATCGTCCACGGCACGCCGGACGAGGTCCGGACGGGCCTGGACGACCTGCGCAAGCGGACCGGCGCCGACGAGCTGATGATCACGGCCAACGCGCACGGTGGGGAAGCCCGGCTGCGCAGCTACGAGTTGATCGCCGACGCCTACGGCCTGCCGGACGGAGTCGTTCCGGAGCAGTGAAAACCTGAGACCTTTCGGCGGGTTGGTTCAGTCTCGAACGACCTGACCGCGGATCCCTAAGCGAACCTTAAACCGCTCGTCACCTGTGGTGGCGGGCGGTTCCGTTGTCTGCCCCGCGCCGCTGACAAGGGCTTTCTCCGGCGAATTGGTCTAGTCCTCAATCTGGTTCAGACCATTGACGCACTGTTCACCCGGGGGCTATCACTTCCTCAACTCCTGTACGGCACAACCCCCCCAGCACTCCCCGGAGGCCGCACGTGCACCCCCGTAAGCCAGTGATCGCCGCGCTGCTCAGCACGGCCCTCGCCGCCGGCGCGCTCGCCGCGACCGTCGGACTCGGCTCCGCCCAGGCAGCCGACACCGCCGCCCCCTCGACCGGTGGCGTGAAGATCGCGTACTACGACCAGTGGAGCGTGTACGGGAACGCCTTCTACCCCAAGCACCTCGACACCCGGGGCATCGCGGGCAAACTCGACATCATCAACTACTCGTTCGGCAACATCCACCCGAACGAGCTCACCTGCTTCGAGGCCAACAAGGCGGCCGGTGACGACGCCAACCCCAACGCCGGTGACGGCGCGGGCGACTCGTACGCCGACTACCAGCGCTCCTTCTCGGCCGCGGACAGCGTCGACGGCGTGGCCGACAAGTGGGACCAGCCGATCGTGGGTGTCTTCAACCAGTTCAAGGAGCTGAAGGCGAAGCACCCCCATCTGAAGATCAACATCTCGCTGGGCGGCTGGACCTACTCCAAGTACTTCCACGACGCGGCGAAGACGGACGCGAGCCGCAAGAAGTTCGTGGCCTCCTGCGTCAAGCAGTACATCCAGGGCGACCTGCCGGTCGAGGGCGGCTACGGCGGCCCGGGCACCGCCGCCGGGATCTTCGACGGCATCGACATCGACTGGGAGTACCCGGGCTCGCCCGACGGCCACCTCGGCAACCACTACGGCCCCGAGGACAAGGCCAACTTCACCCTGCTCCTCGCCGAGTTCCGCAAGCAGCTCGACGCGTACGGCGCGGCCAACGGCGGCAAGAAGTACCTGCTGACCGCGGCCCTCCCGGCCGGCCAGGACAAGATCAAGCACATCGAGACGGACAAGATCGGCGCGTACCTCGACTACGCGAACATCATGACGTACGACATGCACGGCGCCTGGGACGGCGACGGGCCGACGTACCACCAGTCGCCGCTGTACTCCGGCGCGAACGACCCGACCGACCCGATCAAGCCGGGCACGGAGAAGTACTCGATCGACAACGCCATCGACTCCTGGATCGACGGCAAGCCGGCCTACGGCATCGCGGGCGGCTTCCCCGCGAACAAGCTGACGCTGGGCTACGAGTTCTACTACCGCGGCTGGAAGGGCGTCCCGGCCGGTTCGGCCAACGGCCTCGCGCAGCCGGCCACCGGCGCCTCGGCTGCCCGCCCGGTCAGCCAGCAGGCGGGCATCGCGCACTACAAGGAACTGGGCGGCATCGTCGACAACGCGGCGACGACCTTCTGGGACGACCAGGCCAAGTCCGCCTACTTCTACAAGGACGGCGAGTTCTTCACCGGCCTCGACAAGCGGACCATCCAGGCCCGCGCCGACTACGGCCACCAGCGGGGCCTGGCGGGCGCGATGATGTACTCGCTCCTCGGACTCGACGCCAACGCGACCCTCTTCAACGACATCGTGGCCGCGGTCGGTTCATCGCCGACCTCGCCGACGACGCCGCCCACCACGCCGCCGACGACCCAGCCCACCCCGACGCCGAGCCAGACGACCACGCCGCCGACCACGGGCTGCACCGCCCCGGCGTACGCGGCCGGGACGATCTACAACGGTGGCGCGCTCGTCTCCCACAAGGGCCGCACCTGGAAGGCGCAGTGGTGGACCCAGAACGAGGAGCCGGGCACGACCGGCGAGTGGGGCGTCTGGAAGGACCAGGGCGCCTGCTGACGCCCGGACCTCTTCACCCCCGCCCCGCCGGCCCCCGGCCTCTCGACCCTCCGACCCGCTGACACCTCCTGACCACTGCCCCCGCCCGGTTGTCCCACCGGCCGGGGGCAGTTCAGGTGTCTCCACCGGTCATACGCGGAGTGGCGCGACCCCGATGAGCTCCGCGATACGGTCCGGGGCCACCGCCCGTGAGTAGAGCCAGCCCTGCCCCGTGTCACAGCCGATCCGGCGCAGCCGGGTCGCCTGGCCGGACGTCTCCACACACTCGGCGGTGACGGTCAGGCCGAGCCGGTGCGCCAGCTGGACCAGCGCCTCGACGATCAGCTCGTCCGCCGGGTTGGCGTGCGCCTCGTCCTGGAAACCGCGGACGAACGAGCCGTCCAGCTTCAGGACCGAGACCGGCAGCCGGCTCAGGTACGCCAGGTTCGAATAGCCGGTGCCGAAGTCGTCGATGGCGATCCGGACGCCCATGTCGCTCAGCGCCTGGAGCGCCTGGAGGGGGCGGCCCGCCGAGCCCATCACCGCCGACTCGGTCAGCTCCAGCTGCAGCAGATGCGGCGCGAGGCCCGTCTCGGCCAGGATGCCGGCCACATCCGCCACCAGGTCCGAGTCCCACACCTGCCGTACGGCGACGTTGACGCTCACGAAGAGCGGGCGTTCGCGCGGGTGGTCCTTCTGCCACTGCCGGGCCTGGGTGCACGCCGTCCGCAGCACCCAGCGTCCCAGCTCGACGATCGAACCGTCCTCCTCGGCGATCCCGATGAACCGATTCGGCGCGAGCGAGCCGAACTGCGGGTGATTCCAGCGCACCAGCGCCTCCACCCCGCGCACCACGCCGTCCGCCATTCCCACCAACGGCTGGTACTCCAGCGCGAACTCGCCGCGCTCCACCGCCGGCCGCAGGGTCGAGGAGAGCGCCTGCCGGGTCATCCGGTGCGCGTTGCGTTCGGGGTCGAAGAGCGTCCAGCGGGCCTTGCCGTCCGCCTTCGCCCAGTACAGCGTCGTGTCGGCGGCCTGCATCAGGCCCGTCGCGGTCGTACCGCGGGCGCCCCGCTCCACCACACCGATCGAGGCGGAGACGGACAGCCGCTGCCCTGCCAGGTCGAAGGGCTGCTGGAGCGCGCACAGGACGGACTGCGCCAGGTCCGCGAGCTGCTCCGTTCCGGTCGAGTCCTCGACCAGGATGGCGAACTCGTCGCCGCCGAGCCGCGCGACCAGATGCCCGCCGCTCCTGGTGTACCCGTCGCTGTCCGCGCACTCCGTCAGACGGGCGGCGACGGCGGCGAGAAGCCGGTCCCCGACGCGGTGGCCCAGGGTGTCGTTGACCGCCTTGAAGCCGTCGAGATCGAGGTAGCAGAGACCGATCCGCCCTGTTCCGCCAAGCCCGTACGACTCGTACGACGATCTGATCTTCGGCCCCTCGTCCTCCTGTGCGGCCGCTTCCAGGGCGGCCGAGAGGCGCTCGAAGAACAGGGTGCGGTTGGGCAGCCGGGTCACCGGATCGTGCATCTGGAGGTGACGCAGCCGCGCCTGCAGCTCGCGCCGGTCGCTGATGTCCGCGATCGAGAGCAGGACGCGGCGGCTGTCGGGGACGGGAGAGACGGTGATCTCGGCCCACAGGGAACGCCCGTCGGGGTGCTTGAGCCGGCGGGTGCAGCGGAAGCGGGAGCGGCGGCCCCGCAGCACCTCGCGGTACGCGTGCCAGGTGCGGCCGTCGGAGGCCAGGTCGACGAGATCGGCGGCGGCCTGCTCGCGCAGGGAGCCGGCGTCGGTGCCGAAGAGCGTGCCGAGCGCGTCGTTGGCGGCGACGACGACGCCGTCCTGGTCGACGACGGCCATGGCGAGCTGGGCGGCGCGGAAGGCGGCGCGGTAGTCGCGGAGCTCGGCGGCCGTCCGGGGGTGCGTGGGGTGCGCGCCCGCGCGCGGGGTCGCATCGGCCCGGGAGGGCGCACCCGTCCCGGAGCCGGTGCCCGGGTAGGGGCCCGTGCCCTTGCGGGAGCCCGTGCCCTTGGGGGAGCCCCCGCCCGCCCGCGGGCCGCCTTCGGCCGTGGGGTCGGGATGACGCTCCGTGATCGGGGGCGTGGGCTCCCGTGCGGGCGAGAGCTGGGTGTGCACCGGTCGTTCGGGGGTTCCGCTCACCGCTCGCTCCCCTAGCGCAGTTGGGCCGTACAGATGTGGTCGGGATGGTCGGCCAAGGCAAAGTGTGCCGATCATAGAGGCTGTCCGGGGGGCCGATCCAGCTCCGGGGCGGCCGTCCTGCCCCCTGGACGGAGCGAAGCTCCGCTCCGTTGACCCCTGCCCGATCGTTTCTGCGCGGGTCTGACACGGGGCGTCGACGACGTGACCGAATGTGACTTTCCGTGAGCCTTGCAGGGGCGTGTCGCGTCGACCCTGTGGTGCCCGCTCACTCGACTGGGGTAGCGGAATAGTGCGAAATGCCGCAAATCATCACAAGGTGGATGAGGTGTCCCGCATTCCGGAGCCGGAGGTCTATGTGAGGGGTCAGCAGACACCCGGGGGAGTGGAACGTCCGTCGCTGCGTGCCTCGGCGGCGGCCTTCACTTCCCTCGTGGCGCTCGCCGCGACCGGACTCGTGGCGGGCCCCGCCGTGGGCGCACCCTCCGCGGGGCCGTGCGCCCTGCCCCGTACCGCGGCCCACCACTCCCTGGGTCTGGACACCTGGAACGGCTCCTATCCGAAGCCCGCCCGCACCCTCGACGCGGTCATGATCTTCCTGTCCTTCCCGGACTCCACCCCGCTGACCGGCACCGACGAACTGGTCGCCGACTACTTCCCGGGCACCGGCGACTTCTTCCGGCGTGCCTCGTACGGCCGGTTCACGCTGCGCGCCCACCCGCAGCGCGAGTGGATCGCCATGCCACGGGCCTCCACCGCCTACGGCATACAGCGTGACTGGGACACGGGCCGGCGTACGCAGTATCTGCGCGACGCGATCGCGGCGGCGAACGAGAAGGTCGACTTCTCGCGGTACGACATCGTCTATCTCGTCGCCGACCCGGACGCGCCGGGCGTGGACTCCGACGCGACGAAGGTCGTCAACCTCGACCATCCGCTCTCCGTCGACGGAGCGGACCTCAAGCGGGTCGTCACCGTCTTCGAACGGCATCCGCCGGACCGCAACGTGCTGGCTCACGAGACCGGGCACGTCTTCGACCTGCCCGACCTCTACCACCGGCCGACGGACGGCAAAGGCGACTGGGACACCCACGTGGGGGACTGGGACGTCATGGGCAGCCAGTTCGGCCTCGCGCCGGACCTCTTCGGCTGGCACAAGTGGAAGCTGGGCTGGCTGGAGCGGCGCCAGGTGGCCTGCGTCCAGGGGCCGGGCTCCCGGCTGCTCAGCCTGGAGCCGCTGGCGGCCGCGCCGGTTGCGGGCGGCACGCTCGGCACCCGGCTCGCGGTCGTACGGACGGGCCCGGGCACCGCCCTGGCGATCGAGGCACGCGCGGCGACCGGCAACGACGAGGACACCTGTACGGAGGGCGTGCTGATCTACCGCGTACGGAACGAGGCGGCGTCCGGGAACGGGCCGATCGAGGTCCTGGACACCCACCCCCGGACCGAGGCGTGCTGGGACCGCTCGGTGTACCCGCCGCTGGCGGACGCGCCGCTGGCGGTCGGGGAGACGTTCACGGTGCCGGAGGACGGGACGCGGGTGGAGGTGGCGGACCGGACCCGGGCGGGCGTGTGGACGGTGAAGGTGACGGTGGAGGAGGGCCGCGCCTGACGCGCGGGGCGCTCGCCGCCGGGGGTCGGGTGCGGGCGCGGGCCGGGCGCGGGCGCACGAAAAAGCCCCTCGCTCTCGCGAGGGGCTTTTCCCGTCTGTGCGCCGCCAGGGACTCGAACCCCGGACCCGCTGATTAAGAGTCAGCTGCTCTAACCAACTGAGCTAGCGGCGCCTGCTGACGTCGTA
>NZ_JBEXOT010000080.1:0-10035 GCF_040611675.1 Streptomyces sp. NPDC006551
AGGCCGCAGGCCGCCACGACCAGGACCGTTCCCGGGGTGACCCGGGCGGGGCCCTGGGTGTACGGGCCGAGCACGACGGACTCGACGATCAGGGCCACCGCCGCGCGGATCGCCGTCACCGAGACCGGCCGCCGCATCACCGTCGACACCGGCACCGTCACGGCGGTCATCTCCCGCGACGGCGAGAAGCTCGTCGAGTCCGTGACCCGAGGAGCGACGAAGATCGCCACCGACGGGCGGCTCGTCCTGCTGCGCCAGAGCGACCTCGACGACGGCGACCAGGGCAACGCCAAGTGGGAGCGGTTCGACGGAGAGATCAGCGGCGCCACCGTCGAACAGCGCGGCCCCGTCCGCGCCGTGGTCCGGATCGACGGCAAGCACCGCAAGGGCAGCCGCAGTTGGCTCCCGTTCAGCGTCCGCCTCTACTTCTACGCCGGCGCCGACTCCTTCCGGATGGTGCACACCATCACGTACGACGGCGACCAGAACAAGGACTTCATCCGCGGGCTCGGGGTCCGCTTCACCGTCCCGATGCGCGACGCCGCCTACGACCGCCACATCCGCATCGCCGGCCAGGACGCGGGCTTCCTCACCGAGGCCGTCCAGGGCATCACGGGACTGCGCCGCGACCCCGGCGCCGCCGTCCGCAAGGCCCAGGTCAAGGGCGAGAAGCTGCCCGACCCGGCCACCTGGGACCAGCGGGTCACCACCCGGCTGCAGTACATTCCCACCTGGGGCGACTACACCCTCTCCCAGCTCTCCGCCGACGGCTTCACACTGCGCAAGCGCACCAAGCCCGGCCACGGCTGGATCCCCGCCGGCGGCGGCCGCCGGGCGAACGGCTTCGGCTACGTCGGCGGGCCGAGCGGCGGATTCTCCTTCGGGCTGCGCGACTTCTGGCAGAAGCACCCCGCCCAGCTCGACATCCGGGGCGCCGCCGGTGACGCCGCCGAGGTCACCCTCTGGCTCTGGTCGCCCGAGGCCCAGCCCATGGACCTGCGCTTCTACCACGACGGCATGGGCCAGGACACCTTCCCCGAACAACTCGAAGGCCTCAACATCACGTACGAGGACTACGAGCCCGGCTTCGGCACCCCGTACGGCATCGCCCGCACCAGCGAGCTGATGTTCTGGGCCAACGCCGCCACGCCCACGGCCGAGACGCTCGTCGCCCAGGCCGCCGCCGTCCGCACCCCGCCCCAGCTCGCCGCGAGCCCCGAGGACCTGAGCCGCGCCAAGGTGTTCGGCGGCCTCTTCGCCCCCGTCGACCGCTCCACGCCCGCCAAGGCGACGATCGAGGACCACCTCGACTACCTCTTCACGTACTACAAGGACCAGGCCGAACAGCGCCGCTGGTACGGCTTCTGGGACTACGGCGACATCATGCACACCTACGACGAGGACCGGCACCAGTGGCGGTACGACGTCGGCGGCTACGCCTGGGACAACTCCGAACTCTCGCCCGACCTGTGGCTCTGGTACGCCTATCTGCGCTCCGGCCGCTCCGACATCTTCCGCTTCGCCGAGGCGATGACCCGCCACACCGGCGAGGTCGACGTCTACCACCTGGGCACCTGGGCCGGACTCGGCACGCGCCACGGCGTCCAGCACTTCGCCGACAGCGCCAAGCAGCAGCGCATCTCCACCGCCGTCTACCGTCGTCCCTACTACTACCTCACCGCCGACGAACGGGTCGGCGACCTGATGCACGCCCTCGTCGACTCCGACGAGACCTTCCTCGCCCTCGACCCCATCCGCAAGATCCGCACCGAGCCCTACACCCCGGACCGCCACGCGCTCTCCATCGGCTTCGGCACCGACTGGAGCGGACTCGCCGCCGCCTGGCTCACCGAGTGGGAGCGCGGCGGCCCCAAGGCCGCCAAGGCCGAGGCCCGACTGCGCTCCACCATGGAGACCATCGCGGCCCAGCCCAACGGATTCGTCCAGGGCACCGGCCTGTACGACCTCGACACCGGCCGGTTCGCCATCGCCTCCCAGCCCGCCGTCGGCGTCTCCCACCTCTCCGCCATGTTCGGACTCGTCGAGATGTGCGCCGAGCTCATCGACCTCGTCGACATGCCGAAGTTCAAGGAGGCGTGGCTGGACTACTGCCGCTACTTCAACGCCTCCAAGGCCGAACAGGCGGCACGGTACGGCAAGAACTTCGGCACCCTGCTCCTGTTCCAGGGCCACTCGCGCCAGGACGCGTACGCCGCGGCCCAGTTGAACGACCCCGCCCTCGCCAAGCGCGCCTGGGCCAAGTTCCACTCCAGCGACGGCTACACCTCGGCGATGGTCTGGGACAAGACCCCCGTCCAGGGCCCGGCCGCCCTGGAACCCGGCTACGAACACCTCTGGATCAGTACCAACACCACGGCGCTGTTCGGACTCGCCGCCATCCAGAACCTCGCCCTCGTCGGCGACAGCCTGCCCGCATAGAGAGGAGAGGCAACGATGAGAAGCACCGCCCTGCTCACGGCCGTCGCCACGGTCGCCGTCGCCCTGGCCGCCGCCCCGTCCCCGGCCCGTGCCGACGGCCCGTACGGCAACGGCCTCGAACACTGCGATGTCACCGGCACCGGCCCGGTCGACTGCCACGTCGACCTCCCGCCCGGCACGTACGACGTCACGGTCACCCTCGGCGGGGACACCGCCGGCAGCACCTCCGTCACCGCCGAGACCCGCCGCGCGCTGCTGGCCGAGACGGCCACCGCCGCGGGGGAGCGTACGAAGCGCCATGTCACCGTGCACGTCCGCGACCCGGAGGGGGAGCCCACCGGCCCCGCCGGAAGCCCCGGTCTCGATCTGACGTTCGCGGGCGCCGCTCCGCGGCTCGCGGGCCTGCGGGTCACCCCGGCCCCCGCCGCGCCGCGGATCTTCCTGATCGGGGACTCGACGGTGTGCGACCAGCCGGGCGAGCCGTACGCCGGCTGGGGACAGCAGCTGCCGCGCCACCTCGAGCGTGGCATCGCGGTCGCCAACTACGCCGACTCCGGTGAGAGCACGGTCAGTTACCTCGCGAACCCGGCTCTCTTCCCGACGGTCCGGCCGCTCGTCCGCCGCGGTGACGCCGTCCTGATCCAGCTCGCCCACAACGACAAGCAGACCGACGCGGCGACCTACCGCGCCAACCTCACCACCCTGGTCGAAGGGGTACGGGCCCAGGGCGGGCGGCCCGTGCTGGTGACGCCGATCGTCCGCCGCTGGTTCAACGCCGACGGCACCTTGAACAACGGCACCGCCCTGCTGGTCAACGGCCTCGGCGTGGACCACCCGGCCGAGATCCGACGCCTCGCGGCCGACCTCGGCACCCCGCTCGTCGACCTGACCGCCCTCACCAAGGCCAGGGTCGAGGAGCTGGGCCCCGAGGCGTCCAAGGCGCTCTATCTGACGACCGAGAAGCGGGACAACACCCACACCTCGGTGCGCGGCGCCACCGAGTACGCGGCGCTCGTGCTCGGAGAGCTGCGCGCCCAGGGAATCGTCCCGGAGCGGCTGATCCGCTGAGGGGGAGACGCCCCCGGCCCCGCCGGGAACGTCTCGGTCACGAGGCGCCCCGGGCGAGCGCCGTGAACGTGAACGAGAACTCCGCCACGACGTCTCCTCGACGGCACCGTGACGTTGCGCCAGAACGAACGGGGCGCCGACTACAACCTCGTGGTGATGCCGGTCGACCACGGGAAGATCACCGAGGATCCGGAGCAGCGCCCCGAACCGGCGCGCGACATCGTCCGCTACGAACACGTCCGCGGCACGGGCACCGACGCGGCGCCCGTGCCGCGGAACATCGTCCGTCGAGCATCGTCCGTTGAACGGCGTCGATCGGACGTCGTCGGTCGAACGCGGTTCTCCGCCGCCCTTCTAGCGGCCCGCGCGGCGCTTGTTCCAGACGTCGAACCCGACCGCCGCCAGCAGCACCAGGCCCTTGATGACCTGCTGATAGTCGGTGCCGATGCCGACCAGCGACATACCGTTGTTCAGGACGCCGAGGACCAGACCACCGATCACGGCGCCCATCACGGTGCCCACACCGCCGCTCATCGACGCGCCCCCGATGAACGCCGCCGCGATCGCCTCCAGTTCGAAGTTCAGACCCGCCTGCGGCGTGCCCGCGTTGAGCCGCGCCGCGTAGACACAGCCCGCGAGCGCCGCGAGGACGCCCATGTTGACGAAGACCAGGAACGTGACCCGCTTGTCCTTGACGCCGGAGAGCTTGGCCGCCGCCTTGTTGCCGCCGAGCGCGTACACATGGCGTCCGACGACCGCGTTGCGCATCACGTACCCCAGGCCGATCAGCAGCGCGCACATGACGATCATGACGATCGGCACGCCGTGGAAGCTCGCCAGGGTCAGGGTGAAGGCGACGACCGCCGCCGTCATGGCCACGCACTTCAGCGTCCACAGACCGGCGGGCAGCACCTCGAGCTCGTACGCCAGCTGGCGCTTGCGGTCGCGCCATTCGCGCAGCAGCAGGAGGACGACGGTGAGCAGACCGAGGACCAGGGTCGGGTTGTGGTACTGCGTGTAGGGGCCCATCTCGGGGATGAAGCCCTTGGCGATGTTCTGGAAACCCTCCGGGAACGGCGCCAGGGAGCGGCCCTCCAGGAAGATCTGGGTGAGACCGCGGAAGAGGAGCATCCCGGCGAGCGTCACGATGAACGACGGGATGCCGAGGTACGCGATGAAGTAGCCCTGCCAGGCACCGGCGATCGCGCCGACCAGCAGACAGAGCACCAGCGCCAGGAACCAGGGCATGTCGTGCCGCACCATCAGCACGGCCGAGAGCGCCCCGACGAACGCGGCCAGGGACCCCACGGAGAGATCGATGTGACCGGAGATGATGACGATCATCATGCCCATGGCCAGGATGAGGATGTAACTGTTCTGCTGGATCAGGTTGGAGACGTTGTTCGGCAGCAGCAGCGTGCCGTCCGTCCATATCTGGAACAGGACGACGAGGAAGGCGAGCGCGACCAGCATGCCGTACTGGCGCATGTTGGCCCGCACGGCCTGCAGGAGCAGCGCACCGGCCGACGGGGGCTCGGGCCGCGCCGTCTTCGGGTCCCGCGTGGAGGGGGTCGTGGTGGTCATGGCGGGCCTCAGCTCCTGCTCATGGTCATGTGGCGCATCAGTCTTTCCTGGGTGGCCTCGTCGCGGGTGACCTCACCGGTCAGCCGGCCCTCGGCCATCGTGTAGATCCGGTCGCACATCCCGAGGAGCTCCGGCAGCTCCGAGGAGATGAACAGCACGGCCTTGCCCTGTGCCGCGAGCCGGTCGATGACGGTGTAGATCTCGTACTTGGCGCCGACATCGATGCCGCGCGTCGGCTCGTCGAGGATCAGCACCCGGGGGTCGGCGTGGATCCACTTGCTGAGCACGACCTTCTGCTGGTTGCCGCCGGAGAGCCGGCCCACCTGCTCGAAGACGGTCGGCGTCTTGATGTTCATGGAGGCGCGGTAGCGCTCGGCGACCTGCCGCTCGTGGTGCTCGTCGACCACGCCGCGGCGCCGCATTCCCGGCAGTGAGGCGAGGGAGACGTTGCGGTGGATCGTGTCGATGAGATTCAGGCCGTACCGCTTGCGGTCCTCCGTCACATAGGCGAGCCCGGCGTCGATCGCGGCCGGAACGGTCCCGGTCGACGCCTCCTCGCCGTCGATCTCCACCGATCCGGAGACGTACCGTCCGTAGGAGCGGCCGAAGACCGACATGGCGAGCTCGGTGCGGCCGGCGCCCATCAGACCGGCGATGCCGACGATCTCTCCCCGGCGGACGGTCAGGGACACGTCGTCGACGACGGTGCGCCGCTGGTCGACCGGATGACGGACGGTCCAGCCGCGCACGGCCAGGGCCACCCGGCCGGCGTCGTCGCCCTCGTAGGGGGTGCGTTCGGGAAAGCGGTGGTCGAGGTCGCGGCCGACCATGCCGCGGATGATCCGGTCCTCGGAGAGTTCCGGCGCCGCGTCCGGAGCCGGGCGGACGGAGAGGGACTCGACCGTGCGGCCGTCCCGCAGGACCGTCACCGAGTCGGCGATGCGCCGGATCTCGTTCAGCTTGTGCGAGATGACGACGGAGGCGACGCCCTGGTCGCGCAACTCCAGGATGAGGCCCAGGAGGGCCGCGCTGTCCTCGTCGTTGAGCGCCGCCGTCGGCTCGTCGAGGATGAGCAGCTTCACGTCCTTGGAGAGCGCCTTGGCGATCTCCACCAGCTGCTGCCCGCCCACACCCAGGTCGGCGACCGGTGTGTGCGGGTTCTCGCGCAGCCCGACCCGGTCCAGGAGACGGCGGGCGCTGCGCAGGGTGTCGTTCCAGTCGACGATTCCCCGTCGGGCCTGTTCGTTGCCGAGGAAGATGTTCTCGGCGATGGACAGATGGGGGATGAGCGCCAGTTCCTGATGGATGATCACGATGCCGTGGCGTTCGCTCGCCCGGATGTCCCTGAACGCGACCGGCTCGCCCTCGAAGTGGATCTCGCCCTCGTAACTGCCGTGCGGATGAACCCCGCTGAGCACCTTCATGAGGGTCGACTTCCCCGCTCCGTTCTCCCCGCAGAGCGCGTGGATCTCACGGGGCCGGACCGTCAGGTTCACCTCGCTGAGCGCGGTGACACCGGGGAAGGTCTTGGTGATGCCGCGCATCTCCAGCACGGGCCGGGTCATGACAGCTGTCCCGCCGTGAAGTACCCCTCGCGGACGAGGAGTTGCGTGTTGGACTTGTCGATGCTGACCGGGTCCAGCAGGAAGGACGGCACGATCTTCTCGCCGTTGTCGTAGTCCTTGACGTTGTTGACCTCGGGCTTCCTGCCGTCCAGTACGGCGTCGCCCATGGCCACCGCCCGGGCGGCCAGCTTCCGGGTGTCCTTGAAGACGGTCTGCGTCTGCTCGCCCCGGATGATGGACTTGATGGAGGCCAGCTCGGCGTCCTGCCCGGTGACGATCGGCAGCGGCCGGTCCGCCGTCCCGTAACCGGCGCTCTTCAGCGCGGAGATGATGCCGATGGAGATGCCGTCGTAGGGGGAGAGGACCGCGTCGACGCTCTCGGCGCCGTAGTTCTTGCTGATCAGGTCGTCCATCCGCTTCTGCGCGGTGCCGCCGTCCCAGCGCAGCGTGGTCGCCTGGTTCATCCGCGTCTGCCCGCTGCGGACCACGAGCTGTCCGCTGCTGAGGTACGGCTGGAGCACCTTCATGGCGCCGTTCCAGAAGTAGCGGGTGTTGTTGTCGTCCGGCGAGCCCGCGAACAGTTCGATGTCGTAGGGCTTGCCCGCGTTCTTGGCGGGAGCGCCCAGCTTCAGCCGTTCGACGATGTACCGCGCCTCCAGCTCGCCGACGCGCTCGTTGTCGAAGGAGGCGTAGTAGTCGACGTGTTCCGTGCCCATGATGAGCCGGTCGTACGAGATCACGGGGATGCCCGCGTCGTGGGCGCGCTTCAGGACGTCGGTGAGCGCGGAGCCGTCGATGGCGGCGACCACCAGCAGTCGGCGACCCTTGGTGATCATGTTCTCTATCTGGGCGATCTGGTTCTCGACCTTGTCGTCGCCGTATTGCAGGTCTGTCTCGTAGCCGGCTTGCCGGAACTGCTTCGCCATGTTCTCGCCGTCGGCGATCCACCGCTCCGACGCCTTGGTCGGCATGGCGAGGCCGATGGTGCCGCCCTTGCCGCTGTCGGGCTGGTAGCGGCTGCCGCCGCGGGCCTCCTGGCCGCAGGCGGTGAGGGCGAGGACGAGCAGGGAGGCGAGGGCGGCCGCCCGGAACGTGCGGGTGCGCATGGTCAGTTCCCTTCGGGGGCGGGGAAACGCCGGAGCTCGCCGGGCAGCCGGGAGCCCAGCGGGGACATACCGGCGTCGGCACCGTGCCGGGCCAGCAGATCGAGGACGAGCCGCCCGCGCCGGACCCGCTCGCGGGCGGTGGCGAGGGTGTGCTCGCGCAGATGGGCGCCGTACGGGTAGATGCCGGCGGACTTGCTGAGGCCGAACTTCAGGTAGAGGGGCGCCCCCCGGCGGATCAGCTCCGCGGCCTCGTACATCCGGACGAAGCCGCCTAGGTCGTCGGGGGCCTCCACATAGAGGTCCAGGGGGGCACGGCTGGCCCGGCGGATCTCGGTGAGGTGCTCCAGGGTGAGGTCGGAGGGGACGTTGAGCGAGTCCGCGCCGAGATGCTCGTACACGGCGTACGAAGCGGGGTTGGCGGGGCCGATGAGCGCGGACGCCTTGAAGGTGGTGTCCGCGGGGAGCACGCCTGTCGCACGCATCCGGTGCAGGGTCCACAGCACCCCCTCGTCGGCGACGAGCAGACAGCGCACGCCCAACTCCGTGGCGCGCAGGGCGTCTTCGACGCAGCCGGCGAGCGCGTCATGCCCGCGCGCCCGCAGCCCGGCGCCGCCGGAGTCGGTACGGGTGGCGGCGCCGGTGTCCCAGGTGCCGCGCGGCCCGGTGAACAGGCAGAGCTCGATGGCCCGTTCGGCGCAGGCATCGACCATCTCGGTGATCTCGGCGTCGGTGAGCATCCAGATCCCGCTGCCCTGACTCACCCGGTGCACGGGGACGTCGAGCCGGGAGCTCTCCTTGAGGACGGTGGCCAGCGCCTCCGGCCCCTCGACGGAGGGAACCTCGGTGCGCCAGGTGCCCCCGTCGGGGAAGGAGTGCGGTGAGGCGTCGGCCGGATCGGCCGGTGGGACGGGATGGCCGATGCGGGCGAGCGCGTCGGCGCCCGGACGGCGGGGCGGTTGCGGTGGAGCGGTCACGGATGTCCTTTGTTCGGCAGGTCGGACGCGGTCCGAGGGAGGGGGTGCGCGGCGGTGCGGTGGGGGTACGGCGGTACGGGGCCGCCAGGGCTTCCCGTACCGCCGTACGTTCGGTGTGCCGCGCTCAGGGGCGCAGCAGTACCTTGCCGGTCCCGGGGTCGCCGCCGCCGACGAGTGCGACGGCCTCCGCGAACCGTTCCAGCGGGAACTCGTGGGTGATCAGCGCGGCCGGATCGAGCAGTCCGAGGCCGAAGGCCCGTACGGCATCGGCCCAGGCGGCGGAGGACGCCCCGAAGACGCTGCGCACCTCCAGCTGGCTGAGGGAGAGGTGGACGGGATCGATCCCGGTCGCGCCCGGCGTGAACATCCCGGTCAGGACGACCCGTCCGCCCCTGCGGGCCAGCAGGCAGGAGGCCGCCGCCGTGGACGGCGCCCCGGCCGTCTCCACGACCAGGTCGAAGCGGCCGGTCGCCGACGCGGCCTCGTCCGGGGTCAGGGCCTCGTTCGCTCCGTGCGCCAGCGCCTGCTTCCCTCGGGCCGCCCGGGGGTCGACGACGACGAGCTCGGCGGGCGAGGAGGCGGCGAGCAGCTGGACGGCGAGCAGCCCGAGGGTGCCCGCGCCGACGACGGCGATCCGCTCGCCGGGGCGGGGGCGGCCGGCGCGCACCGCGGCGGCGATCACGGCGGCGGGCTCGAGGAGCGCGGCGGCCCTGAGGTCCGCCTCGTCGTGCAGCAGGTGCAACAGCCGGACGGGGACGACCAGATGGTCGGCGAAGGCGCCCGGCTCCGTGAAGCCGGTCTCCGCGTATCCGGCCGTGCAGAGGCTGGTCTCCCCGCACCGGCACCGCTCGCACATCCCGCAGGACCTGAAGCCCTCGGCGACACAGGGGCGTCCCACCAGCGCGGGGTCGGCCCCGGGGCCGACCGCCTCCACCGTCCCGGACCACTCGTGCCCGGGGGTGACCGGGTAGCGGACATAGCCCGGGTCCCGGTGTCCGTCGTACACCTCGCGGTCGCTCATGCAGATCCCGGCCGCGGCCACCCGTACGCGTGCCTCACCCGGCCCGGGCTCCGGCAACTCCCGTCGCACCAGGCGGTGTTCGCCCGGTGTGTCGACGACGATCGCGCGGCTCACTTGGGTTGCCTCCGTTCCCAGCCTTCGGCCCAGAGGTCGAAGCGGGCTTGTTGTTGGGGGTGTTCGGCTGCTGCGTCGGTGTCGAGTTCGATGCCGAGGCCGGGTGCGTGGGAGATGGGGAAGCAGCCGGTTTCGGGGTTGATCTGGGGGGCGCCGGTGACGAT
>NZ_JBEXOT010000081.1:0-9503 GCF_040611675.1 Streptomyces sp. NPDC006551
GCCGCGCCGTCGCCTCGCCGGGCCGGTCCGCGGGGGGCGCGCCGCGCCCCCCCCCGCGCGCGGGGGGCCCGGGGCCGGTGCGCTGGTGCGCACCGCGGCCGTCCCGCGTCCGGCGGCGGGAAACCTCTTGAACCGCCCGCACGGTAATGGCTAGCCTGCCCCTATGGCCCTTACTTTTGAACTGGACCCGCCGGTCACCCCCGCCCTGCGCGACGGCATCCTGCGCCTCTGGGCGGATGTCTCGAACGCCGGCGGCGCCGTCGGCTTCGTTCCGCCGGTGACGGTCGAGGAGGTGCGGCCCGAGCTGGTCAAGCACCTCGTCGCCATGGTCGAGGCGCGGATGCGGCTCGTCGTCGGGTACGAGGAGGACGGCACCGTCGCCGCCACCGCCTTCGTCGCGTACAACTCGCACCGGCTGATGAAGCACTGGGTCTGGCTCTACACCGTCATGGTCCACCCCTCCCACCAGGGCAAGGGATACGGCCGCGATCTGATGGCCGCGACCGAGCGCGAGGTCCGCGGCTTCGACGGGATCGACGCGATCCGGCTCACCTGCCGGGGCGGCACGGGCGTCGACCGCTTCTACGCCTCCTGCGGCTACAAGGAGGTCGGCCGGGTTCCGGGTGCCATCCGGGTGGCGGACGGGGACGACCGGGACGACATCGTGATGCTGCTCCCGCTGGATTGATCCCTTTGGGGACATGCTTCACTGGTCGGGCAAACCAGTGGAGCAGAGAAAGGGGCCGTCGTGTCCGAGAACGGGACGGGCGCAGCCACCCTCCGGTACACCCTCATGCGCCTCGGCGTCTTCGCCGGGTGCTTCTTCGCCCTGTGGGGTCTGGTCTACGTCGGCGTGCTGCCCCGCGGCCTCGGCGACTCCAACCTGCTGTGGGTGCTGGTTCTCTCCGTCGTGATCTCCGCGCCGCTCAGCTTCGTGCTGCTGCGCAAGCAGCGGGACGCGATGTCGGAGCGGATCGCCGCCAAGGTCGACCACGCGAAGGGCCGCCTGGAGGCGAACCGGTCTCGAGAGGACGCGGCGTAGCCGTCGTAGGAACCACGTAAGTTTCCTCACAGCAGGACATACCCGCCCACCCCGGCTTGGAGCTTCGAAGGCTCCTGACCGGGGTGTTCTGCGTTTCGCAGGCCGCGAGGGGCTCGATCACCTCAAAGAAGGGCTTTGAGGTTCTCAAAGTTCAAGTGTTAACGTGTTCGGCATGAAGACAGCAGTGCGCCTCCCCGATGCCGTGAGCAGTCCGCTCGTGGCGCGCCTGCATGTCGATCTGTGCCGCTGTATGTCCGCGGTCTGTTGCCGCGAGCTCTGACCCCGGCATCATGCAGCGGCACGCCTCAGCGCGTGTGCCGCACCCCCCGTCCCCGTATTTCCCGATACGCACCTGTGGAGTGTGTCTGTGTCCGCGTCCGCGTCCGCGCCCGTGACGAAGTCCCCGTCCCGCATACCCAAGGTCCCCTTCTGGGCCCAGATCGTCGCCGGTCTCGTCCTCGGCGTCCTGCTCGGCTGGCTCGCCCGCAGCCAGGACGTCAGCTGGCTCAAGGAGACCCTCGGCCAGGTCGGTGACATCTTCGTCCAGCTTCTGAAGCTGGCCGTCGCCCCGCTCGTCTTCTTCGCGATCCTGGTGTCGATCACCAACCTGCGCAAGGTCAACAACGCCGCCCGGCTGGCCGCCCAGACGCTCGTCTGGTTCATGATCACGTCGCTGATCGCGGTCGGCATCGGCCTCGCGATCGGCCTGCTCACCAACCCCGGCGCCGGCACCGGCCTCACCCCGCAGGACGGCAAGCTGCCGAAGCGCGAGGGCACCTGGATCGACTTCCTGACCGGGATCATCCCCAGTGACGTCATCACGCCCTTCACCGAGCTGAACGTCCTGCAGATCGTCTTCATGGCCGCCGTCGCCGGTGTCGCCGCGCTGAAGCTCGGCGACAAGGCCCAGCCGATCCTCACCTTCTCCGAGTCCGTCCTGGAGCTGCTGCAGAAGGCCCTGTGGTGGGTCATCCGCCTCGCCCCGATCGGCACCGTCGGCCTCATCGGCTTCGCCATCGCCGACTACGGCTGGGAGCTGATCGGCAAGTACGCGACCTTCACCGCCGACGTCTACATCGGCTCCGCGCTGGTCATGTTCGGCGTCTACCCCCTGCTGCTCGCGACCGTCGCCAAGGTCAACCCGCTCCAGTTCTTCAAGGGCGCCTGGCCGGCCATCCAGCTGGCCTTCGTCTCCCGCTCCTCGGTCGGCACCATGCCGGTCACGCAGAAGGTCACCGAGCGCCTCGGCGTCCCGAAGGAGTACGCCTCCTTCGCCGTCCCGTTCGGCGCCACCACCAAGATGGACGGCTGCGCCGCGATCTACCCGGCGCTCGCCGCGATCTTCATCGCGCAGATCTTCGACGTCCAGCTGGGCATCCAGGACTACCTGCTGATCGCCTTCGTCTCGGTCGTCGGCTCCGCGGCCACCGCGGGTCTGACCGGCGCGACGGTCATGCTGACGCTGACCCTCTCCACCCTGGGCCTCCCGCTCGAGGGCGTGGGTCTGCTGATGGCGATCGACCCGATCCTCGACATGATGCGGACCGCCACCAACGTGGCCGGTCAGGCGCTGGTCCCGGTCGTCGTCGCCGCCCGCGAGAAGATCCTGGACGTCGAGAAGTACAACTCGGCCTCCTCGTCCCCGGTGGACGAGCGCGAGCCGCTGGCCGTCGCGGCCTGACTCCCCTCCGGTTCCCGCGCGTTCCGGCCCCACGTGCCCTCTGCCCCCGTCCGGGCAGGGGGCACGTAGGCTTGTGGCGAGAGGCCGCGAGTGCGGGGCGGGGCCGAGTGCGGGGGCGGGGCGGAAGGATGTCCGGCGTGGGTGCCACGAAGGCGAAGCGTCTGCCGCGTGCGGTGCGGGAGCGGCAGATGATGGACGCCGCCGTACGGACATTCGGGCAGCGCGGCTATCAGGCCGCGTCCATGGATGAGATCGCCGAACTCGCCGGCGTCTCCAAGCCGCTGGTCTATCTGTATCTGAACTCCAAGGAAGACCTGTTCACCGCCTGCATCCGGCGGGAGGCGCAGGCGCTGCTCGCCGCCGTGGCGGCCGCGGTCGACCCCCGACTGCCCGCCGACGAGCAGCTGTGGGCCGGGCTGCTGGCCTTCTTCACGCACACGGCCGAGCACCCCGACGGCTGGGCGGTGCTCAGCCGGCAGGCGCGCACGCAGGGAGAGCCGTTCGCGGGTGAGGCGGCCCAGATGCGGGACGAGATCGTGTCGTACGTGGGGACGCTGATCGGGGCCACGGCGAAGGAGACCCACCGCGCGACGCACCGCGACCCCGACCTGGCCGAGCGGGACGTGGCCGGGCTGTCCCAGGCCCTGGTCGGTGCGGCCGAGTCGCTGGCCAACTGGGCCAACGAGACGCCGGGGATGACGGCCCGGGAAGCGGCGGCGACGCTCATGAACTTCTGCTGGGCGGGGCTCGGCAACCTCATGAACAACGAGCGCTGGTCACCTCGTTGACGTCGGGAACGACGAGGGCGGGTCGCCTCGTCGAGCCGGTCCCACACCGACCCGGTGTCACCGGCCCGTCTCGCACCGAGCCGGTCTCACACCGACAGCTTCACCTCGTGGATCTCGTCGGCCGCGTGGCCCGTACGGGAGTGGATCCGCTGGACGGCTTCGGCCGACGGGCCCGTGGACAGGCAGTACACCGTGCCGGAGTCGGGGTCGGCCCAGGCCTTCTGGAAGTGCACGCCCTCGTCCTTCTCGATGGCGAGGTCGGCCGCGTGCGCCTCGCTCAGCTGATCCGCGGTGATTCCCACCATGCCCCGGTGAACATCCATGTACGTACCCATGGTTCTCACACCTCCACTTCCATGGTGCGCTCCGTACCCGGTCACGGCCAGAGCAGCTCGCGGGACCAGGCCGCGCCCTCCTTGCGGTAGCGCAGCCGCACGTGCCGCCGCTCCGCGTCGCCCTGGAAGAACTCGGCCTCGGACGGCTCCATGACGTACAGCGTCCAGGTCTTCGACTCCGCCTCCGGCTCGGCGTGCGCCCGCTCCCAGGCCGCCGCACTCGCCTCGGCCAGCGCCTCCAGGGACGGCAGGACCTCGCTCTGCCTGCCGACCAGCGCAGAGGCGAGGGCGCCGGTGGTGCGGGCGTGGAGGTCCGCGTACGCCTCCTCCGGCGTCCCGGTCGTGACCCGGCCGCGCACGCGCACCTGGCGGCCCCGCTTCGGCCAGTAGAAGCCGAGCGCGGCCTCGGGGCGGGCGGCGAGCTGGCGGCCCTTGGCGCTGGTGGAGTGCGAGGCGAAGTGCCAGCCGCGCTCGTCGGCGCCGTGCAGCATGACCGTCCGTACGTCGGGCCGGCCCCCCTCGTCGACGGTGGCCAGGGACATCGTCTGCGGCTCGACGGCCCCCGCCTCGGCGGCCTCGACGAACCAGTCGTGGAAGAGGGCCACGGGCTCGGCCGGGGCGGTGGCGGGATCGAAGGCGGGCAGCTCGGTGTCCCAGACACGGAGAGACCGCAGGGCCTCATGGAAACGCGCATCGTTCATGGCGTTCATCATGAGGCCCCGCGGCCGGGATGGTGCGGTGGACCGACCGGGTGTCAGCCGGTGTAGTAGCCGGCGACGTCGGCGATGAGGTCGACGGTGCCCGCCCGGTTGTAGAAGGTGATCTTGCCATCGTTGACGGGGACGACCACGAGGTTGGGCACGGTCTGGCCGGCGACGAAGTTGAGGTTCGACGCGGCGGTGCGCGGCGTCCCGTACGGGTAGACCGAGACGAAGCTCGCGCTCGTCGGGTTGGTCGCGGTCACGTTCAGGACGAGGGCCGTGTACTCCGTACCCACGTGCAGGGTCACGGTCTGGCCGGCGCCGACCTTGGCCTTCGCCACGCCGGTGCCGTCACGGGTGTCCATCAGCCGCTTGGGCTGCATGCCGGTGAGGAGCGAACCGGATCCGAGCTTGAAGTACCCGGCGACGTCGGCGATGAGGTCGACGGTGCCCGCCCGGTTGTAGAAGGTGATCTTGCCGTCCTTGACGGGCACGATCACCAGGTTGGGGACGGTCTGGCCGGCGACGAAGTTGAGGTTCGACGCGGAGGTGCGCTGGGTGCCGTACGGGTAGACGGAGACGAAGCCGCCCGCTGTCGGGTTGGTCGCGGTCACGTTGAGGACGACGGCCGTGGCGCCGGGCTCGGTGACCGGGAGCGTCACCGTCCCGCCCGCGCCGACCTTCGCCTTCGGCACGCCGACGCCCGCGCGGGTGTCCATCAGGCGCTTGGGGGTGACCGGTTGGTACGTGGAGCCCCCGCTGCGCTCGGTGTAGTAGCCGGCGATGTCGGCGAGCAGGTCGACGTCGCCGTTCTTGTTGAAGAAGTCGACGTGACCGTTGACCACGGGCACCGTCACCAGGTTCGGGACGGTCTGCCCCGCCTTGAAGTTGAGGTTGGAGGCGCTGGTGCGCGGCGTTCCGTCCGGGTAGACGGAGACGAAGCTTCCCGCCGTCGCGTTGGTCGCGGTGACGTTCAGGACGACGGCGGTGACGGTCGTCGACGGGACGCCGGCGACGCCTGTCACCTTCAGCCGTGCCCATCCGCCGGCGCCGAGCTTGCCCTGAGGCACCCCGAGGCCGCTGCGGGTGTCCATCAGCCGGGTCGGCGTGAGCGGCTGGTACGTGCCCCGGAGCGTGGTGAGCGAGCTGCCCTCCAGCCGCACCGTGCCGGTCAGGGTCCGCTCGTCGCCGGGCGCGGCGCCGCCGACCGGGAGGGCTCGGAGCGTCCAGGTGTAGTCGCCGTCGAGCAGACCGCGGCCCTGGGTGTCCTCCCCGTTCCACTGCGTCGCGACGGCGGCACCCCTGCCCATGTCGCCGCCTGTGCTGCGGACGACCTGGCCGTGGCGGTCCTTGACGACGAGCGTCCAGTCGCCGACCGGCCGGGAGAACCGCCACACGGGGGACCAGGACACCTGCGGCCGCACGCCGGAGTGGCCGGCGAAGGACAGGACCGGCGGGACGGAGGAGTCGAGGGCGGTCATCTGCTGCCGGGGCAGCTCGACCTTCCTCACGTGGATGTTCTTCGCGGCGTCGATGTACGCGACGTCGCCGCCGAACTTGTCGACGGTCCAGGTCGTGCGGCGGCCGGAGCCGGACGCGGACGCCGGGAGGTCGGCGAAGTCGGTGGTCTGGCCGGTGGCCGCGTCCGTGAGCATCAGCTTGTCGCCCTCGTGCCGGACGACGAAGCCGTCGCCGAGCAGGGCTTCCCCGGCGGGGACCGGGACGCTCTTCTTCGCCGTGTGGTCGTAGACGCCGGCCTTGTCCGCTCCGCACGCCCAGTACAGCCAGCGGCCGACGGCCTGGAGTTCGGTGGGCTTGCAGCCGGAGCCGAGGTCGACGGCGGTGGGAGAGGTGGTCTTCGTCTTCAGGTCGTAGGAGTTGACCCGGCCCGCGGTGGCGGCGGGCTTCCAGACCTTGGTGTCCCACAGCGCGGCGGCCGAGTCGGTGAGGGTGAGCTTCACGTCGTCGGTGAGGTGGCTGTAGTCCTCCAGATCGGCGACCCACGTGGTGTCGCCGCCGCGGGCGAGGACGTACCGGCCGGCTCCGTCGACGACGTCGCCGGACCCCGGCAGCTCCGCGATGCGGGTCTCCCCGCGGGTGTGGGAGAAGAGGGCGTTCCCCCGCGCGTAGACCGTCTCGCCGTCCCCGAGGGAGACGAGCCCCGGCCGCAGGCTGACCTGCTTCGTCCGCAGCTTCGCGACGGGGGCCCACACCGCGTTGGTGTCGACGTCGTAGAGGCCGGTCAGGCCGTCGGGCGCGGAGTCGCTGAGGTAGCTCAGCCGTCCGCCGCCGAGCGCGAGGCCGCTGTACGTGGCGGGGACCTGCGGGATCTTCCGTACGGCTGTGGTCCGCGGGGTGCCGTCGGCATCGACGGTGATCCGGTGCAGGGCCCAGTCACGGGCGCTCGTGCCGCCGGCGACCAGGACGCTGCCGTCGGGGGCGACGACGAAGCTGTTGTCCTGCGCGCGCCAGAGCAGCTCGGTGGCCGTGCCGCCGCCGATCGGGATCGCGCGGAGCGCGTTGCCCCGCTCGTACAGGTTGGCCGGGTTGGTCAGGGTGCGCTGGAAGAGCAGCACGTCGCCGACGACAGTGAAGCCGGTGCCGGGTCCCTCGGTGCCGGTCGCCTTGGGCAGATGCGTGATGACCGGGGTCGCGGTCGGGTTGGCGCGGGAGACGGAGTACAGCTCCTCCCCGTAGGCCGCCTTCGCCACGACGTGGCGCTCGCCCAGGGCGACGTAATCGACCGGAGAGATGAGGTCCGGGAGCCGCGTCAGGGTGGCGGAGGCGTGGTCGAGCAGGTAGAGGCGGGTGCCCTCGGCCGTCTTCGCCCGGATGATCGCGCCCTTGGTGTCCTGCTTGATGACGACCAGGGGCCCCGTGGCCGCGGGCAGGTCCCGCACCGGTCGCTCCGTCGGAGCACCTTCGGCCGTCGCCTGCCACAGGCTCAGCGAGACCAGCCGGCCCGTCTCGTCCTGGGCGTACGAGAGCGTGGTGTCGGCGTTGTACACCTTGGGCCAGACCTGGCGGGCCGGGATCGTGATCGCCTTCTGGGTGCCGGTCGCCAGGTCCGAGACGGTGACGGTGCGCGGCTGGTCGAAGGAGTCCGAACCGATCGTGGCGAAGAGGCCGGAGTGGCCCCCGGCCTGTTCGGCGGTGAGCGGGGTGTCGGTGCCGGTCGCGTGGTCGGTCCAGACGGTGCCGACGCCCTCCCGCGTGTGGGCGTAGCCGGTCGCGCCGGCGTGCTTGAGGATCTCCTCGCGCGGCGTGTAGCGGCCGGGGTCCGGGACGACGATCTCGTTCGAAGCGGGTTCGTCGGCGACGGCGGGTGTGGCGGCGGCGCCGACGCCGCACAGGCCGGCCGCGATGCCGAACGCGGTGGCGGCGGCCACTGTTCTGCGCGTGAGCGCAGGGCGATGCAAGGACTGCAAGGGTGGGTCCCTCCCCATGAAAACCTGGACCGGCGTGGGCGGGCAGGTGAGGGGTGGCCTGTCCGGCCGTCCCCTCGGCCGTTCGTGCGGCCGCGTCTCCGGCCCCGCCGGGACCTGGATCGTAACAGCGGTCCCATCTGTCCCCGGAAGGGATTTCGAACCCGTTCAAACCGCCGCGTGGCGTCCGTACTCCTTCAACGGCACCGCGTGCGCCGCCTTCTGGAGGTCGTCGCGGATCTTCTTCGCGATCAGGTTCTTCCAGGGGGTGCGGGGCAGCGTGCGCACCATGAACATGCGCAGGGCGATCTTCCACCGCGAGGAGAGCGTCATCTCCCTGGCGAAGCCCGCCGCGAACCTCTGGTTCAGCTCCACGCCCGGCCGCATGAGCCGCTCGTACGCCTCGAACGCCGCCCGGTGGTCGCCGTCCGCCGCCGCCAGTTCTCCCGCCAGGACGTACGCGCCCGTCAGGGCGAGGCCGGTGCCCTGGCCGGAGGCGGGGGAGGCGCAGTGGGCGGCGTCGCCGAGGAGGACGACCCGGCCCTGGGACCAGCGGTCCATCTCGATGACGCCGATCGCGTCGAAGTAGAAGTCGTCCGCGTCCGCGGCGTCGGCGAGCAGGCGGGGAATCTCCCAGCCGTCACCCGCGAAGGCCTCGGCGAGGAGTTCCTTCTGCCGGCCGGTGTCCCGGTGGTCGTACGGCAGTTCCTCGGGCGAGGCGAAGACGAAGCAGTTCTTCGCCGTGTGCGCGCTCTCGCCGGCCGTGGCGTAGACGGAGACCAGCTTGTCCGGGCGGGCGTGGTACGTCTCCCAGCGCGTCAGCCCCAGCCGGTTGGGGGCGGTGAAGATCGCGATGTACGCGCCGAGGTACCGCTTGAAGCGCCGCTCGTCGCCGAAGACGAGCCGCCGGGTGTGCGAGTGCAGGCCGTCGGCGCCGACCACCAGGTCGAAGCGGCGGCGCGTCCCGCTCTCGAAGGTGACGTCGACGCCGTCTCCGTCGTCGTGGAGGGCGGCGATCGAGTCGCCGAAGAGGTAATCGACGTCGTCGCGGGTGCGTTCGTACAGGATGCGGGCGAGGTCGCCGCGCATGATCTCGTCGTCGCCCTCGACGCGTCCGCCGAAGATCTCGGCGGGCAGCCGGCCGACGGTGCGGCCGCGCTCGTCGACGTACGAACCGCCCTCCATGTCCGTGGACGCGGTGCGGACCGCGTCGAGGATCCCCATCCGGCGGCAGACCTCGACGGCGCCGCCCCGGATGTCGACCTTGTAGCCGCCGGTGCGCGGGGCGGGCGCGCGTTCGACGACGGTGGGGGCGAAGCCGTAGCGGTGGAGCCAGAGGGCGAGGGCGGGGCCGGCGATGGAGGCGCCGGAGATCAGGACGGTCCTCGTGGTGCGGGCGTGAGCGGTGCCGGCGGGCGCGGTGATGGTCATGGCGGGACTCCTCGTCGGGTGGCGCGGGGCCGAGACCGGTGGCCAGCCGCTCGGCGTACCGGTCGAGGAGCGCGGCGTAGCGCGGGTCGGTGGCGTGGTG
>NZ_JBEXOT010000082.1:0-8988 GCF_040611675.1 Streptomyces sp. NPDC006551
CGCCGATGCTCCGCATGGACTCCCTCCTCCGCCTTGCGATCGCACGCACCAGACGCCGCTCCCTGATCCGGCCTGATCCAAAAGACACGGCCTAGGTGACAATGACCGACGCGAACGCTCGGGTTCCGGAGGCATGCTGAGGAAGGGCACTCGCCTTCGAAGAGCCTGTACGTGCCGCCGGCGGCAGGAGCCAGTCCGGCAGTCATCGTCACCCACCCTGTCGCCGGAAAGGTTGCGTCATGGACGACCGAGCAGGACTGCACCGGCTGAGGGAGATCGAACTCCGCACGCGGGTGGACGACGGCTCCTGGACGAGTCGTCCGTTGTGGATCGTCGGCGTGGACGGCGAGGGGTACGTGCGCGCCGCCTTCGGAAGGCGCAGCCAGTGGCTGCGCAGTGCACTGAGTGGCGCGCCCATGCGCGTCGAGGCGCCCTGGGGGCTGTTCCCCGTCCGGCTGGAACCCGTCCTCGACAGCGCGCTCGAGGACCGGGTGTCCGAGGCCTACCGGGTCAAGTACGGTCCAGGCTGGCCCGGTCCCGTCCGGATCATGACGGGCGCCGAGGCACGATCGACGACGATGCGGATCGCTGCGGTGTGACCGCGTGGCGGCGGAACCGGCGTGACCATGCTGCAGGGGGAAGAGCCCCGCGTCGCAGGTCCGGCCGGGGACTCATGGAGCGACGCCGCACCAGTGCCCGCGCTGCAACTCGCCCCGCCAGGGAGCGCGGCCGCGGGGCGGCGACGACGGGGCGCAGGGACGGTGCCGGCAACCCCGTCCTGGCGCGATCGCCCGGCGCCGAAGGCCGCGGCTTCCCTGCTTCGGCCCCGGCACGATCTCCTCTCCCCCGGCGGCGCGCGCCGGGC
Organism: Streptomyces sp. NPDC006551; assembly: GCF_040611675.1. Classification (NCBI taxonomy): domain Bacteria; kingdom Bacillati; phylum Actinomycetota; class Actinomycetes; order Kitasatosporales; family Streptomycetaceae; genus Streptomyces; species Streptomyces sp. NPDC006551. The sequence goes on from NZ_JBEXOT010000082.1 coordinate 866, forward strand.
CGCACCGCCCGATGCCCGTCCGACAGGAGGCACGGCGTCCGCCGCCCACACTCGGACGCGGCCCCCGTCGGGCAGGGGCACCGCCCCTCGGGCCCGCCGGAGCGGCAGGTCGGCAGCAGATCCAGCCCCGTGCGGATGCGGGCGGCGACACCGACTGGCTGGTGCAGATCCATTCCACGATCGTCCGGGCCCACTGGCATGCCGTCACTGCTGGAAAGGGGGAACCTCACCGGCGCCGGAAGCCGCCATGAGAAACGACGCTCAAGTCCTCGCCGACCGGTCCCACCAGGTCGTCCGTACACCTCATGGGCGCCAACAGACCGGGACCGCGCCGTGAAGGACGTGAAACCACGGCAGGCGTAGACGCGGTGTTGACGATTCGTAGACAGCCACGGGACACCATGGGAGGCAGGACAGAGGACCGGAGCAGGATGCGCGGCCGTGGTCAGCAGGGGGAAGCGGACATGGACACCGTCGTTGTGGTCCCGCAGAAGAGAAGTGAGGACGCTGACCTGCGCGGCAGCGCGGCCGAGACCCGCGTGCTCGACGCCCTGGTGGCGGACGTCCGGGCGGGGCGCGGGCGGTCGCTGGCGCTGCACGGGGAATCCGGGACGGGCAAGAGCCGACTTCTCGACCACCTCGAGGAACGGGGCGGGGGCATGCGGATCCTGCGCGTGAACGGAGTGGCCGGCGAGACCGAGCTGCCGTTCGCCGCTGTCCAGCGGCTGTGCGCGCCCCTCCATGGCAAGCTCGGCCACCTGCCACCCACCTACCGCGACGCGCTGGCCGTCGTCCTGGGTCTGCGTGACGGGCCCGTGCCCTCCCCGGTGCACGTCGGCACGGCCGTGGCCGGGCTGCTCGCCCGTGTAGGCGGCGCGGGAGCGATGATGTGCCTGCTCGACGACGCGCATCTGATGGACCGTGCCTCCCGCACGAGCCTCGCCGTTGCCGCACGGCGGTGCGGCGGCAGGACCGCCTTCGTGTTCGCGCTGCCCGACGCCGCCCGTTTCGGTGAGCTGCGGCGGTTTGAGCGGCTGACCGTGCTGGGCCTCTCGGCCCCGGAAGCCCATGCCCTGCTCGCGACGCGTCTGCACGCCCCGCTCGATCCCCGCGTCCGCGACCGCATGGTGGCCGAGGCGCGCGGCAATCCCCGGGCGCTGCTCGACGCGGCCCGCTCGATCGGGCCGACCGAAATGGCGTTCTGCACGCCCGACGAGCCTCGGCTTTCCCTTTCCGCCGACTGGGAGACGGCCTTGAATACCGCGCTGCACGGGCTCAGCGCGCCGGCCCGGGACCTGCTCGTACTCGCAGCCGCCGAGCCCTTCGGAGAGTCGGTGACCGTGCTGCGGGCCGCCGAGCGCCTGGGCATCGGCCGGGACGCCGTCGATGAGATCGAGGCCACCGGGCTCCTCGCTCTGACCCCCCACGTGCGCTTCGCCACCCCGCTGCTGCGCACAGCCACCTACGCACGGGCTGCGGTGGCGCAGCGGCGCCGAATCCACGCCGCCCTCGCGGGCGGTATGCCTACCGAAGAGGCCCCCGAACGGCGGGCCTGGCACCGCGGACAGGCCGCGGTCACCTTGGACGAGGCAGTGGCAGCCCAGCTGCAGGATGCGGCGGAGCTGACAGACGGCCTGGCCGCCGGAGCCACGACGGCCGCTCTGTGGGAGCTGGCCGCCTCCCTGACGCCCGACCGGCAGACGCGCGCATTGCGATTGCTTGCCGGCGCCCGCGTCCGGCACCGCACCGGTTCGCTGCGGCAGGCCCTACACCTACTGGCCGACGTGCACACCGCTCCCCTCCCGGCCCTTGAGCGGGCCCAGGCCGCCGTCCTGCTCGCCCAGACCCGGTACGGCGTGCACCGCGACACCGCTGCGGTGCGCTCGCTGAACGAAGCCGCCCGCCACGCAGCCGTATCCGGCCACCGGCACATTCGCGACGTATCCGCGCTGGACGCACTGACCGCCCAGATCTTCGCCGGCCGCCTGCACCCACCACAGGAGGCAGTGGCAGGTGCGGCGGGAATGCGCACGGAGTCCTACGGCACGCAGCTGCCCGAGACCCGCGCCCTGCTGCTCCAGGCCCTGCACACGCGGACTCGGCACGGATACGGCCCGGCGGTCCCCCTGCTGCGCCGCGCCGTCGACGCGCACCTCGCGGCGGGTCTCCCGTCACAGCCGCACCCCGATACGAACGGGAACTGGCTGCTGTGCCACGCGGCAGTCGACGTATGGGATGCGGCGGCATGGGAGACCATCGCCGAGTGGACCGTGGCCGCCGCCCGCGCGACGGGAGCAACCAGCGTGCTTCCGGCGGCACTGGTCCACCAGGCGTTCGCAGACCTCCACCGCGGCCGGCTGGACGTGGCAGCTGCCCGGGTCTCCGAGGCCGAGGCGATCAGCGCGACCATCGGCGCCGTGTCACCGGGTCACGCCGTGCTCACTCTGACCGCCTGGCGCGGCGACCGGGACCGCACCGAGGCCCTCGCCGCCGCCTGCCGGCGAGACGCCGAGGCGCGCGGCGAGGGCCGCCTGCTGAGCACCGTGGAGTACGCCCAGGCCGTCTTGCACAATGCTCTCGGCGATTACGCGCGTGCCTTCGAACTCACCGGCACCGCCATGGCTCTGGATGAGCCCGCCTTTCGGCCCTGGCTGCTGCCGGAACGGCTGGAGGCCGCAGTGCGCACCGGCCACGTGCAGGAGGCCGAAGCCGTCGCCGAACGGCTGGCCACCTGCGCGCGGCTGACCGACACCGACTGGGCGCGCGGAATCCACCTGCGGGCCCTCGCCCTACTTGCCGACGACACACGTGCTGACGCGCTCTACCGCTGCTCGGCCGAGCGTCTGGACGTCGCCGGGGCTGAACTGCAAGCGGCGCGGACGCGGCTGCTGTGGGGCGAGTGGCTACGGCGCAACAGCCGGACGGTGCTGGCCCGAATACCGCTACGCGCAGCCCATGAGACGTTCTTGGGTGCGGGCGCACGTGCCTTCGCCGAGCGCGCGGCGGGTGAACTGGCCGCCGCGGGCTTCCTCCCCGAATCGGGCGTGTCAGGCACCAGGGCGGCGCTGACCGCGCAGGAGGAGCGCATCGCACGTGCGGTGGCGGGCGGGGCGACGACCAAGGAGGTGGCCACAGCGCTGGTTCTGTCCCCACGGACCATCGACGCCCATTTGCGGAGCATCTTCCGCAAGTTGGGGGTCTCCTCTCGCCGTCAGCTACGGGAGGCGTCAGTACTGCCTCCCGAAGAGCTGCGGTCACGCGTTGAGATCACGGGACGTCGCGCGTCAAGTCCGCCACGGCGAAGGGAAGGAAGCGCTCCAGGGCACGCCGGAACGGCCTGATAGCCAGGCCCGCTGCAAGGGCGGAGCTTCACCATGCGGTGGTACGGGGGCTGGTGCCGAGGCCCCAGGACACTCCAGTTCGGCGGGACAGGCCGGCTGCGCACCCCCGCCCCACCGCCGCCGCAGGGCGCCTCCCCACTTCAGCATCACCGCACAGGGCAGACCGTGAAGTCCCCGTCTTTCAGGAACAGGACCGGACTGAACACTTCGCCACCGAGAAGGAACTCGTCGAGGCGAAGAAGAACTCCTGGATCAGGATCCCCAGCTTCGACTACGCCCCGTTCGAACGCCTCCGCTTCGCCCTCAGCGGCAGCCGGCTGCACTGGGCGAGCGAATGGTGCGACACCCCCGGACACTTCTTCGAAGAGCAGCTCGCCGAGATCGCGCAGGGGTCACGCTTCGGGGCGAGGCCGCCGGACGCAGACGTCCCGACGGAATCGACGCTCGGACAGTCGCGGCGGCCACCCCTGGGACCAGCCGCAGACCTGTGAACTCGCTACGCTGCGCGACGCGAGCGGGACGCCGAACCCGCTCCTGACCAGCCGCGATCCGCCCCTCAGACCAGCTGCGGCGGGGGAGAACCTGGGGAGAACGGGCCGCCCCGGGGAGCGGCTGGGGAGAGTCGACTGCGTAAAACCGCGTCACCATGAAAGCCCCGGAAAGCTGCAAAGTCCCAGGTCAGCCCGCCCCTGATAGCGATCTGCGCAGGTCAGATCGCCGAGGGCGACGACTTCAAGAAGATCTCCTCGTGGGAAGTAGGAGTCCTCCGTCGGAACTGGGGCCGAAGCGCTTGACCTGTGGTGGCCCCTGTTAGCCGAGGGTCGAAAACTCCATGGCCGGCGCCCGCCCGCTCGATCTTCAATTCACATCGCCATGCAGCCGATTCGGAGCGGAATATAGCGGAGAATCCCCGGTTTCCGAAACCGGGGATCGTGCGGATGATCGAACCTCGACCGCCACTTCCCTGTCCGCCAGCCGAACGGTTCTCGCCGGCTCATGAAACGGTTTCACCCTCGTCTTCCGATGCCGTCATTTTCCATCCCAGGTGCGGCTGCCGGGGCCTGGAGTTGGGGCGCGGTAGTCCGTCAGCGAGCCGCAGGCCGAGGCGTCGCATACGGTTCTCGAATCGGGCGAGGCCCAATTAGTCGTTCTCCGTGCGCGAATCAGGCGGCCCTTCGCTGGACTTTCTGACCATTCCCCCTATGGTCGTCGTCCCACCATTCGTCCGCGCAGGGGAGCGTGACCGACCTGCCTCATGCACCGACTCGCCACATCGGCGTTCTGCACCGCCACAAGGACCTCATGTCATCCCATGATTTGACCAAGAGTGGACGAAACGTTTCTTCTGATTTGGCCGCCGGCAAATGGCTCACGACGGATGAGCTCGCAGGCATCTTGAACGTCGATCCCTCCACGCTTCGTCGCTGGCGTTCGGGCCGCCCGCGGCAAGGGCCGCCGTTCGTCCCCGTGTCCAGTCGTCTCATCCTCTACAGCGCCATCGACGTCGAACACTGGCTGCGCAGCCGTCGTGTCGATCCCGAACGGGTGGGCTGACTTGGTCATAGCCCCCTCCACCGCCGCCGTCGAGACCATTCCCATCGGCGTCCGTCTCAAGACCGACGTCGAGTACCGACCCGATCGCCTCTCTCCCTACCGCGCGCGTGTGCGCTGGTGGGACCCGGAGACCAAGTCCCGCAAGTCCCTCTCCGCCGCCAAGGAAAGTGAAGACGAAGCGCAGGAGTGGCTCACCGGGCTGATCGAAGCTGCCGAGGCCGGCATCAACCCGTCTCTCGCCACAATGCCGTGGGCCGACTACGGCAACGCGAACATGGAACTCGCGCTGCGGGGCCTTGAACTGAAAACCCGTGATCCCTACCTCTCGGGGTGGAAGCTCCGCGTGGTGCCCGCGCTGGGTCACCTGCCGGTTCGGATGATCACCAACGGTGCGGTCGAGCGCACCGTGCAGAACTGGATCGCCGACGAGCACAGCCGGTCGACGGTCAAGAACACCATCGCCGTCCTGGTCCGCGTCATGGAGCAGGCGGTCCGCGACGGGATCATCAAGATCAACCCAGCCCGCGTGACCGGCTGGCAGAAGCTCTACAAGCAGGCTGAAGACGAGCTCCTCGATCCGCGAGCGCTGGCCCTGCCCGGCTGGGAGGCTCTTATCGAGCTCGCCGACACGCTCGTCACCGCTTCCCACGGCGAGTACCGAGGCTGGGGCAACGTCGTCCTGTTCGCCGCCTGTACGGCTGCCCGCATCGGCGAAGTCTCCGGCTGTCGGGTCGGGGACATCGACACCTCGAACTGGATCTGGACCGTCCGTCGGCAGACCACCCCGGCTCCGGGTGGTCTGACCGACAAGGGGACCAAGGGCAAGCGCGCTCGTAAGGTGCCCATCATCGAGGAGATCCGGCCGCTCGTCGCCCAGCGCGTACTGGCCGCCGGCCCCGATCCCGATGCCCGCTTGTTCACCGGACCTCGCGGCGATCGTATCTCCACCGCCGTTCTGCGCGACGCCACCCACTGGGACGAGGTCGTCAGCAAGCTCGGGTACGAGCACCTGCGCCGCCACGACCTCCGCCACACCGGACTCACCTGGTTCGCAGACACCGGCGTCCCCGTACACGTCCTACGCAAGATCGCCGGACACGAATCGCTCACCACCAAACAGCGATACCTGCACCCCGACGTCCGCCAGATCACCGCCGCCGACGCCACCCTCACGGCCCACCCTCAGCGTGCTCCGCGCACCCCGGTCCCTGCCCAGCCCGATCGTCGTCTCCCGCTGACCGGGTCAAGGCGGGTTGGTCCCCAAGTGGTCCCCAAAAACGATCAAGGGGCCGTCTCAGATTGCTCTGAAACGGCCCCTGACCTGCGACTCTTTCGAGTCGGGACGACAGGATTTGAACCTGCGACCCCTTGACCCCCAGTCAAGTGCGCTACCAAGCTGCGCCACGTCCCGATGCCCGTCCCGCCGGGTACTCCCGGTGGGGGCGTGCGAGAGAAACTTTACCCCACTCCACGGGGCGCGGGAGCGCAGGGGCCGTCGTCGCGTCGGGTGGCTGGGGGGAGACGCCGCAGGTGGTGGCCGGGGTGGCCGGCTGGCGGGTTCGGGCGGGAGGGGGACAATGGCGGCGTGAAAGGGATGCCGAGGGACCGCGACGAGGAAGGGCGGGCGCGCAGTGCGCGGCCGCGTGACGGGCTCGGACGCCCTCTGCCGTACGGCACGGAGGGCGTGCCGCGGGCGCCGGAGGGTGTGACGCGCACGCCGGCGCAGACGCTCGCAGAGGCGCAGCGACTCCTCGACGAGGGGATGCCGTTCCACGCGCACGAGGTCTTCGAGGACGCCTGGAAGACCGGGCCCGCCGAGGAGCGGGACCTGTGGCAGGGGCTCGCCCAGCTGGCCGTGGGGCTGACGCACGCCGCCCGGGGCAACGCGCGGGGCGGAGCGCGGCTTTTGCGCCGTGGCGCCGACCGGATCACGGCTCCCCCGCCGGCGTCGCAGGCGCGCTCGTACGGCCTCGACGTCGACGGGCTCGCCCGGTGGGCCCGTGAGTTGGCGGACCGCACGGACCGCGAGGACCGGGTGCCGGACGCGTCCGTCGAAGCCCCGAGGCTACGTCTGGAGTAGCACCACTTCGAGGGTGCGGGGGCCGTGGACGCCCTCGACGCGGTCGAGTTCGATGTCGCTGGTGGCGGAGGGGCCGGAGATCCAGGTCAGGGGCCGGGTGGGGTCGAGCCGTGGGAGGGCCTGCGGGACGGAGGCGACGACCTGTTCGGGCGCGCGGACGACGCAGATGTGGTGGTCGGGTACGAGGGTGATGCGGCGGCGGCCCTGGCCGGGGCCTCCGTCGAGGACGATCGTGCCGGTCTCGGCGATGGCCAGGGCGCAGCCGGTGACGACGCTGTCGACGGCGTCGAGTTCCCGGGCGGTCGCCCCGGCGCGGTCATGGATGCGGGTGACGTCGATCCTCGTCGCGTCCGCCCTCGGCAGCCACTCGGCCGGCAGGCCCGAGGGGACGAGCACCGTGCTCGCGCCGCGCGCGGCGAGCAGGCGCAGGAGCAGGGCCGGTAGGCCGTCGGTGTCGGTGCGGTGGACGAGGGCGCGGTAGTCGGCGAGGTTCTCGTGCAGGAGGTCGACGAGTCCGGCCGGGTCGTCCGGTGTGTGGCTCGAGAGGTACGAGCGGTCTGTCGCGGGTGGTTCGGGCGCGTCGGTGACGGCCTGGCGGATGCGACTCAGGATCCGCTCGCGGGAGGAGAGAGGGAGCTCGGTCATGTGCGGTTCTTCTTCCACCAGGTGCGGAAGGGTTGGGCGGGCACTTCGGGCAGGTCGCGGCTGTCGGTCCAGGCACCGGCGCCGGGCAGGGCGGAGGGCAGGCGTGTGGGGTGGAGTCGGCGGGTGGCGGAGGCGGCGCGCTCGGCCGCCGTGAGGGCGCCGGGGTGGTCCAGGATCCAGCCGGCCGCTTTGATCGCGGCTTTCTCCAGACGGTGACCCGGGCCTCCTTGATCGGTGACTTTTTCGCGGAGGTGGAGGAGGACTTCGGGGATGTCGATGGCGACGGGGCAGACGTCGTAGCAGGCCCCGCACAGGGTGGACGCGTACGGCAGGGAGGCGTCGATGTCGCTGGTGGTGCCGCGCAGTTGCGGGGTGAGGATGGCGCCGATGGGACCGGGATAGACCGACCCGTAGGCATGCCCGCCGGCGCGTTCGTAGACGGGACAGACGTTGAGACAGGCCGAGCAGCGGATGCACCGCAACGCCTGACGGCCGACCTCGTC
>NZ_JBEXOT010000083.1:0-8637 GCF_040611675.1 Streptomyces sp. NPDC006551
ACGAGCTGCTCGACAAGCTCCACTCCGGCCCTGGCCCACCGGCCTTCCCCGCATCAGAGTCCCGTCAATACGGCCCCAGAGCCCTGTCACCCGTACAGAACGTCCGTTTCGCTGGACGTAAGGTCGGAGCCATGGGTGGACGCGGCAAGCTACGGATCTACCTCGGTGCGGCTCCCGGCGTCGGCAAGACGTACGCCATGCTCTCCGAGGGCCACCGTCGCGTCGAACGCGGTACCGACTGTGTCGTCGCCTTCGTCGAGCACCACGACCGTCCGCGTACGGAGATGATGCTGCACGGCCTGGAGCAGGTCCCGCGCCGCTCCCTCGTCCACCGGGACGCCGCCTTCACCGAGATGGACGTGGACGCGGTCCTCGCCAGGCGTCCCGCCGTCGCCCTCGTCGACGAGCTCGCCCACACCAACGTCCCCGGCTCCCGCAACGGCAAGCGCTGGCAGGACGTCGAAGAGCTGCTCGCCGCCGGGATCGACGTCATATCGACGGTCAACATCCAGCATCTGGAGTCGCTCGGCGACGTCGTCGAGACGATCACCGGGGTCCGGCAACGCGAGACCGTCCCCGACGAGGTCGTCCGCCGCGCCGATCAGATCGAGCTGGTCGACATGTCGCCCGAGGCGCTGCGCCGCAGGATGGCCCACGGCAACATCTACAAACCGGACAGGATCGACGCCTCCCTGTCCCACTACTTCCGGCCCGGCAACCTGACCGCCCTGCGTGAACTGGCGCTGCTGTGGACCGCCGACCGGGTCGACGAGTACCTCCGGCAGTACCGGGGCGAGCACGACATCCGCTCCACCTGGCAGGCCCGCGAACGGATCGTCGTCGGACTCACCGGCGGCCCCGAGGGGCGCACCCTCATCCGGCGCGCCACCCGGCTGGCCGAGAAGGGCGCGGGCGGCGAGGTGCTCGCCGTCTACATCGCCCGCAGCGACGGACTCACGGCCGCCTCGCCCGAGGAGCTGGCGCTCCAGCGGACCCTGGTCGAGGATCTCGGCGGAACGTTCCACCACGTCATAGGCGACGACATCCCCTCCGGACTGCTGGAGTTCGCGCGGGGCGTCAACGCCACCCAGATCGTCCTGGGGTCCAGCCGCCGCAAGACCTGGCAGTACGTGTTCGGCCCCGGCGTCGGCCAGACCGTCGCCCGCGAGTCGGGCCCGGACCTCGACGTCCACATCGTCACGCACGAAGAGGCCGCCAAGGGACGCGGGCTCCCCGTCGCCCGCGGCGCCCGCCTCGGCCGCTCCCGGATCATCTGGGGCTGGCTGGTCGGCGTCGGCGGTCCCGTGCTGCTGGCCCTGCTCCTCACCCATGCCGACGCCGACCTCGGTCTGGCCAACGACATGCTGCTGTTCCTGGCGCTCACGGTCGCCTCCGCCCTGCTCGGCGGAGTGTTCCCCGCACTCGCCTCCGCCGCCCTCGGCTCCTTCCTGCTCAACTGGTTCTTCACCCCGCCGCTGCACCACGTCACCATCGCCGATCCCAAGAACATCGTCGCGATCGCCGTCTTCTTCGGAGTCGGCATGTCGGTGGCGTCGGTGGTCGACCTCGCGGCCCGCCGTACCCACCAGGCCGCACGGCTGCGCGCCGAGTCCGAGGTGCTGTCCTATCTCGCCGGCGGCGTGCTGCGCGGGGAGTCGAGCCTGGACGCCCTGCTCGAGCGCGTCAGGGAGACCTTCTCCATGGAGTCGGTGACGCTCCTGGAGAGGGAGAGCGACATCGAGCCGTGGCGCCCCGCGGCCAGCGTCGGCACGGGCCCCGCCGCCCGTCCGGAGGACGCGGACGTGGACATGCCCGTCGGAGAACACCTCGCGCTCGCCCTGATCGGTCGCGCCCTGCCCGCCGAGGACCGGCGCGTGCTCGGCGCGTTCGCCGCGCAGGCCGCGGTGGTACTGGACCGGCAGCGGCTCGTCGGCGAGGCCGAGGAGGCCCGCAAACTGGCCGAGGGCAACAAGATCCGTACGTCCCTGCTCGCCGCGGTCAGCCACGATCTGCGCACCCCGCTCGCCGCCATCAAGGCGGCCGTCTCCTCGCTGCGCTCCGACGACGTCGAATGGTCCGAGGAGGACCGGGCGGAACTCCTCGCCGGCATCGAGGAGGGCTCCGACCGCCTCGACCACCTCGTCGGGAACCTCCTCGACATGTCCCGGCTCCAGACCGGCACGGTCACCCCGCTGCTCCGCGCCATCGACCTGGACGAGGTCGTGCCGATGGCGCTCGGCGGCGTCCCAGACGGCAGCGCCGGGCTGGACATCCCCGAGACCCTGCCGATGGTCGAGGTCGACAAGGGGCTCCTGGAACGCGCCGTGGCCAACATCGTTGAGAACGCGGTCAAGTACAGCCCGCCGGGCGTGCCGGTGGCCGTCGCCGCCAGCGCGCTGGGCGACCGGGTGGAGCTGCGGGTCGTCGACCGCGGACCGGGGGTGCCCGACGAGAGCAAGGACGGCATCTTCGAACCGTTCCAGCGCTTCGGCGACGCCCCGCGCGGCTCCGGTGTGGGCCTCGGGCTCGCCGTCGCCCGGGGCTTCGTCGAGGCCATGGGCGGCACGATCACCGCCGATGACACCCCCGGCGGCGGGCTCACCATGACGCTGACCCTCAAGGCCGTGGCGGGACGGCTTCCTCCGCCCCCGCCCACCGCCGACCTGCCCGCACGGGCCGCCTCCTGACGGCAGTCACCTCCCGGCCGGACGACGGCCGGAGAGACCGACAGAGACATACGCAGAGAGAAGGATGCCTTCGATGACCCGGGTTCTCGTCGTCGACGACGAGCCGCAGATCGTCCGCGCGCTGGTGATCAACCTCAAGGCGCGGAAGTACGAGGTGGACGCGGCGCCCGACGGCGCCACCGCCCTCCGGCTCGCCGCCGAGCGCCATCCCGACGTGGTCGTCCTCGACCTCGGACTGCCGGACATCGACGGCGTCGAGGTCATCAGGGGTCTGCGTGGCTGGACGCGGGTACCGATCCTGGTGCTCTCGGCGCGGCAGACCTCCGACGAGAAGGTCGAGGCCCTGGACGCGGGCGCCGACGACTACGTCACCAAGCCCTTCGGCATGGACGAACTCCTGGCCCGGCTGCGTGCCGCGGTCCGCAGGGCCGAGCCGGTCGGCGGCGACGACGCGGTCGTGGTCGTCGAGACCGAGAGCTTCACGGTCGACCTCGCCGCCAAGAAGGTGCACCGGGGCGGGAAGGACGTCCGCCTCACGCCCACCGAGTGGCACCTCCTCGAAGTACTCGTCCGCAACAGCGGCCGCCTGGTCAGCCAGAAGCAGCTCCTCCAGGAGGTCTGGGGCCCGTCGTACGGCACCGAGACCAACTATCTGCGGGTCTACATGGCACAGCTGCGGCGCAAGCTGGAGGCCGACCCCTCGCACCCCCGGCACTTCGTCACGGAGCCGGGCATGGGCTACCGCTTCGAGCACTGATCCGAGCACGGGTATGGGCAGGGGGTTGATCACGGGCCTGGCCCCTGTCCGGGCGCCGGCCCGACCACCGTCCTGAGCACCGGTCCGGGGCGGCTCCGCCGTCGGTGCGGGCCGGTACGCTTTCTGTATGAGTGCTGCACCGCGTACAGGGAAGCCGGCCGGGCGCTTCCGCCGGATGCTCGACCGGCTGTCCACCTCGCAGGAGGAGCTGGAGTCCGTCGAGCTCCAGGAGGACACCGAGGCATCGGGGTGCACGCGTATCTGCGACTGCTCCGACCGCCAGATAGTCAAGGTGACTGGTACGTTGCGCACGGTCACCCTGCGCCCGCGGGCCGGTGTGCCGGCCCTCGAGGCCGAGCTGTTCGACGGCACGGCCCCGCTGGACGTGGTGTGGCTGGGCCGGCGGTCCATCGTGGGCATCGAGCCGGGCCGCAAGCTGATCGCCTCCGGACGGGTCTCCATGAGCCACGGCCGGCGGGTCCTCTTCAACCCCAAATACGAGCTCCGACCGCTCGGACAGGAGTAGCCGGTGACGTCCCTCGACAAGCCGACGAAGGATCAGGAATCCCAGGCCCAGGCCCCGAAGGAGGTCACCGAGGCGGCGCTGTTCGAGGCGTTCGGCGGCGTTCGGGGCATGGTCGAGACGGTCGTGCCAGGACTGCTCTTCGTCACGATCTTCACGATCAACAAGGACCTGCACCTCTCCGCGATCGCCGCGCTCGCGGTGTCCCTGGTCCTGGTCGCCGTCCGGCTGATCCGCCGGGACACGGTCAAGCACGCCTTCAGCGGCGTCTTCGGCGTGGCCTTCGGTGTGGTCTTCGCGATGATGACCGGCAACGCCAAGGACTTCTACCTCCCGGGCATGCTGTACACCCTGGGCCTCGCCCTCGCGTACATCATCACCACCCTCGCCGGCGTGCCGTTGATCGGCCTGATCCTGGGCCCGGTCTTCAAGGAGAACCTCTCCTGGCGGACCCGCAACCCCGGCCGCAAGAAGGCGTATGCCAAGGCGAGCTGGGCGTGGGGCCTGATCCTGCTCGGCAAGTGCGCGATCCTCTTCCCGCTGTACTGGTGGGCCGACACGACGCAGTTCGGCTGGGTCCTGGTCGCGCTGAAGATCCCGCCCTTCCTGCTCGCGGTGTACCTGACCTGGGTCTTCCTGTCCAAGGCCCCGCCGCCGATCGACGTCTTCGCCGAGATGGAGGCGGAGGAGGAGGCCGAGAAGGCCCGCAAGGCGGCAGCGGCGCAGCGCCCGGAGGCGTAGCCGCCCGGCGCACGCCCCCGTCGGTACGGTGCGGTCCGCGCCGCCCGCACGGTACGGAGAAGGGCCCGGGACCTCGACAGGTCCCGGGCCCTTCTCCGTACCGTACGCACCGGTTCCGTACCGGCTCGACCGCTTCAGCACCGGCGTACCGGCTCTAGCGATTCCTCACCCCGCGTGCCTCCGTCAGCCCGCGGCAGGAGCGTCGCGGCGGACCGACAGCAGGTCCTCCAGCTGCTCCTCGCGCGCCTGGGCGGCCACGAAGAGGAGCTCGTCGCCCGCCTCCAGGGTCTCCTCCGCGCTCGGGGTGAGCACCCGCGAGCCGCGGATGATCGTCACCAGCGAGGTGTCCTGCGGCCAGGCCACATCGCCCACCGACGTCCCCGCGATCGCCGACTCCGGCGGCAGGGTCAGCTCGACGAGGTTGGCGTCGCCGTGGCTGAAGCGCAGCAGCCGGACCAGGTCGCCGACGCTCACCGCCTCCTCCACCAGGGCCGACATCAGACGCGGCGTCGACACGGCGACGTCAACGCCCCACGACTCGTTGAAGAGCCATTCGTTCTTCGGGTTGTTCACCCGGGCGACCACGCGCGGCACGCCGTACTCGGTCTTCGCGAGCAGCGACACGACCAGGTTCACCTTGTCGTCACCGGTCGCCGCGATCACCACGTTGCAGCGCTGCAGCGCCGCCTCGTCCAGCGACGTGATCTCACAGGCGTCGGCGAGCAGCCACTCCGCCTGGGGCACCCGCTCCACCGAGATGGCCGTCGGCGCCTTGTCGATGAGAAGCACCTCGTGGCCGTTCTCCAGGAGCTCGCCCGCGATGGAACGGCCCACCGCACCCGCGCCCGCAATAGCGACACGCATCAGTGACCGCCCTCCTCAGGCCCCTCGGCGAAGGCCGCCTCGACCTTGTCGATCTCGTCCGTACGCATCATCACGTGCACGAGGTCGCCCTCCTGCAGCACCGTCTGCGACGTGGGAAGAACCGCCTCGCCCAGCCGTGTGAGGAACGCCACGCGCACACCCGTCTCGTCCTGCAGCCTGCTCACCTTGTGGCCGATCCACGCGGGGGACGTGTGGACCTCCGCGAGCTGCACCGCGCCGCTCGGGTCGCTCCACAGCGGCTCCGCGCCCGACGGCAGCAGCCGCCGCAGCATCTGGTCGGCGGTCCAGCGGACCGTCGCGACCGTCGGAATGCCCAGACGCTGGTAGACCTCGGCACGCCGGGGGTCGTAGATCCGGGCCGCCACGTTCTCGATGCCGAACATCTCGCGCGCCACCCGCGCCGCGATGATGTTGGAGTTGTCGCCGCTGCTCACCGCGGCGAAGGCACCCGCCTCCTCGATCCCCGCCTCGCGCAGCGTGTCCTGATCGAAGCCGACGCCGGTCACCCGGCGCCCGCCGAAGCCGGAGCCCAGACGGCGGAAAGCCGTCGGGTCCTGGTCCACGACGGCGACGGTGTGCCCCTGCTGCTCCAGGGTCTGCGCGAGAGCGGCTCCCACTCGCCCGCAGCCCATGATGACGATGTGCACGTCCCCTTACCCCGCACTCCTGATCGTCTTGCTGACCTGCGAAAACACCCTGCTCACAACTTTCCTCACCCGACTTGCCCGGGTTGTGGCGGACAGCGCCCTGCCGTGCTGCCCGATCCGAGCTTATGCGGCAACGATGGCCAAGACCGCATCCGAGGTGGTACCCAGGGAGATTCCGTGCGGATCGGGGGTGCCGGTGGGCGTGGCGCTTTTCGAACGCTTACGATCCTCTGCGTGTCCAAACTGACCGACGTGCCCAAACGGATCCTGATCGGGCGGGCCCTGCGCAGCGACAGGCTGGGGGAAACCCTCCTTCCGAAGCGCATCGCACTCCCCGTCTTCGCCTCCGATCCGCTGTCCTCGGTGGCGTACGCACCGGGTGAGGTGCTGCTCGTCCTCTCGATCGCGGGTCTGTCCGCGTACCACTTCAGCCCGTGGATCGCACTGGCCGTCGTCGTCCTGATGTTCACCGTCGTCGCCTCGTACCGGCAGAACGTCCACGCCTACCCCAGCGGCGGCGGCGACTACGAGGTCGCCAACACCAACCTCGGCCCGAAGGCCGGACTCACCGTCGCCAGCGCCCTGCTCGTCGACTACGTCCTGACCGTCGCCGTCTCCATCTCCTCAGGGATCGAGAACCTGGGCTCGGCCATCCCGTTCGTCGTCGAGCACAAGGTCTTCTGCGCGGTCGGCGTCATCCTGCTGCTGACCGTGATGAACCTGCGCGGGGTGAAGGAGTCGGGCAGCCTCTTCGCCATCCCGACGTACGTCTTCGTCACCGGCGTCTTCCTGATGATCGCCTGGGGTGCCTACCGGGGCATCGTCCTCGACGAGACCATGAAGGCCCCCACCGCCGACTTCGAGATCAAGCCCGAGCACCAGGGCCTGGCCGGTTTCGCACTGGTCTTCCTGCTGCTGCGCGCCTTCTCCTCCGGCTGTGCCGCCCTCACCGGTGTCGAGGCGATCTCCAACGGCGTCCCCGCCTTCCGGAAGCCGAAGTCGAGGAACGCGGCCACCACGCTCGCCCTGATGGGCGGCCTGGCCGTGACCATGTTCTGCGGCATCATCTTCCTGGCCATGGCCACCGACGTACGGATGGCCGAGAAGCCCGCCGTCGACCTGCTGCACAACGGCGTCCCGGTCGGCGAGGGCTATGTCCAGGACCCGGTCATCTCCCAGGTCGCGGCCGCCGTCTTCGGAGACGGCACCTTCCTCTTCGTGGTCCTCGCCGCGGCCACGGCGCTCGTCCTCTTCCTGGCCGCCAACACCGCGTACAACGGCTTCCCGCTCCTCGGCTCGATCCTCGCCCAGGACCGGTACCTGCCGCGCCAGCTGCACACGCGCGGCGACCGGCTCGCGTTCTCCAACGGCATCGTGCTCCTCGCCGGCGCCGCCGCGCTGCTGGTCTGGGTCTATGGAGCCGACTCGACGAAGCTGATCCAGCTGTACATCGTCGGGGTCTTCGTCTCCTTCACCCTCAGCCAGATCGGCATGGTCCGGCACTGGAACCGGCACCTGAAGACGGAGAGGAACCCGGTCCAGCGCCGCCGCATGATCCGCTCCCGCGCGATCAACACCTTCGGCGCCTTCTTCACCGGCCTGGTCCTGGTCGTCGTCCTCGCCACCAAGTTCACCCACGGCGCCTGGGTCGCGCTGCTCGGCATGGTGATCTTCTACGGGACGATGACCGCGATCCGCAGGCACTACGACTCCGTGGCGGAGGAGATCGCGGCCGCCGAGGAGCGTCCCGACGAGTACGTACGCCCGTCGCGGGTCCGTTCCGTCGTCCTGGTCTCCAAGCTCCACAAGCCGACGCTGCGCGCCCTCGCCTACGCCAAGCTGCTGCACGCCCACGAGCTGGAGGCGCTGAGCGTCAACGTCGACCCGGCCGAGACCAAGGCGCTCAAGGCCGAGTGGGAGCGGCGGGGCATCAACGTTCCGCTCAAGATCCTGGACTCGCCGTACCGGGAGGTCACCCGGCCGGTCATCGAGTACGTGAAGAACATCCGCCGCGAGAGCCCGCGGGACGCGGTCTCGGTCTACATCCCCGAGTACGTCGTCGGCCACTGGTACGAGCATCTGCTCCACAACCAGAGCGCCCTGCGACTGAAGGGCCGCCTGCTCTTCACCCCCGGCGTGATGGTGACGTCCGTCCCGTACCAGCTGCGGTCCTCCGAGGTCGCCAAGAAGCGGGAGAAGAAGCGCCAGGACTGGAACGCGCCGGGTTCGGTGCGCCGCGGCCCGGTCGAGAAACGGACGAAGGAACCGGCCGGCAAGGGCACGTAGACTGGTGGGGGGGGGGGGGGGGGGGCCCCCCCGCCGGGGGGGGGGGCCGCCCCCCCCCCCCCCCTCCGCAAAACACAAAACAAAAAAAAAAAAAAAAAAAAAAAAAACAAA
>NZ_JBEXOT010000084.1:0-7627 GCF_040611675.1 Streptomyces sp. NPDC006551
TTTTTTACTCATCCGCCCACCCCCTCTATCACCACCTGCTTGTTTACACTCTTCCCCCCCCCCACCCTCTTCCGATCGCCGGCGGCCGCGGCGGCCGCGGCCGCCGCCGTCTCCACGGTCTGGAAGGTCACGGTGTCGGCCTCGGGCCTGGCGATCCGGGTACGACGACGGCGCGGCTTGGGCGCCTCCTCGGCCACGGGAGCCACCGGAGCGGCCGTGGCCACCGGAGCGGCGGGGACCGAGGAAGCGGCGGGGACCGAGGGGGCCTCCGCCACGGCCTGCGCGGTCGACGCGGCGCCCGTACGGGTGCGGCGACGGCGGCGCGGGGTGCGCGGCTCGGCCGGGGCGTCGGCCGGGGTCTCCTCCGTCACCGGGGCGGCGGCAGCGGCCGTCTCCTCCAGTACGGTTCCGCCCCGCGTACGACGACGCTGACGCGGCGTGCGCGTACGGGCCGGGCTCTCCTCGGCCTGGGCGGCCGGGGCCGCCTTCTTCCGGCCCCGGCCACCGGGCTCGCCCAGGTCCTCCAGCTCCTCCGCGCCCAGACCCGCACGGGTCCGCTCGGCGCGCGGCAGGACACCCTTGGTGCCGGCCGGGATGTCCAGCTCCTCGAAGAGGTGCGGGGACGTGGAGTACGTCTCCGGCGGGTCCGGGAAACCGAGGTCCAGCGTCTTGTTGATCAGCTGCCAGCGCGGGATGTCGTCCCAGTCGACGAGGGTGACGGCGATGCCCTTCGCCCCCGCGCGGCCGGTGCGGCCGATGCGGTGGAGGTAGGTCTTCTCGTCCTCGGGCGACTGGTAATTGATGACGTGGGTGACGCCGTCGACGTCGATTCCGCGCGCGGCGACGTCGGTGCAGACCAGCACGTCCACCTTGCCGTTGCGGAACGCCCGCAGGGCCTGCTCGCGGGCGCCCTGGCCGAGGTCGCCGTGGACCGCGCCCGAGGCGAAGCCGCGCTGGGCGAGCTGGTCGGCGATGTCGGCCGCCGTCCGCTTCGTACGGCAGAAGATCATCGCCAGCCCGCGGCCGTTGGCCTGCAGGATGCGGGAGACCATCTCCGGCTTGTCCATGGAGTGCGCGCGGTAGACGCGCTGCGTGGTGTTGCGCACGGTCGCGCCCTCGTCGTCCGGCGAGGTGGCGTTGATGTGCGTGGGCTGCGACATGTAGCGACGGGCCAGACCGATGACCGCGCCCGGCATGGTCGCCGAGAACAGCATGGTCTGACGCTTCGCCGGAAGCATGTTGATGATCTTCTCGACGTCGGGCAGGAAGCCCAGGTCGAGCATCTCGTCCGCCTCGTCCAGGACCAGGGCCCTGACGTGGGAGAGGTCGAGCTTGCGCTGGCCGGCCAGGTCGAGCAGGCGGCCCGGGGTGCCGACGATCACGTCGACGCCCTTCTTCAGCGCCTCGACCTGGGGCTCGTACGCCCGGCCGCCGTAGATGGCGAGCACGCGGACGTTGCGGACCTTGCCGGCGGTCAGCAGGTCGTTGGTGACCTGCGTGCACAGCTCACGGGTGGGGACGACCACCAGTGCCTGCGGGGCGTCGGTCAGCTGCTCGGGCCGCGCCCGGCCGGCCTCGACGTCCGCGGGGACGGTGACGCGCTCCAGGAGCGGCAGTCCGAAGCCGAGCGTCTTGCCGGTGCCGGTCTTGGCCTGGCCGATGACGTCGCTGCCGGAGAGGGCGACCGGAAGGGTCATCTCCTGGATGGGGAAGGGGGTGACGATGCCGACGGCTTCGAGCGCCTCGGCCGTCTCGGGAAGGATCCCGAGCTCTCGGAAAGTCGTAGTCAGGGTGCTGCCTCTTCTGTGAGACGCGGCGTGAGGCGAACGAAGGGGGTCGTACCGTGCCGGTTCACTTCCGGCCGGATCGGACACAACCCGGATCGGATCGATCCTGGATCGTGAAGACCACAACCGGGGTGGCGCGGGACCACTGCCGTCGCTCGAGCGTCTTGCCGCTGAGGGACCCTTCCGCGGTGCGCGGAGAGGGCTGTCGGGTCGGAGCCAGTCGGGCCACCGACCGGGCATCCTCATTCATGAGATGGCCCACCGGGTACGTCCGAACGTGCGAAAGCATGTCCGCATACTCAGCAGGCGCTTTATCACTGTACCCCGGATTCGCGCAGGTGTGTTGGGAGAATTCGTAATGAGGGCGCGGTCACAGTGACTGACCAGGGCCTTCCTCGGTCCGGGGAGCGGGCTATTGTGCGCTTCATGGAGACGCCTGACAACGCCACACCGGCCGAGGAAACCACCGGGATCGCCGCCCAGGACTGGGCCACGGCATCCGCCGAGCCGCAGTACCGCGCCGCGGTCGTCGACCTGCTGGGCGCGCTGGCCTACGGCGAGCTGGCGGCGTTCGAGCGGCTCGCCGAGGACGCCAAGCTCGCGCCGACCCTCGCCGACAAGGCCGAGCTGGCGAAGATGGCCACCGCCGAGTTCCACCACTTCGAGCGGCTGCGGGACCGCCTCACCGCCGTGGACGCCGAGCCGACGGCCGCGATGGAGCCGTTCGCCAAGGCGCTCGACGACTTCCACCGCCAGACCGCGCCGTCCGACTGGCTCGAGGGTCTGGTCAAGGCGTACGTCGGCGACTCGATCGCCAGCGACTTCTACCGCGAGGTCGCGGCCCGGCTGGACTCCGACACGCGCCGGCTCGTGCTCTCCGTGCTCGACGACACGGGCCACGGCAACTTCGCCGTGGAGAAGGTCCGCGCCGCGATCGATGCCGACCCGCGGGTCGGCGGACGGCTCGCGCTGTGGGCGCGCCGGCTGATGGGCGAGGCGCTCTCCCAGGCCCAGCGGGTGGTCGCCGAGCGCGACGCCCTGTCGACGATGCTGGTCGGTGGCGTGGCCGACGGCTTCGACCTGGCGGAGGTCGGCCGGATGTTCTCCCGTATCACCGAAGCCCACACCAAGCGCATGGCGGCCCTCGGCCTGGCCGCTTAGGCGTTCGACCGGGGGCGGCGGCGGGGGCGGTGCGTGGGGCAGCGCTGTTCACGCCGCCGCTGATCGGCGCAGCCGGCGGGAAGCCGGACGGATCAGCAGCGAGAGCAGTACGGCCGAGACGGCGAGCGCGCCGAACAGGGTCGCCAGGACATGGCCCGGCCCCAGCGCCCCATGGGTGACCAGGGCGCCGAACACGGCGCCGAGCGAGCCCGTGGTGAGGACGACCCCACGTGCGGGGAGGCGGTCGGGCAGCCGGTGCACGGCGGCCCAGGCCAGGGCGAGTCCGAGCAGAGCGGAGCCGAGAGCTTCCAGGAACACGGGATCACCTCGCGTGCGGAGCGTGGCGGGCAATTCGGTCGTAGGCGGTCCTACCCGGGCCGCGCGGAAAACAACCCTCCCTCGCCCCCCTCACCAGCGCATTCGGCCCACATGCCACGTGACATGCCGATACCCGGTGAGACGGGTCAGGCCGAGGCGGGGTGCCGATGCCTGGTGTGGCACGGCAGACGGAAGGCCCGGCGGACCAGGTCCGCCGGGCCTTCCGTCGTATGGACGTACGTCTCAGAGCGCGCCGAAGCCGACCCGGCGGACCGCCGGCTCGCCGATCTCCACGTACGCGATCTTCTCGGCCGGGACCAGGACCCTGCGGCCCTTCTCGTCCGTGAGGCTGAGCAGCTGCGCCTTGCCGGCCAGCGCGTCGGCCACGGCGCGCTCGACCTCCTCGGCGGACTGCCCGCTCTCCAGAACGATCTCCCGGGGTGCGTGCTGCACGCCGATCTTGACCTCCACGGCTATGTCCCTCCGAACGGTCAGCGTTGCGCGTTTCCCCGCGCCGTACGCTGCACACATTAGCCCGGTGAGGGGACACGCACGGCGCAGCCGCTCAACGCCAGGAGCGAACAGCGGCGACCCGGACGGGCGGGCCGGCGGCGCGGAGCGTCAGTGACCCTCGGCGCTCAGCTGGCCGTCCGCCGGGTGCAGCGGGAACCCGGCGATACCGCGCCAGGCCAGCGAGGTCAGCAGCGCCACCGCCTTGTCGCGCGGGATCGCGGACTCGCTGGAGAGCCAGTAGCGCGCGACGACCTGCGAGACCCCGCCGAGGCCCACGGCCAGCAGCATCGACTCGTCCTTGGACAGACCGGTGTCCTCGGCGATGACGTCGGAGATCGCCTCCGCGCACTGCAGGCTGACCCGGTCCACGCGCTCGCGCACGGCCGGTTCGTTGGTCAGGTCCGACTCGAAGACGAGCCGGAACGCGCCGCCCTCGTCCTCGACATAGGCGAAGTACGCGTCCATGGTCGCCGCCACCCGGAGCTTGTTGTCCGTGGTGGACGCGAGCGCGGTGCGCACGGCCTGGAGGAGCGCCTCGCAGTGCTGGTCGAGAAGTGCCAGGTAGAGCTCGAGCTTGCCGGGGAAGTGCTGGTACAGCACCGGCTTGCTGACACCGGCGCGCTCGGCGATGTCGTCCATCGCGGCGGAGTGGTAGCCCTGTGCGACGAACACCTCCTGGGCTGCCCCGAGGAGCTGGTTCCGTCGGGCTCGGCGCGGCAGGCGCGTGCCCCGAGGGCGTGCTGCCTCTGTCTGCTCGATGGCTGTCACGCCGCCTCCCAAAATCGATCCATGCGCGCTGTGGCGCCGCGCCCGCCATCGTACTTTTGGGTAACCCGGCTGTGCGCGGTGCGGACGCAGAATTTCACGGACCGGACGCCCGGGGCGATCGGCAATTCAACGTTAAACCGAACAAATCAGCGGTAGTCGTCTTCGTCCAGCGTGACCACTCGTGCCTGTTCAGAGGCGTCGGCCTCGTTCGCCGACTCCTGTTCCAGATGGGTGGGCGGCTCGTCCTCACGCTGCTGCAGTTCGGTGTGCTGCTCGGCCGCGTCGGCCTCAGGGGTTTCTTCGTCGAGCACGACGGCCTCTTCCCCGGCGAATGTGTCCGGCTCGTTCGGATCGACAGTCATACGGTTCCTCTCCGGCGCGCGGTTCCTCTCCGATGACTCTGTCCTTCGAGCGTAGAAGCACACTCCGCTCGGCGCACCCGATCCTGTGACGCCCCACACACGCGCCACCGCGTGATCGTCTCGTAATATTGCGGCCATGTCGTCGACCGAGCTGCCGGAGACCCGGACCGCCGTCGCACCGCCCGGGTCGCGGAACCGCACCGTGCGGGTGGCCGACGGAGAGGAGCTGCGCTCCGTCGCGCTCCCCGGCCTCACCCTCACCGTGCGCGCCCGCCCGGGCAACCGTCCCGGCCTCGCGCCCGCGCTCTACGTCCACGGCCTCGGCGGCTCCTCCCAGAACTGGTCGACCCTGATGCCGCTGCTCGCGGACCACGTCGACGCCGAGGCGGTCGACCTTCCGGGCTTCGGCGACTCCCCGCCGCCCGACGACGGCAACTACTCGGTCACCGGGCACGCCCGCGCCGTCATCCGCCTGCTCGACGCGGGCGGCCGCGGCCCGGTCCACCTCATCGGCAACTCCCTGGGCGGCTCCGTCGCCACCCGGGTCGCCGCCGTCCGGCCCGACCTCGTGCGCACCCTGACCCTGATCTCCCCGGCCCTTCCCGAGCTGCGCGCCCAGCGCAACGCCTGGCCGACCGCGCTCCTCGCCCTGCCGGGCGTCGCCTCCCTCTTCTCCCGGCTGACCAGGGACTGGACGCCCGAGCAGCGGGTCCGCAGTGTCATGGCCCTC
This sequence comes from Streptomyces sp. NPDC006551, assembly GCF_040611675.1. Taxonomy (NCBI): domain Bacteria; kingdom Bacillati; phylum Actinomycetota; class Actinomycetes; order Kitasatosporales; family Streptomycetaceae; genus Streptomyces; species Streptomyces sp. NPDC006551. Next base: position 5,640 of record NZ_JBEXOT010000084.1, read on the forward strand.
TGTTACGGAGACCCCGGCCGGGTCACCGACGAGGGCGTCCAGCACGCGGTGGAGGAGATGGAACGGCGCCTGGAACTGCCGTACTTCTGGGACGCCATGGCCCGCTCCTCGCGTGGCATCGTCGACGCGTACACCCTCGGCGGCCAGCATGGACTGTGGCGGCAGGCGGAGCGGGTGCTCGCCCCGACGCTGCTCGTCTACGGCGGCCGTGACCAGCTCGTCTCCTTCCGGATGGCGCGCAAGGCGGCCGTGGCGTTCCGCGGCTCGCGGCTCCTGACCCTGCCGGACGCCGGGCACGTGGCCATGATGGAGTACCCCGAGACGGTCGCCCAGGCCGTACGGGAACTGATCGAGGACAACGAAGAAGCCGGCACAGACGACAGCGGCGGGAGCTGATCCGGGGCGTGGGACGACATAGTCGGAGGGGCTCCGCGCCCTCTCCCGCCGCCGAAACGGGCCGGCAGGAGGCCGCAGGGCCCGGGGCGGGGACGGGACGCCGCAGGCGGGCGCCCGGCCAAGGGGCGTACGAACAAGAGACGTACGGGCGGGAATCGCACGGGCAGGAACCGTACGGACAGCAGGCGTACGGTCGCGAGACGAACGGGCAAGAGACGTACGGACGTGGCGGAGGCGGCCGCTCGGCCCAGGGGCAGACGTACGGCCGGACGGTGACCGCCTACGGGCAGGGCGCCTGGGACACGCCGGCGCACGGCACCACGGGGTACGCCGCTCCCACCGACTCGCCCGTACGGGGAGGGCATCCCGACCGCGACGACGCGGCCTCCCGGGCCGAGCAGCACGGCGATCGGCAGGGCGCCCCCCGTACCGCGCCGCGACCGACGGGCCCGCAGGCTCCGTTCATCCCCGGCCCCCGGCGTGAGGCCCCCGCCGTGGCGCCGACGGGGACACCCACCGAGGTGCCCACCGACGACCGGCCCGAACCGCCTCCGGAGCAGGAGTCGCGGCCCGCCGGGAGCGGCGGCTTGGGGCGCACCCTGACCGGTATCGCGGCCGCCGCCGTCACCACCGTCCTCGCCATCGTCGTGGCCGGTCAGGTCGCCGAACGGCAGTCCGGCAACCCTCTCGCCCGCGCGGCCGACGACCCCGCCGGCCGGGCCGTCGACGGCACCGCCTCGCGCTCCGACGACCGCGTGACCCCCGCGAAACCCGTGCCGTCCGAACAGGCCCGGCCGGCCGCGCCGCCGACGTACGAGCAGTTGATGACCCGCCAGTTCCCCCTCGACCCCCAACTGCGGGGCTCGGGCGACTTCGAGGCCGTCCCCGGCTTCGACAAGGCCCCCGGCAAGGGGCGCAAGGTCCGCTACCGGGTCGACGTCGAGAAGGGGCTCGCGCTCGACGCGAAGCTCTTCGCGCGGGCCGTGCAGACCACCCTCAACGACGAGCGGAGCTGGGCGGGCAAGGGCGCGATGACCTTCGAGCGGATCTCCAGCGGAGAGCCGGAGTTCGTGGTCACCCTCGCCAGCCCCGGCACCACCGGTACCTGGTGCGCGAAGTCCGGTCTGGACACCACCGTCGACAACGTCTCCTGCGACTCCGCCTCCACGTCCCGCGTGATGATCAACGCCTTCCGCTGGGCGCGGGGCGCGGAGACCTTCGGCGCCAAGGCGATGCTGGCCTATCGCCAGATGCTCATCAATCACGAGGTCGGCCACCGCCTCGGGTACGGCCACGTGAACTGCAGTACGCCCGGCGCGCTCGCACCCGTGATGCAGCAGCAGACCAAGTCCCTGGAGATCGAGGGCATCAAGTGCCGCCCCAACCCGTGGGTGCACCCCGGTGGTTGACGGACGGCGTCAGGGCTGGCCGTAGTCTGACCGAGCGTGACCGTCCCACTGCTTAGCGCGACAGAACGCGTCCGGGGTGGGAAAGTTACGTGCATTCACCCCTTCCGGTGGGGGGGGGGGGGGCCGGGGCACACCGCCCCCCCCCCAACGCGGGGGGTATTTAACGCGCAGAGGGGGGGGTCC
>NZ_JBEXOT010000085.1:0-7104 GCF_040611675.1 Streptomyces sp. NPDC006551
GGTACTGCAGGGGGGACCCTGTGGGAGAGTAGGACGCCGCCGAACAATCATTGTGGGAAAGCCCCGCACCTTCTGGTGCGGGGCTTTTCTGCGTTTAGGGTACGACCATGCGCTATGACCTGGTCATCTTTGACAACGATGGTGTGCTCGTCGACAGCGAGCCGATCTCCAACACCATCCTGGCCGGCTACCTCACCGAACTCGGGCACCCCACCTCGTACGAGGACTCGCTGCGCGACTACATGGGCGCCGCGATTCACCGCGTACACGACCTGATCGGGGAGCGGACCGGGCAGCGGCTGCCGGCCGACTTCGACGAGATCCTGCACGCACGGGTGTTCGCCGCGTTCGAGCGGGAGTTGGAGGCCGTCGCCGGGGTGACGGAGCTGCTGAAGCAGCTGGTCGTGGACGGTGTCCCGTACTGTGTGGCCTCCTCCGGCAGCCATGAGCGGATCCGGGTCGGACACCGGACGACCCACCTCGACGGATGGTTCCGGGACGAGAACATCTTCAGCGCCGAGGACGTCGGCCGGGGCAAGCCGGCCCCCGACCTCTTTCTCCATGCCGCCGCCCGTATGGGGGTCGCACCCGAGCGGTGCGTGGTCGTCGAGGACAGTCGGCTCGGTGTCCAGGCGGCACGCGCCGCCGGGATGGACGTCTACGGGTTCACCGCGATGACGCCCGAGGAGAGGCTCGTGGGAGCCAACGGGTTCTTCGGCGACATGCGTGAACTCCTTGCCCTGCTCGGATGACCCCATGAGATTGGTGGCGTGATCCGCCTACCCATGGGTAGGTCCGGGTCCTACGCTGTGCCGCCATGACGGATGCGCGGTTGCGGCGGGGGCGGGGATCTCTGGCGGTCAGCTTCTTCGTGCAAGGGGTGACGTTCGCGCTCCTGGTGACGCGAATACCCGCGATCCAGGATCGGTACGGGATCTCCGACGCGCTGCTGCCGGTGTTCCTGGCCGCCGTGCCGATCCTCGCCGGTGTGGCCAGCGTGGCCACCGAGAAGGTCGTGGCGCGTGTGGGACCCGCGAGGGTGCTGCGCTGGGCGCAGCCGGTCGTCCTTCTGGCGCTGCTCGGGGTCGGGGCCGGGAACCGGATGTGGCAGGCCGCCGTCGCGCTGGGGGTGTTCGGGCTCGCGGTCGGCGCGCTGGACGCGGCGATGAACATGCTCGGGGTGAGCCTCCAACGGGCGTACGGGCGGAGCATCATGCTCGGCTTCCACGCCGCGTACAGCCTGGGCGGCATCGCGGGCGCCTCGCTCGCCTGGGTGGGGGCGCGCGGGGACCTTCCGCTGTTCGTCTCGTACCTGCCGGTGGTGGCCGTGCTCCTGCCCGTCGCGCTCCTCGGCAGCCGGTGGTACGCGGACGGGAAACCGGCACCCGCGCAGGAGGCGGGCGAGGCCGGCAGCAGGGCGGTCGGGTTCACGCTGCTGCTGCCGCTCTGTCTCGTCATGACCTTCGCGTACATCGGGGACTCCACGGTGTCGAACTGGTCCGCGAAGTACCTGCAGGACGTGCTCGGTGGCTCGGAGGAGCTCGCGACCGTGCCGTACAACGCGTACATGGTCACCACCCTGCTCGGGCGGACCGTGGGGGACTTCGGGGTGCGGCGGCTGGGGGCGGAGACGGTCGTGCGGTCCGGTGCCGTGCTCGCGGCGCTCGGGTTCGCCGTGGTGGCGCTGGCGCCGGCGGCGTGGGTGGGCGTGGCGGGGTTCACGGTGCTCGGGCTCGGGCTGAGCGTCATCGTGCCGCAGACGTTCGCCGCCGCCGGACGGCTGTTCCCCGGGGCCAGTGACACGGCTGTGGCGCGGCTGAACGTCTTCAACTACGTGGGGTTCCTGATCGGGTCCCCGCTCGTGGGGGCGCTCGGGGACGCGTGGAGCTACCGGGGCGCGATGCTCGTGCCGATGGTGCTGGTCCTGGTGACGGTGGTGTACGCCACGTCGTTCGGTTCTCAACGAGCCCGATACGGTGACGGGCATGAGCGGCCGCGCACTGTTGATGTGGGATGAAGCTGTCACGGGGTACGACTTCGGGTCCGAGCACCCGATGGATCCCGTTCGGCTCGCGCTGACCATGGGGTTGGTGCGGGCGTACGGGCTCGATCGCGCCGTGGACGTGGTGACGGCGAAGCCGGTCGGGGACTCGACGCTGCGGCTCGTGCACCGCGAGGACTACGTGGCCGCGGTCCGGGCGGCCTCGGCGAACCCGAGGGCCGCGGACCAGTCGTACGGCCTGGGGACCGTCGACGACCCGGCGTTCGCCGGGATGCACGAGGTCTCGGCGCTGATCGCCGGGCAGTCGGTGGCGGCGGCCGAGGCGGTGTGGCGGGGGGAGGCCGCGCACGCGGTGAACTTCGCGGGCGGGCTGCACCACGCGATGCCCGGAAGCGCGTCCGGCTTCTGCATCTACAACGACGCTTCCCTGGCGATCGCCCGGCTGCTGGAGCTGGGCGTGGAGCGGGTCGCGTACGTGGACGTGGACGTGCACCACGGGGACGGGGTGCAGGCCGCGTTCTGGGAGGACCCGCGGGTGCTGACGATCTCCCTGCACGAGCATCCGAGCACCCTCTTCCCGCAGACGGGGTGGCCCGAGGAGACGGGCGCGGCGGGTCCGGGCGAGGGCTCCGCGGTGAACGTGGCCCTGCCGGCGGGGACCGGGGACGCGGGGTGGCTGCGGGCCTTCCACGCGGTGGTGCCCGAGCTGATCGCGGACTTCCGGCCCCAGGTGCTGGTGACGCAGCACGGGGCGGACACCCATTTCGAGGATCCGTTGGCCCATCTGGCGGTGTCGCTGGACGCGCAGCGGGCGGTGCAGTCGGCCTGCCACGACCTGGCGCACGCGCACGTCGAGGGCGGGAGGTGGGTCGCGCTCGGCGGGGGCGGCTACGCGGTGGTCGATGTCGTACCGCGGTCGTGGACGCACCTGGTGGGGATCGCGGCGCACGCTCCGGTCGAGCCGGAGTCGGTCATCCCGTCGTCGTGGCGGGACGAGGTGTACGCGCGGACGCGGCAACCGGGGCCCGCGCGGATGACGGACGGCCGGTGGCCGGTGGAGTGGCGGGACTGGGCGGAGGGGTACGACCCGGCGGACCGGCTGGACCAGGCGGTGCTGGCGACGAGGCGGGCGGTGTTCCCGCTGCGGGGGTTGCTGGCCTAGCGAAACCCAGCGGCCGGGCGCCGGGGCCCCGTCGTCGCCGGTTACGCCAACGGTGGGTTCTCCGGCGGTTCTGACCCCTCGGCAGTCGGCCTCGGGCAGCATCGAGAGGTGCTGAGTACCGGGGCGCTGCGGGCGCATCTGTTGGCGGCGGGGCTGGCCGGGACCGTGGCGACCTCGCGGGAGGAGAGCCTGCGGAGTTACCGCCTCTTCGCCGCGCGGGATCCACGCGTGATGCTGGGGCTCGATCCCGAGTGGGTGTGGGGTGAGCCGGAGTTACTCCAGCTCATGGCCGACAAGTGCGGGGTCTCCCGGGATCCGGCGCACCGCGCCGGGCCCGATGTCATCGATCCGGAGCGGACGTTGAGCGCGCTCGACGCGTTCGCGGCGCGGCTGGGCGAGGCCGCGCGGCGGGGGTCCCCGGTGCTGTTCGGGACCGGGCATCCGCATCGTCTGCTCGGGTTCTACGCAGCACTCGCAGACGCTTTGTCAGCGGTGGGATGTCTTGTCCTCACACCCGCGCAGGGGCGATGTGTCGACATAACGACCCGGTTCGGTCTACGCACGTACCTCCTCGACTACGTACGAGGTGTCGCGATGGTGCGAGAGCCCGGTCTGTCGGCCGCCGGGCGCGAGACGGGGGCGCACACGCATTCCCCGCTGCCGGTCAGGGCCGCTCTGGAGGGTGCGGTGGAGGGCGGCTGGCCGCTTCCGGAACTGGTCGTCGGAGACCACGGCTGGGTCTGCGGGGCAGGTCAGCTGGGTATCGAGGCCATCGGGCTGGCCGACACGGACGATCCCGCGCTGTTCGTCGGCGAGGCGGAGGGGCAGGTGTCCGTGGCTGTTCCGCTCGATGACGGCGTACGGGCGGACTACTACCGCCCACTTACTCGCTATGTACTCAATCGAGCGTGTCTGTCACGGTAAACGGCCGATGGCTGCTCCTCTTCCCCACTCGTACCACCCGCCCCTAGTCTGGAGCGTGAGCGCACAGCGACGCAGGGTCACCGGAGGGGAAGCCGGTGGGCGTCGTGTGCGGAAGGTACAGGTGGGTCATGGCTGCTGGCGATCGGCCTCTCAACGAGGTCAAGTTTCTGACCGTGGCGGAAGTCGCCTCGGTGATGCGAGTGTCGAAGATGACCGTGTACCGCTTGGTGCACAGCGGTCATCTGCCGGCGATCCGGGTGGGCAGGTCCTTCCGGGTCCCGGAACAGGCGGTTCACGAGTACCTCAGGGAGTCTTTCGTGGGGGTGGAGACCGCGTAGCGAGCGCGCGGCCGGGAGCTCTCGTACCCCTCGGATTACGACGTCGGCGCTCGTGCCGGTAGGCTAGGCCGACGTAGGTCGTGTGGGCCCAGACGCCCCGCACCGAGTGAAGAGAAGTGAGCGAGGGTAGTCGTGGGCTCTGTTATCAAGAAGCGGCGTAAGCGGATGGCCAAGAAGAAGCACCGCAAGCTGCTCAAGCGCACCCGCGTTCAGCGTCGCAACAAGAAGTAAGCGACGGCTGTAACGACGGCTGTTTGTGCGTCGGGCGTGGCCCCCCACCGGTTCGGTGGGGGGCCACGCCTTTTTCGTCCTGTTGCCCACGGCGGCCGTCGCGGGGCGACATGGAAGCGCTACGGTGGCGCACAGGCCCTGGGGAGAACCCGTGGGAAGGAACCGACGGAAGGCGCGGATCTTGGGCAAGGTCGTGCTCGTCACCGGTGCGGCCCGGCATCTCGCAGGCCGTTTCGTGCGGCGGGTCCAGCGGGACCCCGACGTGGACCGGGTGGTCGCCGTGGACGCGGTCGCGCCTGCGCACGACCTCGGCGGAGCCGATTTCGTCCGGGCGGACATCCGCCAGCCGGCCATCGCCAAGGTGCTCGCCGAGCACGAAGTGGACACGGTCGTCCATATGGACGTCACCGGTACGGCGCTCGGCGCCGGCGGCCGTACGTCGGTCAAGGAGACCAACGTCATCGGCACCATGCAACTCCTGGGGGCCTGCCAGAAGTCGCCGCGGATCACCCGGCTCGTGATCAAGTCGAGTACGAGCGTGTACGGCTCCGCCCCCCGCGATCCGGCCGTCTTCATGGAGACGACACCGCCCAAGTCCCTTCCCAGCGGGGGCTTCGCGAAGGACGCGGTCGAGGTCGAGGGGTACGTACGGGGCTTCGCCAGGCGCCGTCCGGACGTGGCCGTGTGCGTGCTGCGGTTCGCGAACATCCTCGGGCCGCGGGTGGACTCGCCGCTCGCCGAGTATCTGTCGCTGCCCGTCATGCCGACCGTCTTCGGATACGACCCCCGGCTGCAGTTCGTCCACGAGGACGATGTGATCGACGTGCTGCACCTGGCGTCGAGGGAGCCGCGGCGCGCGACGCTGAACAGCGGCACGTTCAATGTGGCGGGTGACGGTGTGCTGCTCCTCTCGCAGTGCGCACGGCGGCTGGGGCGGCCGACCGTGCCGGTGCCGCTGCCCGCGGTGACCTGGGTCGGCTCCGCGCTGCGGACGGTCGGGGTCACCGACTTCTCGCCCGAGCAGATCCGTCTCCTCACGCACGGCCGGGTCGTCTCCACGGTCCAGATGCGCGAGACACTCGGGTTCGCACCACGGTTCACCACCGCGGAGACCTTCGCGGACTTCGCGGGCAGCCGGGGGCCGGGGCTGCTGCCGCCGGAGCGCCTGGCCGGGGCGGTGGACCGGGTCGCGGACCGGCTGGCACACACCCCTGTTGAGAGCGGCGACTAAGGAGCCCACGTAACGATGGCGGACGCCAAGGTCATTCCGTTCGACGACGACCGCTCACGCGCTCGGCGCCGGCCCACCAGGGCCGGCCAGGAGGCCGCCGTGCGCGCCCTGCCGGGGCAGCACGGCCCCGAGGAGCCCATGACGGGTGCGACGGCGCCCTCCAAGGGCGCGGAGCCTTCTCCGGAGCCGCAGGAGGCCGAGAGCGCCGTGTCCGCGCCGGAGCGTGGCGGCGGGGGAGACTGGGAGCGGCGGCTCGCGGGCGGGCTCGCCTTTCTGCGGCGGCGGGTGACGGGTGAGTACGAGGTCGACGAGTTCGGCTACGACAAGGAGCTCACCGACCAGGTCCTGATGTCGCTGCTGCGACCGCTGTACGCGAAGTACTTCCGGGTGGAAGTGAAGGGCATCGAGAACATCCCGGCCGAGGGCGGTGCCCTGGTGGTCGCCAACCACTCCGGGACGCTGCCGCTGGACGGCCTGATGATGCAGGTCGCCGTGCACGACAACCACCCGGCGGGCCGTCATCTGCGGCTGCTCGCCGCCGACCTGGTCTTCATGCTGCCCGTCGTCAACGAGCTGGCCCGCAAGGCCGGGTCCACGTTGGCGTGCGCGGAGGACGCGGAGCGGCTGCTGCGGTCCGGGGAGATCGTGGGCGTGATGCCGGAGGGGTTCAAGGGCATCGGGAAGCCGTTCGGCGAGCGGTACAAGCTCCAGCGCTTCGGGCGGGGCGGGTTCGTGTCGACGGCGCTGCGGGCCGGGGTGCCGATCGTGCCGTGCTCGATCGTGGGTGCGGAGGAGATCTACCCGATGATCGGCAACGCGAAGACACTGGCCCGGGTGCTGGGCATCCCGTACTTCCCGATCACGCCGACCTTCCCCTGGCTGGGGCCGTTGGGGATGGTGCCGCTGCCGACGAAGTGGACGATCCAGTTCGGCGAGCCGATCGCGACGGACGGCTATGCGCCGGAGGCGGTGGAGGATCCGATGCTGATGTTCAATCTGACGGACCAGGTGCGGGAGCAGATCCAGCACACCCTGTACAAGCTGTTGGTGCAGCGGCGGTCCGTGTTCTTCTGACGGTGTTCCACCGGCGGTGCTCTTCCGGCGGTACGAGTGTGGGGCGCCCCCTCCGCGGAGGCCCGCAGGCCCGCCGGATCGAGGGCGTGCGCGGCCAGGTGCTCGTCGATGCTTCCGTACTTGCGCAGCTCGCGGCGTGAGA
>NZ_JBEXOT010000086.1:0-4997 GCF_040611675.1 Streptomyces sp. NPDC006551
CCCCTACACGCTCGGCGCGTACTCCTGCTGGCCGGTCGGCTATCTGCACCGGTACGCCGGGTACGAGGGCACCGCCCAGGGCAACGTCGCCCTGGTTCGCCGCCTGGTTGGTGGCCGCGACTATCCGCGGGCCGGCCAGTCAGACATGGTTACAGGGTTCCCTGCGCTCGATGTCCCTGAGTGTGGCCGTGTCGTGTGTCAGCTCTGCCTCGCCGGAAGTTCTTTGATGGCGTCGACGAACGCCCGATTCATGATCGCGTGGGTGAAGACGACGGTGCCGGGCTTGATGAGTTCGCCGTCCGCGGCGGCCTTCTCGACCTGGACGGTCCGCTCGCCGAGGAAGGTGAGGGTCTTGCTGTCGAAGATCCATTCGGTGCGCTGGCCGCTGGTCTCGTCGAGCCGGGCGACCGCGACACCACGACGGCCCGCGGCGTCGGTCGCGCTGTTCACCGAGACCACTCCCGGAATCTTCGCTGCGGCTTTGTAGAGCGCCGCAGTGAGCTGCGGCGAGGGCCAGCTCTCGGTCAGCAGGTCCCCGATGGTGGTGAATGCCTGCTGGTCCGGCCCGCTCCCCTGCCCCTCCGTCTCCTTGTAGATCTTCCGCAGCAGGGCGTCCGGGTCGGTGGGCAGGGCCGCGAGGTAGTCGTGGGAGGGGGCGCCGAGATGCGGCGTCGGTACGTTGCCCTTCTCGTCGGTGCCCCCGAGGGTGATGCCCTCCGGGCCGGTGTTGCCGGGCTCGATCAGCCACCCCTTGAGGCCGTCGGGGGACCTCCAGGACCGGCGGGTGTGGAGGGGCTCGCTGACGAGAGATGCCTTGCCGTCGACGGTCCTGACATGCGTGTTCGCCGTCTTCGTCTCGATGTAGACGTACTGGCCCGCGCCCGGTCGCGGCGCGCGGGTGTCTGCCGCGGCGAGAGAGATGCGGTCCAGCAGCGGCCGCGCGCCCTTGGGGTCCGCGGCACCGATCTCGGTGGTGAGGACGGGTCCACTCGCGCGGCTGTCCTCGAGGTCGCCGGCGTCGCCGGGCGCGAAGAGAAGGACGCCGACGGCCAGGGCGCCGACGAGCGCGGTCGCGGCCGGCAGGAGGACCGCCCTGCGCAGGAAGGGGTTGCGCGGGCTGGGCGACGCCTGGGCCCCGGCGTCGGGAAGGCGGTCGTGGTGGATCTGGCTCATCAGGCGCTCCTTGTGGAACTGGTGGCGGCCCGCGGGAAGGTCGCGCTCCTCGAACGTCGGGAGTTCTCCGGTCTGTTGCATGCCGACCGGGCGGTGCTGGGAGGGGTTGACGTTCATCGGATTCCTTCCTGTGCGGGCCGGACCGCGTTCGCGCGGTCACCTGTTGTCTGTCGCGGGCCGGCAGCGGGTTCCCGATCTCTCCGCTCCAGTTCCGAGGCGGCGAGTCTGCGCAGCTTGCCGCGGGCTCGTGAGAGGCGGGAGCGGACGGTGCCGACCGGAATGCGCAGCGCCTTCGCGGCTTCGGTGTACTCCAGTCCCTCGTGCAGGCAGAGGACGAGGACCTCTCGTTCGGTCCTGCGGAGCTTGCCGAGCGCCGTGAGGGTGGCTTCGATACGGCGCCGGTCGTCCAGCCGGCCGGCGACCTCGTCGGCCGGGTCGGGCAGCTCGAGGTGTGCTGCGCCGTTCGCCACGTACGCGGCGACCGCGGCCCGGTAGCGGCGGTTGCCGCGTACGTGGTTACGGGCGACGTTCGTGGCGATGCCCAGGAGCCACGGCCTGAGCGGCCCCCCTTCAGGGTCCACTGTGTGACGCAGGCGCCAGGCCTCCATGAAGGTCGCGGACATGACGTCCTCCGCGACCGACCAGTCTCCGGTCAGGCGGAAGGCATGGTTGTAGACGCTCTTGGCACAGGAGTCGAAGAGCTCTGCAAAAGCCGGGGGGTCTCCGGCCCGAATACGTGCGCGCATTTCGGTGGTCACACTCTCGACTGTCCGGCCGACCCGAAGGGTTCCTATGAGCCACGTCACGTTCGCGGCGCGTCAGTGTCGCTCGTATCGCCCCGGCCGTCCCCCTGGACGTCGACCTATCGCCTACCCGGCCGCGCTGAACCGTGCGGCCGTACTCATCTGGTCCCGGATGTAATCCCGCCCGCCTGGGCGGCTGCTCGGTAGCGACAGCGGCCCGAGGGAGGCGCTGAGTCGAGGTTGCCACCTGCCCCCACACCGACCTTGTCAGCGATCAGCCTTTGATTCACTCGAACGCAGCAGCTCGGCGTGCACATGGCGATCGGGACGCCGAGCGTGATCCCATGGACATACGACCATGGGTGATCGTCGAGCCACCTGACCGGCGCGGTCTGCGCCGGATCACCATCCACGACAAGGCGGTGGGCAGCGCCTGGTCCCTCCGCGAGTTGCGGAAGGTACTCAGCCGTCTCGGCTACCCCGACGACATGGACCTCGACGACCGCTCGCGCGTCCACTGGCGTGGCGGCGACAGCAGCGTCTGGCCCGACGACAGAGGCTGGAGACGCCGTGTGGTCATCGCCCTGATGCTCCTGGGACTGCTCGGCTCGCTGGCTCTGCACGCCGTCATCGGCTGGGCGGACGCCCTGGGAGCACTGACCTTCGCGCAACGTCTGGTCGGTGTTGTGTTCCTGTTGGCAGGCGCAGTTCAGGGCATCGCGTTGCCTGCGGTCGTCGACTACTGGGGCCGCCGGCAGGTCAGGCTCTCCGGAGCACTGGTCCTTGTCGGCGTACTGATGACACTGGCCACCACAACCCTTCTCCTCTTCCTGTGGTTGCGGGAACGAGAATTCATAGCCAATGTCCTCCTTTTCCTCGCTTTGTGGCTATGGTCGCTATGGGCGCTCCACATCCTCATCCACGAAAAAGTTTGGAGAGGGATACCGCACCCCAAGAAGTTCACAGCAGGGGTTGCCATCACGGCGCTCCTGACAGCCGTCAGCCTAGGTTATTCAATTATCTATCAGCCCATTGCCGCCCCCTCGCACTTCACCCTGAAAGCTGAATTCGGGACACCACAGGCAGACATCGATTCACCCTATATTCATGTCCCCCTCAAGCTGTACGCAAAGAACGCCGGAGGGATTCCGGTCTACATCGTCGTCGACGACTACACAGTCTGGGGATACTCGGCCGAGTTCTCGAAGACAGGCGAAGGGATGAAGGAATGGAAAGGCAGCGAGGATGGCGGGTGGTGGACCCCGGAGGCAGAGGCCTTCGAGACGAAGACTGATGGTGAGATCATCGCATCCGGACAGTTCCAAGGCCCTGGGTCAACACTGGACGCCGGGGAAGAATTCAGGATGGAGAAAGTCATCACCCTCCCCAAGAACACCAAGCACGAGACGCTGGACGCCGTTCTCCAGTTCGCCATCCTGAGGCAGGACCGCGGGAAGCTCGACGACGAATTCTACTACGAAAAACTTTCCTGGATCGAGTCGGAAGGGAGATACTTCTGCCCACCCGAGGACTGCGGCATGCATGTCATATATCACGGCAGGGTGCGCTACAACGCCAACTTGATCAACGTGACTCGCAAGCCTCGCTATGTAGCAGCTTTCTGGTCGCCGGAAGAGGAACCCCAGGTCTTCATTTCCTCATTCAACTTCAAGAAGGAGAAGAAGAGCGAGTCGATCTACGGCATCTATGAAGGCCTGGACGAGAGTGAAGTGGAGAGAGAGGCCGAGAGGTACGGCCTCAACTGGGTCTCCGTGAACTCGGAGGTTTCCATCAAGGGGCTTCTGAAGCAGACGCAGCCCTGAGTCGCGCTCACAGTCTCGTCAGAGCATGACGCCAGGGCACGCGTTCACCTCCACAGCGACCGCAACCGGCCAGTCCCCTCGGATCGCCAGAAAATCCGTCCGGCCAAGGGCTGTCCCGTAAATGATCTTTGGGCCGCCTCGGGCGGGGCAGGCCGCGGTACGGCCCGCTCGCCTATCCGGCGAGGGCGAGGTTGTGCAGGCGCGATGCCCCATGGCGTGGTGGACGCCGTCGCCCTTGAGTCGGCAGTCGCGGAGGGTCTTCCAGGTCTTCATGCGGGCGAAGACGTGCTCGACGCGGGCGCGGACCTGCTTGTGGGACTTGTTGCGTTCCTCTTGCCAGGCCGGCAGTTCGGCCTGGCCTCGCTCGCGGCGGTGCGGGATGACGAGTCCGGTACCCGGGTAGCCGCCGTCGGCGATCGTGGTGGTCTTGCCGACAGCCGATTTGGCGCCGGATCCCTCCCACGCCTTGCAGTCGTTGTCGCAGGCTCCACGGCCGGTCTTGCGGACCGCGTCCGCACCCTCACGTCGCAGCACGGTCACCAGCTTGCCGAACCGCCACGGTCTCAGCCCTGTGAACGGGGCTATCCAGGACGGCTCCGACGCCTGATCACACCAGCCACGGCAAGATCGCCTCATCTTGATCACGCTGTGGGGCTCTCCTGCCTCTGGCTGGACACATCTCAGTCGCCCGTGCGGATTCGGCATGAGAACCTCCACCCGTGGCTACGGAAACCGAAGTCGGAGAACTGTTGCACCAGCGCGGCTGGCGGACGGCATTCACGGTCGCTGGAATGGTGAACGCGTGGGCCGCCCTGGTGGGCGCCATCGAGCGCGGCTACGGCGACTACATCCACGAGTACACCAACGACCTCTACTGCCGAAATTGGCTGCACGAGGCGTGGCTCCTGCTGGACGACCACATCGTTCAGCTCTGGACCCCGCAGATCAAAGCTCTGGACGACCGGTACAAGGCCGCGACCATCGACGACGACGGCATAGCACTCGACCAGTTCCACAGGCTCCCCGGCCCCGACCTGTGGTGGTGGCGGCGATACCCCCGCCTCCTCACCGGAGACCTCGGGCATTCGCTTCGCTCGGCCGGCGCCATCGGCACCGCCCCGGACGCAGCCTGACCCTCAGCCTCACAGGATTACGGGACAACTCTTACAAGCCGTCTCATTTGGTGAGGCGGCGGTAGCAGATGAGGGTGCAGGCGATGCTGGTGAAGGCGAGGAAGTGGCTGGCTTTGCGCTCGTAG
>NZ_JBEXOT010000087.1:1801-4983 GCF_040611675.1 Streptomyces sp. NPDC006551
AGGGTGATGGGTGGCTGGTCGTTGCTTGAGAACTACACAGTGGACGCGAGCATCTGTGGCCAAGTTTTTAAGGGCGCACGGTGGATGCCTTGGCACCAGGAACCGATGAAGGACGTGGGAGGCCACGATAGTCCCCGGGGAGCCGTCAACCAGGCTTTGATCCGGGGGTTTCCGAATGGGGAAACCCGGCAGTCGTCATGGGCTGTCACCCATGCCTGAACACATAGGGCATGTGGAGGGAACGAGGGGAAGTGAAACATCTCAGTACCCTCAGGAAGAGAAAACAACCGTGATTCCGGGAGTAGTGGCGAGCGAAACCGGATGAGGCCAAACCGTATGCGTGTGATACCCGGCAGGGGTTGCGCATACGGGGTTGTGGGATCTCTCTTTCACAGTCTGCCGGCTGTGAGACGAGTCAGAAACCGTTGATGTAGGCGAAGGACATGCGAAAGGTCCGGCGTAGAGGGTAAGACCCCCGTAGCTGAAACATCAACGGCTCGTTTGAGAGACACCCAAGTAGCACGGGGCCCGAGAAATCCCGTGTGAATCTGGCGGGACCACCCGCTAAGCCTAAATATTCCCTGGTGACCGATAGCGGATAGTACCGTGAGGGAATGGTGAAAAGTACCGCGGGAGCGGAGTGAAATAGTACCTGAAACCGTGTGCCTACAAGCCGTGGGAGCGTCGCTGTATGTGCTTGCACATGCAGTCGTGACTGCGTGCCTTTTGAAGAATGAGCCTGCGAGTTTGCGGTGTGTTGCGAGGTTAACCCGTGTGGGGAAGCCGTAGCGAAAGCGAGTCCGAACAGGGCGATTCAGTAGCGCGCTCAAGACCCGAAGCGGAGTGATCTAGCCATGGGCAGGTTGAAGCGGAGGTAAGACTTCGTGGAGGACCGAACCCACCAGGGTTGAAAACCTGGGGGATGACCTGTGGTTAGGGGTGAAAGGCCAATCAAACTCCGTGATAGCTGGTTCTCCCCGAAATGCATTTAGGTGCAGCGTCGTGTGTTTCTTGCCGGAGGTAGAGCACTGGATAGGCGATGGGCCCTACCGGGTTACTGACCTTAGCCAAACTCCGAATGCCGGTAAGTGAGAGCACGGCAGTGAGACTGTGGGGGATAAGCTCCATGGTCGAGAGGGAAACAGCCCAGAGCATCGACTAAGGCCCCTAAGCGTACGCTAAGTGGGAAAGGATGTGGAGTCGCAGAGACAACCAGGAGGTTGGCTTAGAAGCAGCCACCCTTGAAAGAGTGCGTAATAGCTCACTGGTCAAGTGATTCCGCGCCGACAATGTAGCGGGGCTCAAGCGTACCGCCGAAGTCGTGTCATTGCAGTACATACCCCCAACGGGGACTGTGATGGGTAGGGGAGCGTCGTGTGCCGGGTGAAGCAGCCGCGGAAGCGAGTTGTGGACGGTTCACGAGTGAGAATGCAGGCATGAGTAGCGATACACACGTGAGAAACGTGTGCGCCGATTGACTAAGGGTTCCTGGGTCAAGCTGATCTGCCCAGGGTAAGTCGGGACCTAAGGCGAGGCCGACAGGCGTAGTCGATGGACAACCGGTTGATATTCCGGTACCCGCTTTGAAACGCCCAATATCGAATCAGGCGATGCTAAGTCCGTGAAGCCGCCCTGGATCCTTCGGGTGAAGGGGAGTGGTGGAGCCGACGAACCAGACTTGTAGTAGGTAAGCGATGGGGTGACGCAGGAAGGTAGTCCAGCCCGGGCGGTGGTTGTCCCGGGGTAAGGGTGTAGGCCGTGTGATAGGCAAATCCGTCACACATTAAGGCTGAGACCTGATGCCGAGCCGATTGTGGTGAAGTGGATGATCCTATGCTGTCGAGAAAAGCCTCTAGCGAGTTTCATGGCGGCCCGTACCCTAAACCGACTCAGGTGGTCAGGTAGAGAATACCGAGGCGTTCGGGTGAACTATGGTTAAGGAACTCGGCAAAATGCCCCCGTAACTTCGGGAGAAGGGGGGCCATCACCGGTGATGAGTCTTGCACTCTGAGCTGGGGGTGGCCGCAGAGACCAGCGAGAAGCGACTGTTTACTAAAAACACAGGTCCGTGCGAAGCCGTAAGGCGATGTATACGGACTGACGCCTGCCCGGTGCTGGAACGTTAAGGGGACCGGTTAGTGACCTTTCGGGGTTGCGAAGCTGAGAACTTAAGCGCCAGTAAACGGCGGTGGTAACTATAACCATCCTAAGGTAGCGAAATTCCTTGTCGGGTAAGTTCCGACCTGCACGAATGGCGTAACGACTTCTCGACTGTCTCAACCATAGGCCCGGTGAAATTGCACTACGAGTAAAGATGCTCGTTTCGCGCAGCAGGACGGAAAGACCCCGGGACCTTTACTACAGTTTGATATTGGTGTTCGGTTCGGCTTGTGTAGGATAGGTGGGAGACTTTGAAGCCGTGACGCCAGTCATGGTGGAGTCGCCGTTGAAATACCACTCTGGTCGTGCTGGATGTCTAACCTCGGTCCGTGATCCGGATCAGGGACAGTGTCTGATGGGTAGTTTAACTGGGGCGGTTGCCTCCCAAAGGGTAACGGAGGCGCCCAAAGGTTCCCTCAGCCTGGTTGGCAATCAGGTGTTGAGTGTAAGTGCACAAGGGAGCTTGACTGTGAGACCGACGGGTCGAGCAGGGACGAAAGTCGGGACTAGTGATCCGGCGGTGGCTTGTGGAAGCGCCGTCGCTCAACGGATAAAAGGTACCCCGGGGATAACAGGCTGATCTTCCCCAAGAGTCCATATCGACGGGATGGTTTGGCACCTCGATGTCGGCTCGTCGCATCCTGGGGCTGGAGTCGGTCCCAAGGGTTGGGCTGTTCGCCCATTAAAGCGGTACGCGAGCTGGGTTTAGAACGTCGTGAGACAGTTCGGTCCCTATCCGCTGCGCGCGTAGGAATATTGAGAAGGGCTGTCCCTAGTACGAGAGGACCGGGACGGACGAACCTCTGGTGTGCCAGTTGTCCTGCCAAGGGCATGGCTGGTTGGCTACGTTCGGGAGGGATAACCGCTGAAAGCATCTAAGCGGGAAGCCTGCTTCGAGATGAGTATTCCCACCTCCTTGAGAGGGTAAGGCTCCCAGTAGACGACTGGGTTGATAGGCCGGATGTGGAAGCCCAGTAATGGGTGGAGCTGACCGGTACTAATAGGCCGAGGGCTTGTCCTCA
>NZ_JBEXOT010000088.1:0-4805 GCF_040611675.1 Streptomyces sp. NPDC006551
CGACCGGTACATGGCCGACGCGGTGGGAACCGTCCTCGAAGACCCGTCCACCAGGATCGCCCTCTGGGCGCACAACGGGCACATCAGCAAGGGCCGTTACGGTGGCGGGGTGCCGGCACTGGGACAACACCTTCACTCACGGTACGGCGACGCCTATTACGCACTCGGCCTGCTGTTGGGCAGCGGTTCCTTCCGCGCCCGTCGGACATGGCCCGGTCCATGGTCTCGTCCCCGAGCCCGCGCCGCCGGCAGCAACCGGATCGGAGCTGCCCGCGCCGGCTCCATAGAGGCCCGGCTGGCTACCGCCAACCCCGGCAACCACCTCGTGGACCTGCGCAGCGCAGCCGACGCCCCGACGACGCTACAGGCGTGGCTCGACGGCCGGCACGGTGTACGAAGTTTCGGCGCCATGGTCCCGCGCTGGACCTACCGCCTCCATCAGGGCCTTTTCCTCCTTGGCCGAGGAGTACGACGGGCTGGCCTACATCGCGGTCTCGTCCGACTCCCTGCCTCTCCCCCTCTAGAACACCGCGAAGCCACCTCGAGGGGCTCGACACCGCCGCCCGCAAGGGTGCTGCCCGGCTCGTCGACCCGCCGCACACCCGTTTCCCTTGACCAAACACATAGGCGCACCCCCCAAAGCGCCGCCCTTGCCCCCACCAGACGAATCCGTACACCCATTCGGCAGTCTCGATATTCGGGCGGAAGCGCAAGATCCTACGGTTGAGACCGGACCCGGCAGCCCCGCGACGGAAGGCTTCTCGATGGACGGTCAGATCGTGCAGGCGAAGATCCACCCTGCCATTGGTGTCGCCCGGGTCGGAAACAGCGCCGAGGCACCGTTCATCGGCCCCGAATCACCGGATCAGCAACCCGGGGGCCCTGGCTCCTACAAGGACAGTGCCGGGGCGATCCGGCGGCAGGCCGCGCGTTTCCGGGTGTACGGCTACAACGCCGCGGGGGAGGTCGTACGGGAGCTGAAGCCGGGCGCCGGGGGTGTGTCCGAGATCCAGTGGACGGTGCACCTGGCCAACAAGAAGGCCGCCTGGTACCAGTTCCATTTCGCGCTCGACATCCCCGAGGGCAAGACGCTCCCGGCCGGACAGTACGCCCGGCGAAACGCCACCGTGACGGGCGCCGACCGGGCGAAGCTGGTCAACGATCCCGGAAGCCGCACCGTTCGCGGCTCGATGACCGAGACGAAGAAATTCGATACCGGCAAGATCATGGGCAAGGTGGTGTACCTCGGGGAGATCTCCACCCGTTCCGACGGCCGTCTGATGGTGCTCGGCGGCAAAGGGAACTCCGCCTCGTACATGAACAAACCGATCACCGGAGTCGCCAACAACGACACCTGGTACGACGACGTGTCCGACGGTCCGGTGACGGCGAAGGTCCGTATCGACGGCAGGGAGCTGACCGCCACCCCGGCCTGGGTCGTGGTGGGGCCGCCGCACTACGCCCCCGGCATGAAGTCCATCCGCACCCTCTACGACGTGCTCTTCGATGTCTTCGTCAAGGCCGGTTCGCTCACCCGTCCGCCAAAGATCTCCTTCACCGATCACATCGAACCGTTGCTGCGCCGGTTCTGCGATCTCCAGTGGGTCAACCAGGGTTTCGCCACGCAGTTCGGCTGGAACGGCCCCAACTTCTTCCTCTCCCCCGCGATGCGGAAGCGGCTCGCCGATCCGTCCAAGCGGAACCAGGAACTGCGTCGCCAGACGTACGTCGCCCTGCGGGACTACGACCGCGACGGAAAGTCCCCACTGCCGTGGCCGTGGCTCTACGGCGATGCCATGACCAGCGACCCCATGTCCGTACGTCAGCACATCACGCTGTCCCCGACCCAGGACTGGATGCTGGAGCGCTGGGCGGACGGCAAGTTCCAGGCGGGACCGTTGCGACAGCCCCGCCCCATGCTCGACGACGCCCCTGTCGCCGAGCAGCCGGGACTGCTGGACCGGGCGGCTCTGGAAAACTGTGCCGCGGACGCGTTCCACCCGGGGTGTGAGGTCACCTGGCCGATCAGGTCCGCGACCATGTTCACCGAGCCCTTCCGCATCCTGCACCGCGCGCCGGGGACGACGGAACCCGACTTCGGGCCCACCCTCACCCCGCAGGAGGCGGCCGCCAAGAACGGCCCCCTGTACGCGCAGGGCCCCGGAGACCTCACCCGCTGGATGGCCGCCCCCTGGCAGGCGGACACCGCGAGCTGCCGCTCCGGCTACGAGGTGCTCAAAGGTCTCGGTCCGCGCTACAGCCCGTACCTGCCGACCTTCTGGCCTGCCCATGTGCCCAACCATGTGCTCAAGCTGGAGGACTTCGAAAAGGTCAACACGTCGCCAGCCGGCAGCGACGACAGCGCCCGGGAGGAGGCGTTCGAGCGGCGGGCGACCTGGCTGCGCGGTCTCAAGGGCAACACGAACGAGCAGCGCACCCAGATGGTCAAGGACTGGCCGAAACTCGGCATCGTCGAGGTGCGTGACTACACCGTGGGCGACGGGAAGTTCCCCGAACGGATCGGGGTGGAGTCGCGCCCGGGAGCACCGCTCGACCAGGCGCTGGACACGGCGAACCTCGTCAACCTGCAGGTGCTCGAGGCGGCTCCGGCCGTGCTGGCCGCCGCGGCCGGCACCTGGCCCGAGGGCAAGCCCACCCCGGAATCCATCGAGGCCGACTTCGTGGCACGGGCGATCAGCGAGGCCATGGAGGTGACCGGTTACAGCGCGGAGGAGATCGCCGGCGGATACCTCGAGAAACTCGACCCCTTCCACGAGGCACTGTGAGCCCCGCACCCGCCCCCGGCGCGGAGACCTACGACGTGGTGGTGGCGGGCGGAGGCCCGGCCGGCTGCGCCGCCGCGCTCACACTCGCCCGGGCCGGCCGTACGGTTCTGCTGGCGGACGCCGGCACGGGGCCGCCGAAGGTCGGCGAGACGCTCGTGCCCGCAGGGAGGGTCCTGCTCGGCGACCTCGGCGTCGCCGACCGCGTCCTCGGTTCCGGGCATCTGCCCTGCTACGGCAACCTCTCGGCGTGGGGGTCTGCCGACCTGCACGCCGTGGACTTCATCAACGATCCGCACGGCCATGGCTGGCACCTCGACCGGCGGCTGTTCGACCGGCGACTGCGCGACGCCTCCGGCGAGGCGGGGGCCGCGGTCGCCGAGGGCACGGCCGTACGCGGGGCGGTGCGGCAGCCGGACGGCGCTTGGGCTCTGGCTCTGCGCGGCGGCACGGGCCCTGCCGACACGGGAACAGGCGGCGAGCGTACGGTGCGCTGCCGGTGGGTCATCGACGCCACCGGCCGGGCCGCCGCGATCGCCGTCCGGTGCGGCGCCCGGCGGCGGGTCCTGGACCGGCTCACCGCCCTCCACGCGCCCCTGGAGGCGGATCCCGGGGACACCGACCGCCGTTCGCTCGTCGAGTCGGACGAGGACGGCTGGTGGTACACCGCCCCGCAGCCCTCGGGCGGGCGGCTGGTCGCCTACTTCACCGACACCGACCTGCCTGCCGCCCCGTACACCGCACACCATTTCCACCGACGGATGCTGGCCACCCGGCACGTGTCCCGGTGGGCCCGCCGCCACGAGCCCACACCCACACCACTCGCCGCGCCCCGCAGGGCAGCCGCACACACCGCGCACCTGGACCGGGTGTACGGAGACGGCTGGACCGCCGCCGGGGACGCGGCGGTCGCCTTCGATCCGCTCTCCTCCCAGGGTGTCCTCACCGCCCTCTACACCGGGCTGAGCGCGGGCCGGGCCGTCGACGCCCACCTGGGGCGCCTGCGTTGCGGTCCGGGCCGCGTGCATGACGGCGAGGACTCGGCCCTCGCCGCCTACGCACACAAGGTCACGGCCGCGCGGACCGCGTATCTGCGCGGCCACCGCTTCATTCACGCCCAGGAGACCCGCTGGATGCACCGCTCCTTCTGGGCGCGGCGTCTGGCCGGCCTCCCCGACTCCCCCTTCTGAACCGCAGGAAACAGGAAAGGCGCCGCACGTCATGAATACGGACATGGGACAGGAAGCCGGCCCCCACAGCGGAGACCTGCACGGTCTCCACCGGTTTCTGCTGATCGGCAAGAGACGGATCTTCGCCTACCACTTGGCGCTCTACAACGTGGAGGCGCATGCCTTCCAGGCAATCGTGACCCTCAGCCTCGCGGACGCCGTGCGCGACGCGTATCTCGCGGATCTGGCGAAGAACGAGGACAAGAGGGTCTTCTACAGCCTCTTCTCCCCCGACCACTTCCCACTCGCGGACCTCAAGCAGGGCAAGACCTTCAAGGTCCAGTTGGAACGGGTCGTCGTCAAACCCGACGGCTCACGGGAAATCCAGAAGATGCTCAACGGGCAGCAGACCGACGCGGTGTGCAGGGCGGAGGACGTACGGTACTTCCGAAAGCTCGGAGGCCTGGAATATCCCGCGTACCTCACGTACCTGTTGTTCGGCGAGGGCGACGAGGTACACATCGCGCACCAGCTCGCGAAGAAGCCGAACTGGGACGAGGTCATCACCGTCACCGAGCCGCGGGACATCGACCCCACGCTCCTGAGCAAGGTCCCGGACATCACCATCGAGTCGATCGAGGACCCTCATGCTGTGGTGATGGAGAGCCCTTTGAAGAAGGGGCAGAGCTACGAGGCAAGGATCAACGGAGCCGGTGCGTCGATCAGCTTCAAGGCCGGTCGGCAGGGCTGGTGGAACCACACCAGCCTCAACAACTGAGCTCGTACAGCCATCTCGGCCCTCGCGGTGTCCGCCGTCGGGCCGGGCGGCCGGCACTCGACGACGGCCGGACTC
>NZ_JBEXOT010000089.1:0-4433 GCF_040611675.1 Streptomyces sp. NPDC006551
TTGACTCGCCTGCCCGAGGTCCGGGACTTCATTCACCCGCCCTCAATGCCTTCGGCCGGCGGGCGACTTGCGGGGGGTCAGGAACTCCTGGACCTTCGCCTTGAAGCCCTGCTTGAGCACGGCGGCCCGGTCGCTGTCGCCCTGGAGCACGGCCGCGGCCGCGGCCTCGATCTGGTCGAGGGAGGCGTGGGGCGGAATCGGCGGTACCGCCGGGTCGGTGAGGAAGTCGAGGACGCACGGCCGGTCCGAGGCCAGCGCCCACTCCCAGGCGTCCCGCACGTCGCCCGGCTTCTCCACCCGCAGGCCGCCCAGCCCCACGGACCGCGCGAAGTCGGCGTACGGTACGTCCGGCAGCGCCTGCGAGGGCAGGAACTGCGGGGCGCCGGTCATGGCCCGCATCTCCCAGGTGGCTCCGCTCAGGCGCGCAGGGCGGCGAGGCGTCGGCGGGCCGGGCCGAGCGAGCGGCCGCGACGCGGGGCGTCGTGCCAGGGGTCGTCCCGGAGCAGGGCGTCGACGTCGGCGAGGCGTCGACGCCCCGCGGTGAGGTCCGGTGACTCGACGTCGGCCCAGGTGACCGGTGCGGCGACGGGCGCGCCGGGACGGGCGCGGACGGCATAGGGCACCACGGCCGTCTGGGTAGGCGTTGCGCTGGATGTCGAGATGGAGCCGGCCCCGGCGCGCCTTCTTCCGGGCCTCGGTGGTGAGCGTGTCGGGGTGGCGGGACGCGAGCAGTTGGGCGAGGTCACGGGCGAAGGCGCGTACGTCGTCGAAGGGGGCACGCCGGTCCAGCGGGACGAGGACGTGCAGTCCGCGGGAGCCGGTGGTCATGACGGCGGACGGCAGTCCGACCTCCTCCAGAAGCCGGCGCAGCTGTCGTGCCGCGTCCCGGACGGGCGCGAAGTCGTCCCTGGCCGGGTCGAGATCGAAGAGGAGCCGGTCGGGGTGGTCCGGCCGGTCGACCCTGGACAGGAAGCGGTGCGGGGTGATGCAGGCCTGGCTCGCGAGATAGGCCGGCGTGGCGGTGTCGTCGCAGATCACGCAGGTGACCCTGCCGTCCGACTTGGGCAGCTCGGCGTGGTGCACCCAGTCGGGGAAGTACTCCGGAAGGTCCTTCTGCATGAACCCCCCGGCGTCGATCCCGTCGGGGTGGCGTTCCAGCATGAGAGGCCGCCCGCGCAGATGGGGCAGCATCCGCGGGGCGACCGTACGGTAGTAGTCGACGAGATCGGCCTTGGTGATGCCCTCCTCGGGGAACAGGTGCTTGCCCGGGCGGCTCACCTCGACCGTGCGCCGCCCGACGTGGACGGATGTCTTCGCACCGGACGGCGCGCCCTGGCTGCCATGGATGCCTCCTCGTCGCCGGTTCAGGCGCGGGTCGCGCGGATGACGACGAGCTCTTCGGTCCGCAGCCCGGTCTCGACGAGTCCGCGGTCCTCGAACCAGTCCGCCCGGGCCGTCATCACCGGCCCGAAGGCTTGGGTACGGCTGCGGGCCACTTCGGCGTCCAGGCCGACGCGGTGGAGGGCGTCGATGGTGGCGGTGACACCGGAGAGCGAGGACTGGACGAGCAGCAGCACACCGGACGGGTTGAGCAGGAGCGGCGCCTGGCGGCAGATGCGGTCGAGGAGCAGGCGCCCGTCGGGCCCGGCGTCCCAGGCCCTGCCCGGGCCGTGCGCGGGCGGCTCGGGGTTCTCGGCCGGTACGTACGGCGGATTGGCGGTGACCAAGTCGAACCGTTCCCCCGCCACCGGCTGGCCCAGGTCTCCCCTGTACAGCCGGACCCGGCAGTCGTGGAGCCGGGCGTTGAGCCCGGCGGTGGCCACCGCGGTCCGGGAGACGTCGACGGCGGTGGCGCGCGCGCCCCGGAGGGCGGCGGCGATGGCGATGATGCCCGTGCCGGTGCACAGGTCCAGCGAACGGGTGCCTGGCCGGACGTCCTCGTCGGCCAGGACCTCCAACAGCAGTTCCGTGTCTCCCTGAGGGGCGTACACATTCGGCGGCTTGATCATGCGCATGAGCCGCAGGTGCCCGCGCCGCGCGTTTCCACGCCTCTTCGGGCGCGGCGGTTTCTCCCCTGGTGCGCGGGTAGCCGCGCCAGGAAGCGACCCGCCGTCGAAGGAGGCGACCCAGGATGACCCGCGCAGCTCTGTTCGACGTGGACGGCACCCTGGCCGACACCAACCATCTGCACGTGGTCACGTGGTGGGAGGCGTTCCGCCAGTCGGGGCACGACGTCCCGATGCACGCCATCCACCGGGCCATCGGGCTCGGCAGCGAGGACCTCATCGCCCATCTGCTGGGCGACGCCCGCGACACGCGGCAGGACTCCGCGATCAGCGCCGCGCACAAGACGCTGTACGCCACCTACTTCGACCGGCTGCCCGCGCTGGACTCGGCGGGGACACTGCTGCGGACGGTGGCCGGCCAGGGCTGGACGGTCGTGCTCGTCACGTCGGCGAGCGGTCATGAGCTGGAGGCGCTGCGCCGTGCGATCGACGCGGACGAGGTGATCGCGCGGACGGCGAGCTCCGACGACGTGGAGGAGGGCAAACCCGCGCCGGAACCGGTGCGGCACGCGCTCGACCTCGTCGAGGTGCCGCCGGAGCGCGCCGTACTGGTCGGGGACACGGTCTGGGACATGAAGGCGGGGAGCCGGGCCGGGGTGGCGTGCGTGGGCCTGCTGTGCGGGGGCATTCCCGCCGACGACCTTCGCGCCGCCGGGGCGGAGGCCGTGTACGCGGACCCCGCCGAGCTCCTGACCCGGTTGGCGCAGAGCCCGCTGGCGTACGAGGGCGGCCCCTGAGCGAGGGGTCGCCACGCATCCCCGGGGGCTTTCAGGGCAATCGCGCCCTATGAACGAACTCACCGGCACTCATGGTTCCCACTGGCTGCGGACGGCCGCTTTCCCGGCCTATCCCCCGCTCACCGGCGACACCGAGGCCGATGTGGCCGTGATCGGTGGAGGCATCGCGGGACTCAGCGTCGCCTGGGAGCTCACCCGGGCGGGCCGCTCCGTGGTGGTCCTGGAAGGCGGCCGGGTCGCGGGCGGTGTCACCGGCCACACCACCGCGAAGGTGAGCGCCCTGCACACCCTGGTCTATGACGACCTCCGGAAGTCCCGCGGCCCGGACGCGGCCCGCGCTTACGCGCAATCGCAGATGGCCGCGGTGCGTCACATCGGCGAGGTGGCGGCCGAGCTCGGCGTCGACTGCGAGCTCGAAGGCCGGGCGGCCTTCACGTACTGCGAGGATCCGGGCGGTGTCGAGAAACTGCGGGCCGAGGCGGAAGCCGCGCGGGAAGCCGGGCTCGACGCGTCGTTCGTGACCGAGACCGGACTGCCCTTCCCGGTCGCCGGAGCGGTCCGCGTCGAGGGGCAGGCACAGTTCCACCCGCGGAAGTACCTGCGCGCGCTGGCCGAGGATCTGACGGCGCGCGGAGGGCGGATCCACGAGCGGACCCGCGTCGTCGACCTGGACCGGGGCGAGCCCTGCCGCCTGACGACGTCCTCCGGCGACTCGGTGACCGCGCGGGACGTGGTCGTCGCCACCCACCACCCGGTCTTCGACCGGGGCATGCTCACCGCCCGTCTCACCCAGCACCGCGATCTGGTGGTGGCGGGGCCGCTGCCCGCGGACCGGGACCCCGACGGGATGTACATCACGCAGGAAGAGGGAAAGCGCTCGGTGCGCACCGCCCCGTACGGGGACGGCAGGCTGCTGATCGTGACCGGCGAGGTCTTCGCCCCGGGCACGGAACCGGACACCGAAGGACGCTACGAGCGTCTGGAGCGGTGGACGCGGGAGAGGTTCCCCGGCGTGGAGATCACCCACCGCTGGGCGGCCCAGGACAACGCCTCCACCGACACGGTCCCCCTCATCGGTCCCCTGCACCACGGCGACGGCCATGTGTACGTGGTCACGGGCTTCGCCGGGTGGGGGATGGCCGGCGGGGTCCTGTCCGGTCTGCTGCTCGGCTCCCTCGTCGCGGGCCGCCCCGTGGAGCGGGAGTGGGCGGAACTCTACGATCCGCGGCGGCCGGGGGCCGTCGCCCGCACGGCGCCCGCCGTCGCCAAGGCGCAGTGGGACGTCGGCAAGCACTTCGTGAAGGACCGGCTGGACTCGCTCGGCGCCGGTGCGCGGCGCACGGTGGACGATGTCCGGCCCGGCACGGGTGAGGTCCTGCGCGTGGAGGGGCGGCCCTGCGCCGTGTACCGGGAGGAGGGCGGCTCGCTGCACTCCGTCTCGGCGGTCTGTACGCACATGGGCTGCCTGGTGGCCTTCAATCCCGCCGAGCGGACCTGGGAGTGCCCGTGCCACGGCTCCCGTTTCGGCGTCGACGGCGACGTCCTCCAGGGCCCGGCGCTGCACCCGCTGGAGCGGCGGGAGCCGAAGGAGGACCGGGGTTGAAGTCGCACGCGGCGGGCAGGTGTGGTT
>NZ_JBEXOT010000090.1:0-3378 GCF_040611675.1 Streptomyces sp. NPDC006551
GGCTTTCCTCCGGGCTTTTCCCTTCGGTCTTTCGTGTTTCCAGCTTAGCAGATCCGTTTTCCGTTTCCGCCACCCGCTGGAGCGGGCTGCCGGTCTGTTCTTCGCTTTCGCGTTTCCCTTTCCGGCGATTCCGACTTTATCAGATTCATTCCGGCCGACCTAATCGGTGGCTTTCGTGATTCGAATAAGGAATCGGGTGGCTCCGTGGAAATCGCATTCCCGACCGGAGCGAGCTAGATGCTAGCTGGTCGCCCTCGAACGTGTCCCGTCCGTGGCAACCGTTTGAATCTACCTCCCCACGTCTCCCGTGTCAACCGGTTCCGTGGGCGAAGAGGAGACTAGCAGGTCAGCGGGGTCCTCCGCACATCAGGCGGCCACCGGCAGCTCCGCGCTGCGGTCGGCCTCCTCGACGTCGCCGGTGTCGCCGGCTCGGGCCGCTCGGGCGCCGAGGACATAGACGTAGGCGAGGAATGCCAGTTCCGCGGCGACGCCGATGGTGATGCGGGCCCAGGTCGGGAGTCCCGACGGGGTGACGAAGCCTTCGATCAGGCCCGAGACGAAGAGGACCAGGGCCAGGCCGATGGCCATGCCCACGGCGGCGCGACCCTGCTGTGCGAGGGCGGCGCGGCGGGTCATGGGGCCGGGGTCGATGACGGTCCAGCCGAGGCGGAGGCCAGTTCCGGCGGCGACGAAGACGGCGGTGAGCTCCAGGAGGCCGTGCGGAAGGACCAGGCCCAGGAAGACGTCGAGGCGGCCGGCGGAGGACATCAGTCCGATGCCCACGCCGAGGTTCAGCATGTTGAGGAAGAGGATCCAGAGCACCGGGACGCAGAGGAACGCGCCGAGGACCAGGCACATGGCGGCGGCCTGAGCGTTGTTCGTCCAGACCTGGGCGGCGAAGGAGGCCGCCGGGTGGCTGGAGTAGTACGTCTCGTACTCGCCGCCCGGGCGGGTCATCTCGCGCAGCTCGGCCGGGGCCCCGATCGCCGACTGGACCTCCGGGTGCGTGCCGATCCACCAACCGATGAGCGCCGCGAGGAGCGTGGAGAGGACGGCGGTCGGTACCCACCAGTGGCGCGAGCGGTAGACCGCGGCCGGGAAGCCGGCGGTCAGGAAGCCGACGGCGTCGCGCCAGGAGGCTCGGCGAGTGCCGGTGACGGCGGCACGGGCGCGGGCGACGAGCTGGGTGAGCCGGGCCGTGAGCATGGGATCCGGTGCGCTGGACTGGATCAGCGACAGGTGGGTCGCCGTGCGCTGGTAGAGGGCGACGAGTTCATCGGCCTCGGCACCGGTGAGCTTCCCGCCCCGGCGCAGGAGATGGTCCAGGCGGTCCCACTCGGCGCGGTGGGCGGTGACGTAGACGTCGAGGTCCATGATCGGCTGCTGCTCCAGGCACTGGGTGCGTACGGGGGCGTACTACTGCGGCGCGCTGACGGTCAGCTTGGCAGACTGTCGTACAGCGGGGTCGGGAAGGTCGGAGAAGGGTGGGCGTCGTGAGCGGGGTTGTGACGGGGGACGCCGTCGTACTGGGGTTGCGGCCGGCCAGGCTGCCGAGCCGGGCTCTGGCGCTGTTCATCGATCTCGTGGTGGTGTGGACCGCCTATCTGCTGATCACGGTCGGGCTCGCGGTCGCCACGGCTTCGCTGGACGAGGCCGCGCAGATGGCGCTGTCGATCGCCTCCTTCCTGCTGGTGCTGGTGGGGGCGCCGATCGCGGTGGAGACGCTGACGCACGGGCGGTCGCTCGGCAAGATGGCGTGCGGGCTGCGGGTGGTGCGCGACGACGGGGGGCCGATCCGGTTCCGGCACGCGCTCGTGCGCGGGGCGATCGGGGTCGTGGAGATCATGATGACGTTCGGTGTCATCGCCTGCATCGCTTCACTGGTGTCGGAGCGAGGACGGCGCATCGGGGACGTGTTCGCCGGAACGCTGGTCGTACGCGAGCGGGTGCCGGCGGCGCGGAGCCTGGCCGTTCCCCCTGCCCCGGCGTGGCTCGCCGGGGCGTTCGCCGGACTGGATCTCTCGGCCGTGCCGGACGGCCTGTGGCTGGAGATACGGCAGTACCTGACGCGCATGCGGCAGCTGGATCCGGTCGTGGGGCGGCGGCTCGCGGAGCGGCTGGCGGATGAGCTCGTGGCGCGGACCGGGACTCCTCCGCCGCCTGGCGTGCCGGCCGCGGCTTATCTGGCGGGGGTCGTGGGTGAGCGGCAGGCTCGGGACGCGCGCCGTGCCTTCGCCTCTGACAGGTCCGGATCCGGGAACGGATACGTGCCCGGGGCGGCGGCGCCGGTGGCGTGGCCCGGTTGGGACGCGGGCTTCGCGGCTCCGGTCGCTCCGCAAGCTGCGGCGGTACCGACGGCCCCGGCCGCTCCGGTCGCTCCGCAAGCTGCGGCGGTGCCGACGGCTCCGGCCGGCGCGGGCGCTGCCGCCGCCGTCGGTTCCGGCGAGCGGGCGGGCGCCGATGCCGCTCCGCCCGCCGCGCCCGCGACGGGGTTCGCGCCTCCCGCCTGAGGCGCTCAGGGAAAGACGGACGGCGGGGTCTCGAGGGCTTCGAGTTCGATGCCGGGGGCGGAGAGGACCACGTCGCCGGCGATGTGGAGCGTGTGCCGCTCCCCCGTGTCCAGGGCGTCGACCTGGTATTCGTCCACCATCAGCACGCCGTTGTCAGTGGTGTGCGCTTCACTCTTCACCAGGGCCCAGGACTGGTCGATCGTGAGGGGGGCGAGCACGGGATCCGTGAAGGCGACGAGCCGGACGCGGGTCGCGGGGGAACCGGGGGTGAGACGCAGCAGTCGAGTGATCGCGACGAGGAACGCCGGGGACGTGCCGGTGAAGGCGTGGGCGCGCACATTGCCTTCCGTGGCATGGGTGCCGGTGGGGTCGGTACGGACCCAGGTGACGCCGTCGAGGGCGGCGCCGCGGACCTGCCAGCTCGCGGCGTGGAGTTCGAGTCGGATGGGGCGGCCGAGTTCGTCGATGGCCAGGTCGACGGAGCCCGCGTGGTCGCCCGAGGGGGTGGTGGTCTGGGAGACGTAGCGCCAGCCGGAGGGGCCTGGTGCGCAGTGGAAGTGCTCTTCACCGAGGGGGGTGTGATCGTGCGGGTCATGGAGCGAATAACGGCCGCGGGGCATGGGTCCTCGGGGTGCTTCCTGGGGCGGTGGGTCCGGGTGCGGGCCGGATGACGGACGAGGCAGGCCCCCGGCACGGGGGTGCGGGGGCCTGCCTGGTTCCTCTACGGGTGCGTCGACGGGTGCGCGTCAGTGCGCGGGCGCCGTCGGGCGTGGCATCAGTAGCGGTAGTGGTCCGGCTTGTACGGGCCCTCGACCGGGACGCCGATGTAGGCGGCCTGCTCCGGGCGCAGGGTCGTGAGCTTCACGCC
>NZ_JBEXOT010000091.1:0-3330 GCF_040611675.1 Streptomyces sp. NPDC006551
TCCACGTTGCGCCACAGCAGGTCGGGCGTGTTGTCCTTGTTCATGTCCGCGATGTTGACGATGTCGCGGGTGGCGCCCCAGGCCGAGCCCTCCATCAGGGTGGCGGACTGGAAGCTGGCGCCGGTGTAGCCGGACAGGATCCAGAAGGCCGTCCCGGCCCGCAGGGCCAGGTCGGGCAGCTTGTCGCCGGTGATGTCGCCGATCGCCTTCATCTGCGTCCACGTCGACGGCGCGGGCGCGTTGGAAGGCAGTCGGATCTTGATCCGCTCGTCGACGTTGAAGGTGCCGTAGCCGTCACCCGGGTAGAGCCAGAACTGCTTGTCCGGGGTGACCGCGAACATGTCGGTCGACCCGTCGCCCGGGTAGACGTCGTTGTAGTGCGCGATCAGCGACGGCGTGCCGGCGGCGTCGACCCAGTGGTTCGGCGGGTCGACCTTCTTGTCCTTGGTCACGTACGAGGCGGCCAGGCAGCTGTAGAGCTCGCCGCCGGTGCCGGTGGCCGCCGGGTCGACGGGTGCGCCGACGCAGTTCTTCAGCTTGCCGTCCGGGTAGAGCACGAGCAGGTCGGCGATGTCGTCGCCGCCGGTGTCCATGGGGCCGTCCGCCCTGTCGCGCGGCGGCAGGTAGAAGGCGTAGCCCGCCCGGATGCTCTGGTTGCCGTTCGCGTCGTAGGCGTAGACGTTCAGCACGTTCGGGCCCGCGTGCTTGGGCGTCACGTTGGAGAGGGTGACCTTGCCGTTGACGGGGGTCGGCGCGTCGACGAGTGCGTCGCCCTCGAAGGCGTACTTGAACTTGGTCGCGCCGGCCGAGTAGAAGGTGAAGTCACCCGGCGTGCCGAACTTGACCTTCGCCCAGGTCTGGTTGTCCGTGGCCTCCGTGAACACCGTGCTGGTGACATCCGGCTGCGGCGGGGCCGTCGGGTCGACGGTCAGGCGGCACGGGTAGGAGCCGTCCGGGAAGAACGAGGAGACCTCACCCGAGGAGTCCTCGGCGCGCACGTCCCAGTGGTAGACGGTGTTGGCCGTGATGCCCGTCAGCAGCGTATCGGTGGCCTCGATCACCATCTGGCCGTAGCCCGTGGAGGCCGGGGTGACGAGGGACTCCTTCTTGGTGGTCGAGCCGTCCTTCCAGAAACGGAAGCGCAGCTTGGGCAGGGTGCCGTCCGGGTCGTAGCCCTTGGCCTTCAGGGTGATGGTGGTCCGGCCGATGAGGGCGCTGTTGGTCGGGCCGGGCACGCACGCGCCACCCGGCGAGGAGGTGCCGTAGGTCGGCTGGGAGGGCGGACGGTTGTACTGGCCCTCCATCACGGCGCCGGTCGCCTTGAACTTACGCCAGGTCTGGGTGTCGGTCTCGGTCGTGGCGCGCATGCCGAAGGTGATGTTCGCCCAGCCCTTGTCCGCGCCCTCCTGGGCCGCGGACGTCACGGTGAACGCCTCGTACGCGTCCGGGCAGGACGTCGACCAGCCGTGTGCGAAGGACTTCTTGTGCAGGACCCTCGACCAGCTCGGCTGCGCGTTCCACGTCGTACCGGAGGAGATGCCGCCGGTCAGCCAGAACTCCATCTGACGCGTGGTGCAGGACCAGGAGTGGTTGTTCAGGATCTTGAACGTGGCCCAGTCGAACTTCGCGCCCTCGTACGTCTCCGAGAAGCGCATCCGCCAGAACGAACGGGCCAGGCCGCCGGTGTCGCTCTCGTAGCCGACGCGGGCGTCGGAGGTGCCGGAGGAGAAGTTCGTACCGTTCCAGAAGCTGGAGTTCGGGTACTTCTTGTACGCCACCGTCCAGGCCAGCCAGTCGCTGTTGAGCGGCGGGTCGATGAAGACCGGGAACTTCGTGTCCTTGTCGGTGTACAGGCCCGTGGCAGCCGCGTTCAGGTTCAGGGTCGCGGCGCCGGTGCCGTCACCGTCGAGAGCCACGGGGAGCTGGGCGGACTTCGCGCCGGGCTCGATGCCCGTCAGACCCGACAGCTTCAGCACGTCGGCGGCGGTGGCGACCGACGTGCGCTGCGGGGCGCCCGGGGGCAGTTCGGAGTCGCGGCCGTTGGAGTCCCAGGCGAACGGGGTCGGGATGCTGCCGACTTCCCGGCCCGCCTTGTCCAGGACCTGGATCCGGTTCGCCTTGTCGTCCTGGCGGAAGACGGCCGTCTTCGAGCGCAGGCCGTAGGAGACGGTGGCGAGGTCCTTGTTCTGCGCGGCCTCGCGGTCCTTGACGATCAGGAGCTGGCCGAAGCCGCCCTCCTCACGCACCACCAGCAGCAGGTCGACGCCCGGCAGCACCTCGGGGTAGAGGGCGCGCGGACCGTCGAGCACCGGCTCGGGCAGGGCGCCCGGCCAGGTGTAGGCGATGGTGTGCTCGCCGAGGTCGACCTCGGCGAGGACGGTCTCATCGGTCAGCGGCGCGCGGCTGAACGAGCGGTCCGCACGCTCCGAGGCGGAGGCCGTACCGCTGGCGAACCGCACCGGAACGGCGGCGTTGACCGGGCGGATGCCCAGCGAGCCGGCGTTCTTCACCGGACGCAGGGTGGTGTCGATCGGCGCCCACTCGCCCTCGGCGTTCTTCGCACGCTGCGGAAGGGAGTGGATCTGCGTGCGCATCTTGCCGTCGGGCATCGCCCACACGAGCTGCGTCTGGGTGGTCGCCGTGTCGACGAGCACCTTCTTGCCGGTCCGCTTGGCCTCGGCCGCCGCGGCGGCCTCGTTGCGCGGACCGGTCGACGCCTGCTGCGCGTCGGTGGTCTTGGGCCCCTGGCCCGGCAGGAAGCCGCCCGGCTGCCACCAGGGCAACAGAGCGGCGGTGAGTGCGGCCAGTACGAGGCCGAGAGTGAGGGTCAGCCGTGTGCGCGTGCGCACGAACGGGCTGAGAAGACGAGGCGGCGCAGGCACGGCGGTCTACTCCCGTGGAACCAGAGGAATTTCGGACAGCACAGACAGCCCCGTCGGGCGAACCGCGGGGCACAAGGCGCGCACACGATCACACGATCTTCAGGGCGCGTCCATATCTGAAGGCTTTATGAATATGTTATGCGGCGCGTGCTAGGGCGCCGACGGACTGTCAATTTGCTGGACATGGGGGTTTTTGACGGTTTGTTGGGGCGTGAAGATCCTTGTTGCCCCATCTATCGCAAAGGTCGGCAGTGTCAGGGTCTGTTTGCGACTGCACCGTGGTGAATCTCACTCGCGTGGCACCTCGGTCACTCTCCGCGATCTTGTAAATGCGGCGCACATGACAGAAAGTGCGCACGCACGCGTCTGAGAACAGGCGCGTGCTCTTTGGTGTTTCCGCACCTCCTCCGTTGTCTTGTTCGTCTGGGTGGGAGTCGACGCGTATGCG
>NZ_JBEXOT010000092.1:0-3246 GCF_040611675.1 Streptomyces sp. NPDC006551
CCGGTACGGCTCAATTCCGGGCAACTTCCCAAGGGCTCGCTCGCTCGACAACCGTCACTCAGCGTGCACACTCCACGGAAAGTGAGCCAGAACCCGAACTCGTGAACAAACGCTGCTCTCACTCGTGAACATAGCCAGCTGGCTTTATCGAGCAGTAGCGACGTCGCTTGTCGATGGGTTTGGGAGGCGCTCTGCTCCACGGATGGGTGATGTCGACGAGTTTGGGAGGCACCGGGGTTCTTGCCAGGGCAGCATCGACATGCTCCTGGTGAAAGGTGCTGGTCATGCCGCGGATGTCGAAGGTCGAGTTGTACGCGGCGATCCGGCGTGACCACCGTGGCGGCATGTCGATGCGGGAGCTTGAGCGCAAGCACGGCGTGACGTGGCGGACGTGGGGAAGGCGTTGGACTCGTCCTGGCCGGAGCCGCGCAAGAAGCTGCCGCCGCGGGCGACCGGGCTGGACCGCTACAAGTCGGTGATCGACGAGATCCTGCGGGCGGACCTGGACGCGCCGCGCAAGCAGCGGCACACGGTCACCCGGATCTTCCACCGGCTGGTCGAGGAACACGGCGCCGACGTCTCCTACGGGATGGTCCGCTACTACGTCGCGGCCCGGAAGCCCGAGATCCTCGTCGAGTCGGGCAAGGCCCCGCTGGAGGCGTTCGTCCCGCAGACCCACCGGCCCGGTCACGAGGCGGAGGTCGACTTCGGCGACGTCACGATCCGGCTCGCCGGCGAGCTGGTGACCTGCTACCTGTTCTCCTTCCGTCTGTCGTATTCCGGCAAGGCCGTCCATCGGGTGTTCGCCTCTGCGGCCAGGAGGCGTTCTTCGAAGGTCACGTCCACGCACTGCGGACAATGGGCGGTGTTCCACGGAGCAAGGTCCTCTACGACAACCTCAAGGCCGCCGTCGCCCGCGTGCCCGGGCTGAGCCGGGCGAGAGTGGAGGCGGACCGGTGGATCGCCTTCAAATCGCACTACGGCATCGAAAGCTTCTACTGCCGCCCAGGCATCGAAGGCGCCCACGAGAAAGGCGGCGTCGAGGGCCAGATCGGCTACTTCCGCCGCAACCACTTCGTCCCCGCCCCCGAGGTCTCCTCGCTCGCCGAGCTGAATGAGATGGTCGAGCAGTGGGACCGACAGGACGACGCCCGCCGGATCGGCTCCAGGTCCCGGACCATCGCCGAGGACTTCGCGCTTGAACAACCGCTGCTGATGCCGTTGCCAGGGGAGCCGTTCGAGACCGGGCGGCTGTTCACCCCGCGAGTCGACCGCTACGGCCAGCTCCCGGTCCGCACGAACCGCTACTCGGTCCCCATCCGGCTGATCGGCAAACGGGTCCGAGTAATTCTTCACGCCTCTCACCTGGTGGTTTACGACCAGAACGTGGAGGTGGCACGGCACGAGCGGCTGATCGCCAAAGGCGCCGTCCGTCTTGAACTGGACCACTACCTGGAGGTCCTGGTCCGCAAGCCCGGAGCCTTTCCCGGCTCGACCGCTCTCGAACAGGCCCGTTCGGCGGGCAAGTTCACCCCGGTCCACGACGCCTGGTGGGCCCAGGCCATGAAGATCCACGGCGAGCGGGACGGCACCCGCGCGCTCATCGAGGTGCTGCTGCTCGGACGTCACATGACGCACGAGCATGTCGTCGCCGGCCTGGCCGCCGCTCTGCGGGCCGGGGCGATGACTGTGGATGCGGTCGCGCTGGAGGCCCGCAAGGCCGTCCAGGCCGAGACCGAGCCCGCACCGGCTGCCCGGACCCTCGGCCAGCCGCCGGCGACGGTGACGTCCCTGCACGAGTGGCGCCTGGCGCATCTTCCGCCGGACACCAGGCCGCTGCCCTCGGTGTCTCACTACGAGTCACCGGCTACAACAAGGTTGCTGCACCCTCCGGCAGGCGTACTACCGGCTCGTCGTCGAGGGGCTGATCCCGCACACCGCCCGGACGTACCGGCGCGTGGCCGCCCACCTCGCCCGGGACCGCCGAGATGGGCGGTTCCCCGACCTCATCGACCCGCTGTGCGAGGTCCACGTACCGCCGACCTGGCCGGACGTCGGCGCGATCCTCCGGGCCGCCCCCGACCGGTTCGCCTGGACCGGCTCGGGGCTCCCACGACTTCCGGAAACGATCTAGGGTGAGGTGTGCCCGATTCCGTACATGCTCTCGCCCACCGGCCGTTGACCGTCCCCGCTGTCGCCGAACTCGTCGGTCTGCCGACCGAGCCCCCGGTCCCCGAAGAGGTGGTCGAGGAGATGGTGCGGCGGCGCGGATGGAGCTGGGAGCACTCCCTGGTCTGCGACTCCCTGGTCACCGGGCACGGCCATGTGCTGTGCAGCGAGAGCTACATCCCCTTCGGGCACACCGACACCCGGCATTTCCTTGTCTTCGGCGAGATCTACCCCGTCGACCCGGAAGACGAGGCCATGCGCAACGGACGGTGGCTGTTCGACCTCATGGACGACTGGCAGAAGCAGCCCGGCTGGACCGGGACGCGGCCGGCCACGGTCGAGGACTGCGAGGACGTGCTGGCCCGGGCGGCGCAGGCGGTGACCGGACACCTGGGCTCGGCTCCCGAGCGCACGATCACCTGCGAGGCGGCCTTCGTCGCCGGCCCTGCCATGACCCACCGCGTGTGGCGCACCCCGACCCACGCCCTGATCCTCGGGCCGTCACCGGACAACGGCCCTTACGGCTATCTCACCCACCTCCAGCTCTCCTACACCCCGCTCGCCTGCGGCCCCGACCTGCCGCCCGAGCAGGACGAGAACGCCCTGCAGAAGTGGATCACCACCCACGTCGACTGGTGACCGCGCCACCGACCCGTCGGGCAGAGTCACGACTTCTCGGCCGTGGTGTCGCCCGAGGACGGCCTCGCCCTTCTTCTGCGGTACGCCACCACCCCGCACACCCCGAGGAGAAGGACGGCCACGGCGCACACCGCGAGAGCCGTCCGCTCGGCGAATCGCTGCGGTCGCTGACCAAGGCCGAGTTGTACGAGAAGGCCGCCAAGGCCGGCGTCAGGGGGCGTTCCCAGATGACCCACGACCAGGTCGCGGACGCCCTCGCACACCGGGCGGGTCGGCGTAAGGGAGTCCGACATCGCCGGGTCGACCACGGGGGGGCGTTCAACAACCTCACACGTGAAGTCGGCCTAGGTCCTGTCTGATAATTGATCTTGTGGTGGGTCGTGGTGAGCTGACGGATGCGGCGTGGGGTCGGATAGCGCCGTTGTTGCCTGGTGTTGA
>NZ_JBEXOT010000093.1:0-2936 GCF_040611675.1 Streptomyces sp. NPDC006551
GGCGGCGTCGACCCAGTGGTTCGGCGGGTCGACCTTCTTGTCCTTGGTCACGTACGAGGCGGCCAGGCAGCTGTAGAGCTCGCCGCCGGTGCCGGGGGCAGCCGGATCGGCGGGTGCGCCGACACAGTTCTTCAGTCGGCCGTCCGCATAGAGGACGAGCAGGTCGGCGACGTTGTCGCCGCCGGTGTCCATCGGGCCGTCTGCGGTGTCGCGCGGCGGCAGGTAGAAGCTGTAGTCGCCGCGGATGCTCTGGTTGCCGTTGGCGTCGTAGGCGTAGACGTTGATCTGGGTCGGACCGGCGTGCGGCGGGGTGACGTTGGTGAGCGTGACCTTGCCGTTGACCGGGGTCGGCGCGTCGACGTAGCCCTGGCCCTCGAAGGCGTACCGGAACTTCGTCGCACCGGCGGCGAAGAAGGTGAAGTCACCGGGCTTGCCGAAGTTCACCTTCGCCCAGGTCGCGCCGTTGTCGGTGGCCTCGGTGAACACCGTGCTGGTGATGTCGGGCTGCGGCGGGGCGGTCGGGTCGATCATGAGCTGGCACGGTTCGGTGCCGTCCGGGAAGAAGGACGAGACCGCACCGGACGAGTCCTCGGACCGCACGTCCCACTTGAAGAGCGTGTTGGCCGTCAGGGGCGTCAGCAGCGGGTCCGTGGCGTCGATGACCATCTGGCCGTACCCGGTGCTGGTGCTGACGGTGGCGACGTACTCCTTCTTGGTGGTGGAGCCGTCCTTCCAGAAGCGGAACCGCAGCTTCGGAGCGGCGCCGTCCGGGTCGGTGCCCTTGGCCTTCAGCGTGATGGTCGTACGGCCGATCAGCATGCTGTTCGTCGGGCCCGGAACACAGTTGCCGCCCGGGGACGAGGCGCCGGCGGTCGGCTGGTTGGGCGGACGGTTGTACTGGCCCTCCAGCACGGCGCCGGTCGCGGCGAACTTGCGCCAGGTCTGGGTGTCGGTCTCGGACGTGGCGCGCATGCCGAAGGTGAGGTTCGAATAGCCGTTGTCCGCGCCCTTCTGGGCCGCGGCCGTCACCGTGAACGCCTCGTACTCGTCCGGGCAGGAGCTCGACCAGCCGTGCGCGAAGGACTTCTTGTGCAGCACCTGCGACCAGCTCGGCTGCGCGTTCCACGTCGTACCCGAGGAGATCGAACCGGTCAGCCAGAACTCCATCTGACGTGCGGTGCACGACCAGGAGTGGTTGTTCTTGACCTTGAAGGTGGCCCAGTCGAACTTCGCGCCCTTGAGGGTGGAGGAGAACTCCATTCGCCAGAAGGAGCGGGCGAGGCCGCCGGTGTCGCTCTCGTAGCCGACGCGGGCGTCGGAGGTGCCGGAGGAGAAGTTCGTACCGTTCCAGAAGCTGGAGTTCGGGTACTTCTTGTACGCCACCGTCCACGCCAGCCAGGCCCTGTTGAGCGGCGGGTCGATGAAGACCGGGAACTTCGTGTCCTTGTGGGTGAGCAGGCCGGTTCGCGCGACGTTCAGGTGGAGCCGGGCCGCACCGGTGCCGTCACCGTCGAGGGCGACGGGCAGCTGAGCGGAGCGGGCACCGGGCTCGATGCCGGTCAGACCCGACAGCTCGAGCACGTCGGCGGAGGTGGCGACCGACGTGCGCTGCGGGGTGCCCGGCGGGAGCTCGGAGTCGCGGCCGGCCGCGTCCCAGGCGAACGGGGTCGGGATGTTGCCGACCTCCTGGCCCGCCTTGTCCAGGACCTGGATCCGGTTGGCCTTCGCGTCCTGCCGGAAGACCGCGGTCTTCGAGCGCAGGCCGTACGCCACGGTGGCGAGCGCCTTGTTCTGCGCGGCCTCGCGGTTCTTGACGATCAGGAGCTGGCCGAAGCCGCCCTCCTCACGCACCACCAGGAGCAGGTCGACGCCCGGGAACACCTCGGGGTAGAGGGCGCGCGGGCCGTCGAGCACCGGCTCGGGCAGGGCGCCCGGCCAGGTGTAGGCGATGGTGTGGCCGGCCAGGTCGATCTCGGCGAGGACGGTCTCGCCGGTCAGCGGGGCGCGGCTGAACGAACGGTCGGCGCGGTCGGCCTGGGCGGTGCCGCCGGCGAAGCGGACCGGTGTGACGGCGTTGACCGGACGGACCGCGAGCGCGCCCGCGCTCTTCGTGCGGACCAGCTTGTTGTCGATCGGCGCCCACTTGCCCTGGGCGTTCTTCGCGCGCTGCGGCAGGGCGTGGATCTGCGTGCGCATCTTGCCGTCGGGCATCGCCCAGACCAGCTGGGTCTGGGTGGTCGCCGTGTCGACGAGCACCTTCTTGCCGGTCCGCTTGGCCTCGGCCGTCGCGGCGGCCTCGTTGCGCGGACCGGTCGACGCCTGTTGCGCTTCGGTGGTCTTGGGCCCATTGCCGGTGAGGAAGCCGCCCGGCTGCCACCAGGGCAGCAGAGCAGCGGTGAGTGCGGCCAGTACGAGGCCGAGGGTGAGTGACAGCCGTGTGCGCGTGCGCACGAATGGGCTGAGGAAACGAGGCGGCGCTGGCACGGCGGTCTACTCCCGTGTGAAGCAGGTGGATGGTGGACAGCACAGATGGCCCCGACGGGCAGGCCGCGGGGCACACAAGGCGCGCACACGATCACACGATCGGCAGACGGCGTCCACATCTGAAGGTTTTATGAATACGTTATTTGACGTGTGGTAAGTTCCTGACTGAGCGTCAGGCTGTCATGACTTATGGGACATTGGCGGCCTATTGCGGAGTGAATATCGCCTATATCCGATCTATCGCAAAGATCGACGGTGTGGGGCTCTGTTTGCGAATGCACCGTGATGAAGCTCACTTCTGCAGTGTCGCGGTCACGATCCGCGATCTTGAAAATGCAGCGCACATGACAGAGAGTTCGCACGCACGCGTCTGAGAACAGGCGCGTGCTCTTTGGTGTTTCCGCACCTCCTCCGTTGTCTTGTTCGTCTGGGTGGGAGTCGACGCGTATGCG
>NZ_JBEXOT010000094.1:0-2740 GCF_040611675.1 Streptomyces sp. NPDC006551
CGGTTGATGCCGTCGATCAGGGAGTGACGGCAGCCGTACTTGTTGTCGAACTTCGACTTCGTCACGGCATCGTTCACATTGATCGCCGGGAACAGCAGCCGGCCCTCGCGGTGCATCTCGTACAGGCGGTGGACACCGGTCGTGGTCTCCTCCGTGACACCGCGGATCTCCGCTGCCAGCGCCGTCCAGTCCAGGGCCGACCGGCCCAACAGCTCCAGGACGCAGCGCACTTCGTCGTTCTCGGCCGTCGACGGGTCCGGGACCGCCCCAGCCTTCTGGTACTCCACACCCTTGTGGACGAGGAGCGTGGCGTCCCCGCCGTCGTCCAGGATCATGTTCGGGCCCACGGCGTCCGGCCAGGT
This sequence comes from Streptomyces sp. NPDC006551, assembly GCF_040611675.1. Taxonomy (NCBI): domain Bacteria; kingdom Bacillati; phylum Actinomycetota; class Actinomycetes; order Kitasatosporales; family Streptomycetaceae; genus Streptomyces; species Streptomyces sp. NPDC006551. Next base: position 363 of record NZ_JBEXOT010000094.1, read on the forward strand.
CAGAGCCTGCTCCGTACACCACCAGTACTCCTCCAGCGTCTCGCCCTTCCAGGCGAACACCGGAATACCGGCGGCGGCGATCGCGGCCGCCGCGTGGTCCTGCGTGGAGTAGATGTTGCAGGACACCCACCGCACCCGCGCGCCGAGCGCGACCAGCGTCTCGATGAGGACGGCCGTCTGCACGGTCATGTGCAGGGAGCCCGTGATCCGCGCGCCCGCGAGCGGCTGCTGCTCGGCGTACTCGCGGCGGATCGCCATCAGGCCCGGCATCTCGTGCTCGGCCAGTGTGATCTCCTTGCGGCCGAACTCCGCCAGGCCGATGTCGGCGACCTTGTAGTCCGTGAAGTCAGACATGGACAACGCTCCTTGAAGCTTGAATCGTTCGGTGGATTTCCAGTGCCGCCGTGGACTTGTTCAGCGTGATGTAGTGCAGGCCCGGTGCCCCTTCGTCGAGCAGCCGCAGGCCCATCGCCGTCGCGTACTCGACGCCGGTCCGGTACGCCGCCGCAGGGTCGTCCCTGGCCGCCTCCAGCCGGTGCGCCAGGTCCTCCGGGAACGCGGCGTCGCTCAGCTCGGCGAATCTGCGGATCTGGCGGACGTCCGTGGCCGGCATGATCTCCGGGATGATCGGGGTGTCGCAGCCGGCCGCCGCGACCCGGTCCCGCAGCCGCAGATAGTCCTCCACGTCGAAGAACATCTGCGTGATGGCGTAGTCGGCGCCGGCCCGGCACTTCGCCACGAAGTGCGCGAGGTCGCTCTCCGGACTCGAAGACCGGGGGTGGCCTTCGGGAAAGGCCGCCACCCCGATCCGGAAGTCGCCCAGGGACCGCACCAGTTCGATCAGTTCGTACGCGTACGTGAAGCCCTCCGGGTGCGGGGTCCACACACCGCGCGGATCGCCCGGAGGGTCGCCGCGCAGCACGAGCACGTCCCGTACACCCGCGTCCGCGTACGCGCCGATGATGGCGCGCAGCTCCGCCACCGAGTGGCCGACCGCCGTCAGGTGCGCCACCGGCCGCAGGGTCGTCTCGGCCACGATCCGCTGGGTGACGTCGATGGTCCGGTCGCGGGACGAGCCGCCGGCGCCGTACGTCACGGAGACGAAGTCCGGCGCCAGCGCCTCCACCCGGCGGATCGCGTCCCACAGCACCGTCTCTCCGCGCTCGCTCTTCGGCGGGAAGAACTCGAACGAGAAGGTGGGGTTCCCGGTCGGGTTCACCGTCGTCCTCCCGCGTTGAAGTAGCTCGCCTCCGGGTGGTGGACGACGATCGCGTCCGTCGACTGCTCCGGATGGAGCTGGTACTCCTCCGACAGCTCCACCCCGATCCGCTCCGGGCGCAGCAGCTCGGCGATCTTCGCGCGGTCCTCCAGGTCGGGGCAGGCCGGATAGCCGAGCGAGTAGCGGCAGCCCTGGTACTCGGTGCGCAGCATGCCCTCGATTCCCGTCGGCTCCGAGGCACCCGCGATGCCCCACTCCTCGCGGACCCGCGCGTGCCAGTACTCGGCCAGGGCTTCGGCCAGTTGCACGGACAGACCGTGCAGTTCGAGATAGTCGCGGTACCGGTCGGCGGCGAAGAGCTTCGCGGTCTCCTCGCCGATCCGCGAGCCGACCGTGACGACCTGGAGGCCGATCACGTCGACCTCGCCCGAGTCCTGGGCGCGGAAGAAGTCGGCCAGGCAGAGGCGGCGGCCCCGCTGCTGGCGGGGGAAGGTGAAGCGGGTCCGCTCGCCTCCGTCCTCGTCCAGGACGATCAGGTCGTCGCCCTTGGACACACAAGGGAAGTAGCCGTGGACGACGGCCGCTTCGAGGAGGTGGTCCGTCTGGATCCGGTCCAGCCAGCCGCGCAGCCGCGACCGGCCCTCCGACTCGATGGTCCCGGCGTCCTTCAGGCCCCACTGCCCCTTGAAGAGGGCGCCCTCGTCGAGCCAGGAGGCGTACTCGGCGAGCTGGATGCCCTTGACGACCCGGGTGCCGAGGAACGGCGGCTCCGGGACGGAGTTGTCGGTGGCCACGTCCGAGCGACCGGCCGGCTCGGGCTCGCGGACCTCCGGCAGAGGCGTCTCCCGCTTGGGCACCCGGCGCTGCTTCAGCTCCGGGAGTACGGCCCCGGGCACGCCCCGCTTGATTCCCATGAGCGCGTCCATGAGCCGCAGCCCCTCGAACGCGTCGCGGGCGTAGCGCACCTCGCCCTGGTAGATCTCGTGGAGGTCCTGCTCGACATACGCCCTGGTCAGGGCGGCACCGCCGAGGATCACCGGGAACCGTTCGGCCAGTCCCCGGCCGTTCAGTTCCTCCAGGTTCTCCTTCATGATCACCGTGGACTTGACCAGCAGGCCCGACATGCCGATGACGTCGGCGCGGTGCTCCTCGGCCGCTT
>NZ_JBEXOT010000095.1:0-2728 GCF_040611675.1 Streptomyces sp. NPDC006551
ACGCCACCGGCGGCGGCACGGCGCCCCGCCGCGAGGCGGCGGCCGACACGGCCCCGGCGCCGGACGCGGCGCGGGCCGGCGGCGGTTCCGCCGTGGCGAGCGGGGACTTCGAGGCCGAGGCGGGAGCCTCGGCGCACGCGGGCCAGGGGGTCGTTCCCGCCCCCGCCGCCCCGCGCGGGGAGGCCGCCGCGGCCGCGCCCGGCTGGGGCGCGCCCGACATGGGCGTTCCCGCGACCTTCGTGCTGCTGCGGCACGGCGAGACCGCGCTGACCCCCGAGAAGCGGTTCTCGGGGAGCGGCGGGACCGACCCCGAACTGTCCGCCGCCGGGTTGCGCCAGGCCGACGCGGTGGCCGCCGCGCTCGCCGCGCGCGGCACGATCCAGGCGATCGTCAGCTCCCCGCTCAAGCGCTGCCGCCGGACCGCCGAGACCGTCGCCGCCCGCCTCGGCCTCGACGTACGGATCGAGGACGGGCTGCGCGAGACCGACTTCGGGGCGTGGGAGGGGCTGACCTTCGCCGAGGTACGGGAGCGGTACGCCGAGGACCTCGACGCCTGGCTCGCCTCCCCGAAGGCCGCGCCCACCGGCGGCGGGGAGAGCTTCGCGACCGTCGCGCGTCGCGTCGCGTCCACCCGGGACCGGCTCACGACCGCGTACGCGGGCCGTACCGTCCTGCTCGTCACGCACGTCACGCCGATCAAGACCCTGGTCCGGCTGGCGCTCGGCGCCCCGCCGGAGTCGCTGTTCCGGATGGAGCTCTCGGCCGCCTCGCTGTCGGCGGTGGCGTACTACGCCGACGGCAACGCCTCCGTACGGCTCCTGAACGACACCTCGCACCTGAGGTGACCCGCGACGGGCGACGGGCGGGGCCAGGCGAACCGGTGGCCCCGCCCGCCCCTGCCGCGGCCCGTCGCGCCCGCCGCCGCCCCTGTCGCCCCCGTCGCGCCACGGGGCGAACCTCGCTCTAGGAAACCGTGCGCAGGCCCGCCGCCTCGCGGGCCAGGGTCTCGACGCGGGCCCAGTCGCGGGCCGCGAGGGCGTCCGCCGGCAGCATCCACGTACCGCCGACGCAGCCGACGTTGGGCAGGGCGAGGTACGACGGCGCGGAGGCGAGCGAGACGCCGCCGGTCGGGCAGAAGCGGGCCTGGGGGAGCGGTCCGGCGAGCGACTTCAGATAGGGAACGCCGCCGGCCGCCTCCGCCGGGAAGAACTTCATCTCGCGCACCCCGCGCTCAAGGAGGGCCACCACCTCCGAGGTGGTCGAGACCCCGGGCAGGAACGGCACCCCCGACGCCCGCATGGCGTCCAGGAGGCCGTCCGTCCAGCCGGGGCTCACCAGGAAGCGCGACCCCGCCCCCACGGCGTCCGTGACGCCGGCCGCCGAGATGACGGTGCCCGCGCCGACGACCGCGTCCGGGACCTCGGCGGCGATCGCGCGGATCGCGTCGAGCGCGGCGGACGTCCGCAGCGTCACCTCGATCACGGGCAGCCCGCCGGCGACCAGGGCGCGGGCGAGGGGTACGGCGTCGGCGGCGTCCTCGATCACGACGACCGGAACGACAGGGGCTTCGGGGGCAAGGTCAAGCACGCTCGGCATGGCCCCATCCTGCCGACGGCGAGCGTTATATGCAACGAGCGTTGCGCAGAGTGCAATGGCTGGTGCCATCGCAACGTCAGTGGATCTCGTCCACCAGAACGTCGAGCACCCCCGCCTTGCCCTCCTCCACCACGTACTTCAGATCCCGCAACGCCTCCACGAGCTCCTCCCGCCCCGCCGGCTCCGCTCCCGACATCAGCAGGCTCCGCACGATCCGGCCCTTCGTCGCCTTGTTGAAGTGGCTGACCACCTTCCGGGTCGGCGCGTGCAGCACCCGCACCGACGCCGTCCGCGCCGCCACCTCGCCCTTGGGCTTCCACGCCGACGCGTACGCCGACGAGCGCAGGTCGAGGACGAGACCGTCACCCGCCGCCTCCGGCAGGACCGACGCCATCGCCCCGCGCCAGTGCGCACCCAGCGCCCCGAGGCCCGGCAGCTTCACGCCCATCGAGCAGCGGTACGAAGGAATACGGTCGTCCACCCGTACCGCACCCCACAGCCCCGAGAACACCAGCAGCGACTGCCGAGCCCGCTCCTGCGCCGCCGCGTCGAGGGTGGCCAGGCCGAGCGCGTCGTACAGCACGCCGGTGTAGATCTCGCCTGCCGGCCGGGCCCCCGCCGTCCGCAGCTCGGCGTTCTTCGCGACCTCGCCGCGCAGCCCCTCGCTCAGGCCGAGCACCTCACGCGCCTTCTCCTCGTCGGCGACGCACAGCTCGACCAGCTCGTCCAGGACCGCCGCCCGCGCCCCGGCCAGACCGGGCAGCGACAGCGACTCCGGCTTGAGCGGCGCGCCGCGGCCCGAGGAGGCCTTTCCTTCGGAGGGCGGCAACAGCACGAGCACGGCGGTTCTCCTTCGTACGTACGGGGGTGGGGGTGCGGCCCCGGCTGTTCAGCCTACAAACCCCCGCCCCCCACCCGAGCCACGCCGACCCCCGCCCGAAACTCCCCACGACGTGCCGGGCCCCGCACTTCCGGCCTCAGGGGGTGTCTCGCCGATCTTGCCGGGCTCGCGACGTCTGGCACGCACGCTCTCCCAAGTAGCCCTTCGGGCACGGGAGGTGCCCCCAGTCGTCGTCGGTCGTCGACGCTCCGCGTGGACTCCCTCCTCCGCCTTGCGATCGCACGCACCAGA
>NZ_JBEXOT010000096.1:0-2403 GCF_040611675.1 Streptomyces sp. NPDC006551
CCCACCAGCCGCTCCCCAACCGCCTGGAGCTGGAAGCCCTCGACAGCGTCATGCAGGGCGACACGTACAGCGCGAACGGCTTCATCCTCGGCATCGATGCCCAGCAGCGCCGCGAACTGGCCAACCACCTCGACATCTACCGGACGCTCCTGGACCGCGCGCTCCAGGCCGAGACCGCCGCCTGACGACGAAGGCCACCGCCCCGAACTCGGGTGGTGGCCTTCAAAGTCACAAAGATTGCGCACGCGCAGTCTAGCCCCGGACCTCGCCAGCGCGCCAGACCCAGCCATGAATGAGAGAACACCTGACCATGCAGCAGTTCGCCGTCAGCTGCGGATGCGGCCGATCCATGAGCCCATACGGCCGCGCCGGCCGTAACGCCTTCCGCTGCGGATGCGGTTCGCGCGTCCAGGTAATTGCGTCACCCGTCACCACCCGGACCTGCTCGTTCGGAGACTGCCGCACCCTGGCCACTACAAAGGAGCCGCTGCGCTTCTGTCTCGACCACGAGGAACAAGCGTCAGTCCTTCTGGCCCACATTGCTGGAGTCGCCAAGGTGCGCGAGCTGGAGACGAACCTGACTCGGTCCGTGACGACATGGGCTCGCAAGTACGGGTACAGAGTCCAGCCGATCCCGCAGAACACGCAGCACGCCCCGATCATCTACTTCGCCCGCCGAGAACGCCTCATCAAGATCGGAACTACAACCAACCTTCCGCAGCGGATGATGTCCCTGCACGCGCAGGACCTGGCAACCGAGCCCGGCGACATCGTTCGGGAGGGACAACTGCACCGGCGATTCCAGCACTTGCGTGCATCAGGTCGAGGTCGCGAATGGTTCCACCCGGGGCCCGACCTCATCGCGTACATCAACGAACTCCGTGCCGCATCCGGGATTCAGTCGGTCGACAGCCCGGCGCCGCCCGTAGGCCACTGCGTAGAGCTGGAGTCCTACCTGGCGGAGACCACCGATTACCACGCCCCCCGGACACTCACCCAGGGCGGAGAATCCCTGGCCGGGCGCGTGAAACCGGAGAAGCTCGCCCGCTCCCCCCGCCGCCAGCAAGTGCACGTAGCCGTCACAGGCACCTGGCCCACCCGCAAGACCGCCGTGGCAGCCTGCTTTCAATCCAAGGAGATCGGTACTGGAGCAGGGGGACTAGTGCCCGCCTCCAGCGTGCCCGGCGACGACAGGTGCAACCGGCTGCCCTGTCGTGCGCGCTGGGAATCGTTGGACGATTGATGGCGGTGGCCCCCACGCCGTGCGAAGTACGCGAGGGCCACCCGGGAACCACACCACCGTCCTGCCGGAGGTGCCACCGCGACCGTACGAGCCACCACGCCACACGGCGCGCCATGCGCCCGCGACCGGGTGAACCCCGTCAGCCCTCCGCCAACACCCGAGCACGCTCCGCGGGCAACGGCTCCACGTCGACCGCACGCCGCAGCTGCTCCATCGTCGTCGGCAACGGCTCCCACCCGTACCGGCCGGCCATCACCCAGTTCAACGCCGTCACCCCCTTCCCGTACGCCTGCCGCAGCCCCTGCGGCCGCAGCGTCACCCCCGGCGGCCCGGCCTTCGATGCCCGCAGCGTCACCCACAGAGCCGACCGCCCGCCCTCCAGCGGCAACGCCTCCACCACCCGCTCCCGGACATCCAGCCACCGGCGAAGCGCCACCCGGGAACCCTCCCGCAGCGGGTACCACTCCTGCTCCGGCAGCGGCTCCAACTCGTCGATCGCCGCCAACACCCGCTGACGGACCGCCTCCGACCGCTGATGCACCTGCCCCGACCGGATCGCTCGTACCGTCTCCGGATGCACCTTCGCCAGCGCCGCGATCTCCTCCACCCGCCCGGGCGGAGCCTTCTGCGGCCGGCGTCGGATCCCCACCGCCGTCTCGCCAGCGGCCACATCGGCGAGCCTTAGCGCCGCCAGTTCCCCCGACCGGCACCCCGAGTCCAGGACGATGGCCACCATCGCCAGCAACCGCGCCCGCTCCCCAGCCGACAGCGCGACACCGTCCCGCGCCAGCGGCCCGGACGACGCCATGTCCGCCAGCCCCCGGTACAGCGCAGCCTGCGACCGGCCGTCGACCGTGTCCTTCAACTCCGGCTGATCCACCACCGGCAACCGCACCGTCTTCCCAGGGACAACGAGGTCGGCCAGGATCGCCAAGCAGTCCCGCACGATCCGCTGCGACGCCAACGGCAACGGCTTCCCCACGTCCTTCGCCAGGTGCCGCAACTCCCCGGCCACCGCCAGGCCCCAGAACGCCTCCAGCGCCGGCCACGTGAACAGCTGCCCCGCCGTACGAGCGGCCCGGTCAGGCATCTCCTTGCGCCCGACCGCACGGTCGAGCATCCCCACCACCATCCACAGCTGGTCCGCCCGCGCCCCCGAC
>NZ_JBEXOT010000097.1:0-2335 GCF_040611675.1 Streptomyces sp. NPDC006551
CCTGCCACGGCTGGCGCGTCACCCACTCCTCCACCGGCGCCGGGGTCACCCCCCGGTGCCGACACACCGGGCGCGCGGGGCGTCTTCGTTTCCCGGCGCCGCGCGGGGACCGGCATTGGTCCACTCCACTGGCGCGCCGCAGGCCCGGGCACTGTCCTGGCGAAACTCCGTGAAATAGCTTCTGACATGGGAAATCCCGTGCCGGGAGAGGTGATTGACGGATCGTCGGTGAGCCGATACCCCTGTACGGGTTCGGCCCCGCACGCCCCCTCACTCCCCCGTTCCCGGAGGCTGCCTTGCACCGTTCCGCCTCACGCAGACGTGCCCCTCGAGCGCGCGCCGCGGCGTCTGCCGCTCTGCTGTTGCCCCTCCTCGTCGCCGCCCCGTCGGCCACCGCCGAACCACGGGAGGCTGACTCGCTGCAGCGCCAGTTCGCGGCGGCCGCCGCACGCCAGGGCGTTCCGGAGAGTGTGCTCCTCGCCGTGTCGTACCTCCAGTCTCGGTGGGACGGGCACGGTGGGGCGCCGAGTGTGACGGGCGGCTACGGTCCGATGCATCTGACGGACGCCGTGACCGCGCTCGCCCAGGCCCCGCACCACTCGCATGGGGAGGAGGACGCGCGCGGCGACGACTCCCGTACCCCTCGTCATGGAGCGGAGACGCAGACCCCGCTGCCGACGGCCGCCGATCTCCCGGCGCGCCTGAAGACCCTGGACCGGGCGGCCGCGTTGTCGGGGATCCCCGCCGAGGAGCTGCGGACGAGCACCGCGGCGAACATCGAGGGCGGGGCCGCGCTACTCGCCGCGGCCCAGCGGGAGTCGGGCCGGCCGCTGAGCGCCGACCCGGCCGACTGGTTCGGGGCGGTGGCGCGCTACTCCGGCGCGGACGACACGGCGACGGCGACGACGTACGCGAACGACGTGTACGACATCATCCGCGGCGGTGAGTCCCGTACCACCGACAGCGGGCAGGTGGTCACGCTGGCCGCCGACGCGGACATCGCGCCCGCGACCGGGCAGGTGGAGTCGCTGGGTCTGCGGACCGCCGACGCCGGACGGACGGAGTGCCCGCGGACGGTCGCCTGCGAGTGGATCCCGGCGCCGTACCAGGAGTTCGGTGACGGGGACTACGGCAACCATGACAAGGGGAACCGGCCCGCGTCCCAGTCGATCGACTACATCATCGTCCATGACACCGAGGCCACGTGGGACGTCACCCTGAAGCTGGTGCAGGACCCGACGTACGTGTCCTGGCAGTACTCGTTGCGTTCGTCGGACGGGCACATCGCCCAGCATCTGCCGCTCAAGGACGTCGGCTGGCACGCGGGCAACTGGTTCGTGAACGCCAAGTCGGTGGGCCTGGAGCACGAGGGCTTCCTGACCTCGCCCGACTCCTGGTACACGGAGGCGATGTACCGCACCTCGGCGCGCCTGGTGCGTCATCTCGCCAAGCTCTACGACATCCCGCTGGACCGGCAGCACGTCCTCGGCCACGACAACGTGCCCGGCACGGTGACCTCGACGATCCGGGGGATGCACACGGACCCGGGTCCGTACTGGGACTGGGCGCACTACTTCCGGCTGCTGGGCCGTCCGTTCACGCCGAGCGCGGGCCCGGACGCGGCTGTGGTGACGATCCGGCCCGACTACGCCAGGCACCAGCCGGTGTACACCGGGTGTGTGAAGGCGGGACAGGCGTGCGCCCCGCACGGCAGCGGTGCGGTCCGGCTGCACACCGCGCCGAGCGCGGACGCCCCGCTGCTGAAGGACGTCGGTCTGCGGCCGGGCGGTCAGGACTCGACGACCGGGGTGAACGACACGGGGGCGCGGGCGTCGACGGGCCAGCAGTACGCGGTGGCGGAGCGCCGGGGTGACTGGACGGCGATCTGGTACCTGGGGCAGAAGGCGTGGTTCCACAACCCGGAGGCGGAGCCGACGGCGGTGAACGCGCGGGGGTGGGTGCTGTCGCCGAAGGACGGCGCGGCGGAGATCCCGGTGTACGGGCGCGCCTATCCGGAGGCGTCGGCGTATCCGGCGGGTGTCCCGGTCCAGTCGGTGTCGCCGTTGCCGTACAAGCTGCTCGCGGGGCAGCGGTACGTGGTGGGCGATCGCACCCCGGGCGAGTACTACTTCGCGCCGGTGTTCGACACGACCGGGCACAAGGTCGTGCGGGGCCGGGAGGAGTACTACGAGATCCAGTTCGGGCACCGGGTCGCGTTCGTGAAGGCCGCCGACGTGCGGGTTTCCCGAGCCTGAGCCCGGTGGCGGGGAAGGCCGGGGTGGGGGGGGGGGGGGTGCCCCGCGCCCCCCCACGGGTGTCAATTTAAATTAGTTTG
>NZ_JBEXOT010000098.1:0-1965 GCF_040611675.1 Streptomyces sp. NPDC006551
CCGTCGAGCGCATGATGCGCGACGCCAAGATCACCCAGATCTACGAAGGCACCAACCAGGTCCAGCGCATCGTCATGGCCCGCAACCTCCCGTAATCGTCTGTCACTTGAAAGGAGCCAGGCCGTGACCCTGAGGATCGCTGTCTGTGTGAAGTACGTACCCGACGCGAGCGGCGACCGCGGCTTCGCGGACGACCTGACCGTGGACCGCGACGAGGTCGACGGTCTGCTGTCGGAGCTCGACGAGTACGCGGTCGAGCAGGCGCTGCGGATCGCCGAGGAGGCGGACGACGCCGAGGTCACCGTCCTGACGGTCGGCCCCGACGACGCCAAGGACGCCCTGCGCAAGGCGCTGTCCATGGGCGCCGACAAGGCCGTCCACGTCAACGACGACGACATCCACGGCACCGATGTCATCGGCACCTCCGCCATCGTCGCCAAGGCGCTGGAGAAGACCGGGTTCGACCTGGTCATCTGCGGTATGGCCTCGACGGACGGCACGATGGGCGTGCTGCCCGCGCTGCTCGCCGAGCGGCTGAGCCTGCCGCAGATCACCCTGCTCTCCGAGGTCTCGGTCGAGGACGGACGGGTGAAGGGCCGCCGGGACGGTGATGCCGCCACCGAGCTCCTGGAGGCCCCGCTGCCGGCCGTCGTCTCGGTCACCGACCAGTCCGGCGAGGCCCGTTACCCCTCCTTCAAGGGGATCATGGCCGCCAAGAAGAAGCCGGTCGAGGAGCTGGACCTGGACGACCTCGGCATCGACGCGGACGAGGTCGGTCTGGCCGGGTCCTGGACCCTGGTCGAGTCGGTCGCCGCGCGCCCGGCGCGTACCGCGGGCACGATCGTCACGGACGAGGGTGACGGCGGCAAGCAGCTCGCCGCGTTCCTGTCCGCCCAGAAGTTCATCTGACCCGCCGTCAGCCACCCAGCAACCACCCGATCAGGAGCAAGAATCATGGCTGAGATCCTGGTTCTCGTGGACCACGCCGACGGTGCGGTCCGCAAGCCGGCCCTCGAACTGCTCACCCTGGCCCGCCGGATCGGCGAGCCCTCGGCGGTCGTGCTCGGCGCCGGTGACGCCGCGGCGTCGATCGCCGCCACCGCCGGCGAGTACGGCGCGGCCACCGTGTACGTCGCGGACGGCGCCGAGTTCGCCGACCGGCTCGTCGTGCCGAAGGTCGACGCGCTGACCCAGATCGCCCGGGACAAGGGCGTCGCCGCCGTCCTGGTGACCTCGTCCGGCGAGGGCAAGGAGGTCGCCGCGCGCGTCGCCCTGCGTCTCGGCTCGGGACTCATCACCGACGCGGTGGAGCTGGAGGCCGGCGAGAACGGCCCGGTCGCGACCCAGTCCGTCTTCGCCGCCTCGTACCAGGTGAGGTCGACCGTCTCGCACGGTGTTCCGGTCATCACCGTCAAGCCCAACTCCGCCGCTCCCGAGGTCGCTCCGGCCGCAGGTACGGTCGAGAACGTGTCCGTCGCCTTCACCGGCAACGCCGCCACGGTCGTCTCGCGCACCCCGCGCGTCTCCACCGGCCGCCCCGAGCTGACCGAGTCCGCGATCGTGGTCTCCGGCGGCCGCGGCGTCGGCGCGGCCGAGGGCTTCGGGGTGGTCGAGAAGCTCGCCGACTCGCTCGGCGCTGCGGTCGGCGCCTCGCGCGCCGCGGTGGACGCGGGCTGGTACCCGCACGCCAACCAGGTCGGCCAGACCGGTAAGCAGGTCTCGCCGCAGCTGTACATCGCGGCGGGCATCTCCGGGGCGATCCAGCACCGGGCCGGCATGCAGACCTCCAAGACGATCGTGGCCGTCAACAAGGACCCGGAGGCCCCGATCTTCGACCTCGTCGACTACGGCGTGGTCGGCGACCTGTTCGCCGTGCTGCCGCAGCTGACGGACGAGATCGGCGCCCGCTGAGCCGGCCCGTCCCGGCGAAACGAAAGGGCCGGTCGGGTGGCACTCAGTGCCACC
>NZ_JBEXOT010000099.1:0-1927 GCF_040611675.1 Streptomyces sp. NPDC006551
GATGCCGAGGATGAAGCCGTTCGCGCTGTACGTGTCGCCCTGCATGACGCTGTCGAGGGCTTCCAGCTCCAGGCGGTTGGGGAGCGGCTGGTGGGCGTCGGCAAGGGCACGGATCCAGGCCACCCACGAGTCGGGGTCATCCAGGTCCTCTTCCGCGGCGAAGAGATGGCCGTCGGTGGTGATGATGCGGATCGCGGTGACGGCGCCTTCCTTGTAGGTGAAGCGGATACCGGTGACGTCTACCTGCTGCCCGTCGCGTTCGACGGTGAGGGGCGTTCCGTTGCTGGTGACGGAGAGCTGGATGTGGCGGGTGTCGTTGACGATCGCGGCGGTGATCATGCGGCCTCCAGGGCGGTCGGCTGGTGGGTGCGGCGGTAGCGGGGGAAGTCGTCGCGGCCGAGCTCGTGGGCGATGAGCTGAGCGCTGGAGCGGAAGGGGATGACGTGCCCGGCGACGGTGACGGGCTCGTCGCGCTCCATGACGAACGCGATGCGGTGAGGGGTGTACGAGACGATCCGGTCCAGGAAGAACTTGCGGGCCTCGCCGCGCAGGCGGCACATGGCGTGGACCTCGATCCGACCGTTCTTCGTGGTCCGGATGTCGAAGACCTCGATGGTGCGCACGGTGGGCTCGGTGTCGCCGGGCTTGAGGTAGGTGATGGTGACGGCGTGCTTGCGGTCGAGGGCGCGGTAGAGGTCGGCGAGGGTGCGGGTGTTGGTCTGGCGGTTGGTGTTCCTCATGGTGTCCCCCGGTTGTTCGTGGTGTGGCTTCACCCTACCCCCAACATCTTGCACATGCAATATGTTGGGGGTAGGGTGTGAGCACCGGGAACGCCCCGGGTTCCGCACCCGGTCACCCTGTACATAGGGCGACTGCACTACATTGAGGAGGACACTGGCGTGGTCAACGCCCCCACACGCCTACCGGCCCGCCCCCGGGCCACCAGGCGACCGCCGAAGGGACCTTCCACCGTGCCCCGCAACACGCACCCGGACACGAACATCCGACAGGACCTCACCAACGCCTCAGCCAAGCTGAAGGAGATCGGCGAGCCGCACCTGGCCGCCGCCGTCGACAAGGTCCTCGGCCCGAACGGATGGCGCCTGGTCCGCGGCCCCGAAGAAGTCGGCGCCGGAAGCAAGCTGCCCGTCCGCATGCCCGAGACCGACCGCGACGCCATCAAGAAGGCCGCCGAGGAGGCCGGCGACAACCTCACCGGCATCGTCGAGGAAGGCCTCCAGGCGTTCCTCGACGGCAACTTCCCCCAGCGCCGGCAGCGAGCTGCTGTCGGCACCGTCGCCCATGTCCGCATGGTCAACCTGAACGTCCGGCCCAACGCCAAGCTCCTCGCCAGGGCCCAGGAACGGTGCGACGCCCTGTACGAGGAGGGCACCCGGCCGAAGGTCACCGTCTCGTGGATCGCGAGCGTCGCCCTGCAGCAGCGCTACGGCGTCGGCGAGTACGGAACGGCTGACGACCAAGCCCAGTAACCGGGCCGCGCGGTAGCGGGTCTGGACGCCGACAACCGGACCCCTTCCGCCCCACAGCAACAACCGCATAGGAGACCTCATGGCCCCGGCCACACAGGCCGCCGCATCCGCGAGCGGTCCGACCTCGCACACCCAAAACCTGGTCGATGGACTCGACTTCGAGGACGCCGTACGCGCTGCCGAGAAGGCTCGCCTCGCCCTGACCGGGCCGTCCGGATCCGGCAAGACCTACACCGCCCTGAGCATCGGGACCGGCCTGCTGCCCGAAGGCGGCACGCTCGGCGTCATCGACACGGAACGTGGCTCCGCGTCCAAGTACGCCGGTCTGTTCACCTTCAAGACGATGAAGCTGCTCAGCTTCGAGCCGCAGGCCCTCATCCGGGCCCTGGCCGTGGCCGCCGCCCGGGGGATCGACGTCGTCATCATTGACTCCCTGA
>NZ_JBEXOT010000100.1:0-1764 GCF_040611675.1 Streptomyces sp. NPDC006551
TTACGGGTCCGCAGGTTCCTCTGCTCGGTCATCTCGTGTGGACGGCGGACCTTCGCGGAACAGCTGTCAGGGTTGACCCGTCGTTACGGGAGGCGGACTGAGCGGCTGCGGTCGACGTTGGCCGCGGTCGGTCTCGCGCTCGCCGGCCGGGCTGGTGCCCGGCTGGCCAGAGTCTTCGGAGTGCCCGTCAGCCGCAGCACAGTGCTACGGCTGGTCGAGGAATTGCCCGACCCTCAGGTTCCGGCCCCACGGGTGGTCGGGGTCGATGAGTACGCGACCCACAAGGGTCGCAACTACGGGACCATCCTGGTCGACGTTGAAAGCCGGCGGCCGGTGGACCTGCTGCCCGACCGTGAGGCATCCAGCCTTGCCGCTTGGCTCGCGAAACGGCCGGGGATCGAGGTGGTCTGCCGCGATCGCGCACCGTTCTTCGCCGAAGGCGCCACCGTCGGGGCACCCCAGGCGGTGCAAGTGGCGGACAGGTGGCATCTCTGGCACAACCTGAGCGAGGCCGCCGAGCGATGCGTTGCCGACCACCGGGGCTGCCTGCGGGTTCTGGCACCCGATCCTGCCCCGCCAGCCCCCGAGCCCGACGAGGTCCAAGACCCTGCCGGCTCGCCCTGGCCCACCGGCCACCGCTTTGCAGACCGCACCCGCGCCAAGCACGCGACCATCCACGAACTGTTGGCCGCCGGGCTCAGCCGGAGGGCGATCGGCCGCCAGCTCCACATGACATCTCGCACCGTGAAGCTCTTCGCCGACGCAGCCACCCCGGAAGACCTCTTCCACGGGCAGTGGCAGGGTCGGCCGTCCAAGCTCGACACGTTCAAGCCCTACCTGGATGACCGCTGGAACCAGGGCTGCACGAACGCCTGGACCGTGTGGGAGGAGATCGTTCCGCTCGGCTATCAAGGCAGCTACCAGCGTGTTCGCGCCTACTTCCGGGAGAAGCGGCTCTCTCCCGGCCCCGTCACAGCTCGGCCGCCGTCACCCCGCGTCGTCGCCAGCTGGATCCTCCGCCGCCCCGAGTCCCTGACAGAGACCGACCGCCTTCGGCTCAAAGCTGTCCTGGTCCATTGCCCCGAACTCGATGCCCTCACCGGTCACGTCCGGTCCTTCGGTCAGATGCTCACCGAGCGCCAGGGCGAACGGCTGCCGCAGTGGCTCGACGCCGTCCGGCAAGACACCCTCCCCAGCCTGCACACCCTTGCCGCGGGCATCGACCGTGACCGTGATGCCGTCATCGCCGGCCTCACCCTGCCCTGGAACTCCGGCGTCGTCGAAGGACACGTCAACCGGATCAAGATGCTCAAGCGCCAGATGTTCGGCCGGGCCGGCTTCGCTCTCCTGCGCAAGCGCGTCCTGCTCTACTCGTGAGCCCCAGGTCAGACCGCACCATCAAGGAGTCCGAAGCCTTCCGGGAACCCTTCCAGGAACTCCCGACGCGCCGGGTCGGACTCGGCTTCAGCCATCGTCCCCAGGAGATCGACGAACTCGCTCCGCTGACCACTCGACAGCTTGCTGACCAGGTGGCCGACGCCCTCCAGGACCTTGACCGCGTCGTCCGGATCCATCTGCTCGTCGTCACAGCCCTCGATGAACCACAGGACATCGACCACAGCCTCGGCCAGGGCGTGGGTCAGGGACGAGTACACGGGCATCAAGGCGGACTCCCAGCAGGTCACGGCAGCAAGGTCCGGCCATCCCACCACACATCACTGACATCACACTCAGTCAGCCCTCCACAGAAAGTGAGCCAGAACC
>NZ_JBEXOT010000101.1:0-1675 GCF_040611675.1 Streptomyces sp. NPDC006551
GTACGCGCGGGGAGACCCGCGCGTACGGCGTTCCGGGCCGGTCACGCTGCCGGCCGGGCCGCCGTGCGACGGCTGGGTCCGGTCACCAGTAGTGGTGGATCGCTCCGGTCACCAGTAGTGAGATCGGCCGCCCACGGCGTGCCCCGCGGCACCGGCGACCCACAGCACCAGACCGATCACGGCGAGGATCAGCCCGATGGTCCAGAGAATCGAAATTCCGGTGACGAACCCGATGATCAGCAGGATCACTCCGAGAATGATCACGACGACCTCCCTGCAACCCCATTGGATGACTCCGCCGAGAAGAACGGAGTGAAAAGGTATGAAGCGAATACCATCACCCAAGCCATCTCATTCGCGTTGAACGAAGAAATCTGCACGGAGAACGGAGCGACGCGTATCCGGCTCCTTTCCGGAGCCGCTTTTCTCGTGAGCCACGGTCATGCGTCCGCAGCCCACGCCTCAGTCGTCCTCGCTCCGCGGTGGTGCGCTGTCGTCGCCTCCGGACGGGTACGGACGCGTCTGCTCCTCGCGCCCGAGGCCGGGGCGCTCCCGCTTGGCCGCATGACCCTGCGCGCCGCGCGTCCCCTCCGTACCTCCCCCGCCGCGCGTCCCCTCCGTGCCTCCCCCGCCTCCGCCGCCTCGCGCGCTTCCCGTGTCTCGCGTCCCGGCATCGTCGTCGACGACCGCCTCGTCGGCGGCACGCCGCGCCTCCTGGTCACCGCTCTCCCCGACCGCTTCGGAGGGGGTGGTCCGCGGGCGACGCTCGCCGCGCCTGTTCTCGGTCATGGTCTTGCTCCTTCGGTTGTCCGGGGCCTGCTGGGAGGTCCTGCCCGTCGTTCGTTCAGGACGGCGGGTAGGGGGCCGGCTTCAGGCGCCGGGCCAGGTGTGCCGCGTTGGCGGCGAGCGTGGCGGTGGTCTGGGCCGTGGCCTTGGGGGGCTCGTCGAGGTCCTGGTAGTCGGTGCCCTGCATGGCTTCCCCGACCCAGTACGTGACCGCTCCGGGTGCGAGGGTGAAGCCGACGTCGTTGAGGCCCTGGAAGAGGTCGGCGCTCACCTTGTGCGCTCCGTCCTCGTTCCCCACCACGCAGACGGCGGCGACCTTCCCGTACGTCAGCGGGCGGCCCTCGTCGTCCGTCTCGGAGAGTTCGGCGTCCAGACGTTCCAGGACACGCTGGGCGATGCTCGACGGATGGCCGAGCCAGATCGGGGTGGACAGGACCAGGATGTCCGCGCCCAGGATGGTGTCCCGGATCTCGGGCCATTCGTCCCCCTGGCCCATGTCCGTCTTCACGCCCGGCAGGACGTTGCGGTCGGCGATGCGGATGGTCTTGCCCGTGACGCCGTGCTCGCTGAGGGCGGCCATGGTCTGTTCCGCAAGCAGCTGCGAGCTGGAAGGAGCGGGCGACGGCGACAGGGTGCAGACGAGTGCGACGGCGCGCAGTGGTGTGGTGTCCATGAGTGCCCCGCTACCCCGCCACACGTCCGCTATGTCAGCCGGAGCACCATATTGCGGCATCCGAGCCGGCGTGCGGGTGGGCGTGCCGTCCGGTGGGGTACGGCCTCGCGGCACGCGGCGCCGCATCGGCGCGCACGCCTCCGGTCCGCCCCCTCCTCCTCCAGGAGGCCCACGCCGGTCCGGACACCCTCACCCGCCTCTACCGGCAGGGCGCCG
>NZ_JBEXOT010000102.1:0-1443 GCF_040611675.1 Streptomyces sp. NPDC006551
ATCGCCTTCACCGCGAGGGCCCGGGACTCGTCGAAGTCCAGGTACTCGGGAACCCAGCGAGTCGCCGCGACGAGCGCCGGCACCGTCCTGGGCGAGCGGAGCTCGCCCAGCATGGACACGATGTCCTCGTGCTCCCTGTGCCAGTCGGCAGGGAACAGCTCGATCAACGGCTCCAGGAACTCCTCGACCGAGGCGTCGGCGGCGCCATGGACGGTCAACGCCATCTCGACGTCGTCGGCGTCCAGGCGCTCCATGGCGTCCCGGAGCAGCCGGAGCGCCAGCGCCCCACCGTCGGGCTCGCCGAAGTGGGCGAGCACCTCGTCGATCGTGCGCGTCGGGGGCGAGCACGGTGCGACCACCAAGCCCATGACCAGATCCTGCTCCTTAGGCGTCATCGCCTGACCACATCCCATGCGGTGATGTTCTCGTTGAAGAGCTTGAGCGCGTCACGGCCGCTAGGTTCTGTCGTCAAATGTCACGCCCACATCAGGAGTGATGCGAGGGTGACTGCCGCTTCGTAGGACTGGGCGGTTTTGTCGTAGCGAGTGGCGATGCCGCGCCACTGCTTGAGTCGGTTGAAGCACCGTTCCACGACGTTGCGGTGCTTGTAGGTCTCGCGGTCGAAGGCCGGCGGGCGGCCTCCTCGGCTGCCGCGCCGGGCCCGGTTGCGGGCCTGATCGGCCCGCTCGGGAATCGTGTGCGGGATGCCGCGGCGGCGGAGCCAGGTGTGGATCGCTTTCGAGCTGTAGCCCTTGTCGCCCAGGACGTGATCGGGCCGGACCCGGGGCCGGCCGGGTCCGATCCGGGGCACCCGGATCGCTTCCATCACGGCGGTGAACCGGGTGCAGTCGTTGGTGTTGCCGCCAGTGACGACGAAAGCGAGCGGACGGCCTCGGCCGTCGCAGGCCAGGTGAATCTTGCTGGTCAGCCCGCCTCTGGACCGACCGAGCGCCGGGTCGCGGAGCCCCCTTTTCGGGCGCCGACCGCATGCTGGTGGGCCCGGACGACCGTGGAATCGACGGACACCAGCCACTCGACGTCGCCCGCCGCGTCCGCCTTCGCCTGAGCAGCCCGCAGCATCCGGTCGAACGTCCCGTCCGTCGCCCACCTGCGAAAACGCGTATGGAGCGTGGCCCACGGACCGTAACGCTCGGGCACATCCCGCCAGGCTGTCCCGGTCCGGAACTTCCACACGATCCCGTTCAAGACCCGGCGGTCGTCCAGCCGCTTCCGCCCCCGCAACGACACGGGCAGCAACGGCCGGACGAACTCCCACTCGGCGTCGGACAGTTCATGGCGACGTATCACGAGACCATGATCCACCACGGTGATCATTTGAAGACACCGCCTAGGTCCTGTCTGACAAAAGATCTTGGATGGGTTCACGGAGCCAGAGGATGAGTGAGGCGATGTGGACTCCGGCCTTGTAACGGGCGGCGAGTT
>NZ_JBEXOT010000103.1:0-1345 GCF_040611675.1 Streptomyces sp. NPDC006551
CTAAGGGCTGTCCCGTTAATGATCTTTGACGCCTCGGGCGTGGTGGGCCGCCGTGCGGCCCGCTGGCCTATCCGGCGAGGGCGAGGTTGTGCATCTGTGCGATGCCGAGCATGGCGTGGTGGACACCGTCTCCTTTGAGGCGGCAGTCGCGGAGGATCTTCCAGGTCTTCATCCGGGCGAAGACGTGCTCGACCCGGGCCCGGACCTGCTTGTGGGACTTGTTGTCTTCTTCCTTCCAGGCTGGAAGTTCGGTCTGGCCGCGCTCTCTGCGGTGAGGGATGACGAGCCCGGTGCCGGGATAGCCGCCGTCGGCGATCGTGAGGGTCTTTCCGACGGCGGCTTTGGCGCCGGATTCTTCCCACGCCTTGCAGTCGTTGCGGTTCCCGGCGAGGGGCCGGCCGATCACGACGACCAGGCGGGTGTCGGCGTCGATGACGACTTGGTGGTTGGTGGAGTACCGGTAGTTCTTCGACCGCTCGGCGATCGTGTGGTCCCGGGTGGGCACCAAGGTGCCGTCCACGATGAGCACGGTGCCCTTGGCGAACCGCTTGCGGGGCTGGAGGGCGAGCATCGGCCCGAGGTTGTCGATGATCCGGTCCGCCGCCGACTTCGAGATCCCGAACAGCGGGGCGAGCTGGCGCATGGTCAGGTTCGTGCGCCAGTACGCCGCGACGAGCAGGGCCCGGTCCTCCAGCGGAAGGCTCCACGGCCGGCCCCTGCGGACCGCGTCCGCACCCTGGCGCCGCAGCACCGTCACCAACTTGCCGAAGGCGCGAGGGCTCAGCCCGGAGAACGGGGCTATCCAGGACGGCTCGGACGCCGTGATCACACCAGCCACAGCAAGATCATTCCAGTTGTCGGGCCTGCCAGCCGGGCCCTGCCCACAGCATGGAAATCAGGCGACCGGGCCTCATGCATCGTCCAGGATGACCCCATGAGCCAAGACCTTGTGACGTTCCTCCACGCACGGCTGGACGAGGAGGCCGACCTGGCCCGACGCAGCGACGGTGACGGCTGCGGGGAGTGGACCGCTCACGGGCAAACGGTCGACTTCTGCCAAGGAGAACTCTCCGGCTTCCATCCCACGATCGCCCTGCACGTCGCGCTGCACAACCCGGCTCGCGTTCTGCGGGAGGTCGAAGCCAAGCGACGCGTGCTCGCCCGCCATGTACTCAGTCCAGCCACCGGCGATCCCGAACTACCGTGGGACAACCGCGATGACTGCCAGTACGACGGCGAGACCTGGCCATGCGACGACCTGCTCGACCTCGCCTCACCCTACGCCGATCACCCCGCCTACCCGCGACGGCTCTGAGACGGAGATCGTTTGCGGGACAGCCCTTAG
>NZ_JBEXOT010000104.1:0-1135 GCF_040611675.1 Streptomyces sp. NPDC006551
TTACGGGAGGTTGCGGGCCATGACGATGCGCTGGACCTGGTTGGTGCCTTCGTAGATCTGGGTGATCTTGGCGTCGCGCATCATGCGCTCGACGGGGTAGTCGCGGGTGTAGCCGTAGCCGCCCAGGAGCTGGACGGCGTCGGTGGTGACCTCCATGGCGACGTCGGAGGCGAAGCACTTGGCCGCGGCGCCGAAGAAGGTCAGGGCCTCCTTGTCACCTCCGGCGGACACGCGCTCGGACTTGGCGGCGGCGGCGTAGGTGAGCTGGCGGGCGGCCTCGAGCTTCATGGCCATGTCGGCGAGCATGAACTGCACGCCCTGGAAGTCGGCGATCGGCTTGCCGAACTGCTTGCGCTCGGTGACGTAGCCCTTGGCGTAGTCCAGGGCGCCCTGGGCGATGCCGATGGCCTGGGCGGCGATGGTGATCCGGGTGTGGTCCAGGGTCTTCATCGCGGTGGCGAAACCGGTGCCCTCCGCCCCGATCATCCGGCTCGCCGGGATCCGCACGTTGTCGAGGTAGACCTCCCGGGTCGGGGAGCCCTTGATGCCGAGCTTCTTCTCCGGCGCCCCGAACGACACGCCCTCGTCGGACTTCTCCACCACGAACGCGGAGATGCCCTTGGACCGCTTCTCGGGATCGGTGACGGCCATCACCGTGTAGAACTCCGACTCCCCGGCGTTGGTGATCCACCGCTTCACACCGTTGAGGACGTAGAAGTCGCCGTCCCGCACCGCCCGGGTCTTCATCCCCGCCGCGTCCGAGCCGGCGTCCGGCTCCGACAGGCAGTACGAGAACATCGCGTCCCCCTTGGCCAGCGGCCCGAGGTACCGGTGCTTCAGCTCCTCCGACCCCGACAGGATCACCGGCAGCGAGCCCAGCTTGTTCACCGCCGGGATCAGCGACGAGCTGCCGCACACCCGCGCGACCTCCTCGATCACGATCACCGTCGCCAGCGCGTCCGCCCCCGCACCCCCGTACGTCTCCGGCACATGCACCGCGTGCAGATCCGCCGCCACCAGCGCGTCCAGCGCCTCCCGGGGGAACCGGCCCTCCTCGTCCACCGCCGCCGCGAACGGCGCGATCTTCGCCTCCGCCAGCGCACGAACCGTCTCCCGGAGCATGTCGTGCTCCTCC